>DFBX01000071.1 GCA_002366795.1 Rhodobacteraceae bacterium UBA3069 | reverse complement strand
GCTGTGTTTCGGCCTGGCGTGCCTGGCCTGCAGGTCGCGCAGGTTCCCCACACCGTGACGACGCAGGCAGCGATCCAGCCCCGATCGCGAGACATTCGGGTTCAGGAACTCACGGACGACAGCCGGAAGATCGTCGAGCGAGACCAGCAGCGTCTTGCGCAGCGCCACGGCGACGGCCTCCCGGGCCGGCGTCAACGTTGTCTGCAACCGATGGGGCGTGTGGCTGCGATCCTCGACGCTGTCGCGCTTGTGCCACTTGTAGACGGTCTGCGGGGTAACCCCGAAGCGTTCCGCAAGAACCGTCCCTGCGTCATCGCTGCTCTGAATGGCCGCTCGGACCTTCGGGGTCGTCGTCGCTTGCTTATGAAGATGGATCAGCATGGGCGTCCCCCGTCCCGAAGTTCCCTCAGAACCGATCTTGCCATGAACAGGGCCGAGCGCCGAGGGGAAATGTGATCATCCGGGATGGAACAGCTAAGGAACAATCAGGCGCTGATCTGCGCAAGGCGGACTTGCACACTTCGGAATCCGTGAGTGGTGATGACGTGTAACAACTGCAGGCCGCAGTCGCGGAATAAGTATTGGAAATATCCGTTGACTCGTTTTCCGGCCCGCCCCACAATCGAAACCTATTAGGCAGGTATTTTTTCGTGACCGCAGCTTTTCAAGCTGCAAAGGCTTGAAACCTAATTAAAAAGTGATTGCGCACGGACCGTTTGATCCAAGCGCGCAGCGAAGTTGAAGACGACGATTTTACATAACCAAAGGCCGCGTTCATGCGCGGAAGACAATTAGCCGTGACCCTGAATCGTTCAAACGCGGGTCGAATGTTCTATCGGACGCGTAAACAGACAGAAATTGATCATCCCGAATGTCCAGCCTCCAAGGTGGCGGAGCGTGGTCGGATCGGGCGTGCACAAAGGCTGCGGATCGCAGTTTTCGGCGCGGCCATCCTGCTTTTAGCAGCCTGCCAATCCGACGAAGAAAAAGCCGATGCACATCTGGGCCAAGCCATGGAATTCCTTGCGGCCGAAGACCTGCCCCGCGCGCGCATCGAATTTCTGAACGTGCTTCGGGCAACGCCGAACGACATCCCATCCCGCTTCAAACTGGCAGAGGTCGAAGCGAAACTGGGCAATCGTCGCGCGGCCTATTCCCAGATGCTGCGCATCGTCGAACAAGACCCACGGCACGTTCCAAGCCGCCTTAAACTGGCCGCCATGGTCATGGAAGAGCGCAACTGGGCGATCGCAAAGTCGCATTACACTGCCATTGCAAACGTGGCCGGAGACAATGCCCAAGTGCAGGCCGGTCTGGCGATCATTGCCTATTCCGAAGCGGTCGAAGCAGGGGATGCCCTTGCCCTGCTTAAAACCCACGCACGGCTGCTAGAGGTTATGCCCAATGCCCCACAGATGGTTGCGCTGCGCTATGCGATCGTTGACGGTTACGGTCGCACCAATCGCCCACAAGAGGCGCTGAAGGCGGTTGATGACGCGCTTGCACTTGCGCCGGACAACCTTGAATTCGCGCAGGCCCGCCTTCAGCTATTGAACCGTCTGGGTCGCAAGCAAGAGGTTGTTCCGCAACTTGAAGCGATCCTGAAGTCACATCCAGAAGCAACCCATTTCCGCCGGATGCTGGCCGCCTTGCATATCGAGGCCGGAAATATCGACGCGGCCGAAGCGGTCTTGCGGGATGTTCCCGACCTTTCCGACACCGGCGATCAGTTGGCGCTTGTGCAATTCCTGTCAGAATATCGTGGCAGCGAAGAGGCCTTGCTGACGCTTGAGCGGCTGGTCGCCGCGCATGGGCGGCCCACCGTTCTGCGCTTGCTGCGCGCCGCGATGGCCTTTGACAATGCCGACACGGAAAGCGCGTTGCGCGAAATGCGCGAAGCGGTGGCAGCAGCCGAGGAAGCCGACGAGGATACCGCCGGCGCGCTTTATATGCTGGCGCAGATGCTGAATGCTTCGGGCGATCGGCCAGCGGCCGAAACCGCGCTTGATACCTTGCTGGCGTCAGCCCCCCGCAATGTGCCCGCATCGCAACTGCAAGCGGCATGGTTCCTAGAACGCGGGCGACCCGATCTGGCGCTTCGCCTGCTCAGGACAGCGCAGGGCGTGGACCCGGAAAATACCGCCACGCTTTCCCTTCTGGCCAGAGCGTATGAAGCGTCGGGCGATACCGCGCTGGCGGGGCAGATCATGGCGCAAGCCTTCGAAGCATCGGGCAATGATGCGTTGACCGCGCTTGAATATTCAGCGCACCTGGTTGCCCAGAACAAGATCACGTCGGCCATTGATGTGCTTGGCCGGGCGATCGAAAGGGCACCGGGAAATATCACGCTGCTTGGGCGACAGGGCGAATTGTTCCTGGCGCGGCAGCAGTGGGATCAGGCGGAATCGATCGAAGGACGACTGCGGGTCATTGGCACCGACCCCGCGCTGATTATCGCTGACCGGATGCAATTCCAGCGGCTGATCAGCCTTGGCAATACCGATCTTGCCATGCAGCACATCACTTTGCGCGCCGAGGCGAAACAGGTCACACCCGTCGGGCTGGCCACGCTGGCACGCGCCGGTCTGAACGCCGGGCGGTTCGACATTGTGCAAACCCTGATCGACATCGGTTCAGAACAATTTCCCAGCGATGCCGAACTGCGCGCCGTTGCGGCAGAACTGGCCGTCGCACAAGGCAATCTGGCCGCTGCCGCGGAAATTTACAGCGACCTGACGGTAAAAATGCCGGACACAGCAGCGCTTTGGTCCGATTTCATTGCGCTGCGGAAACGGCAGAATGCGCCCGACTTGTTGATCGAGACGATCCAGAACGCCGTGCAGGCGCTGCCCGATAGCCCGGAAATGCAATGGGAGCTGGCCAGCGCGCTTCAGGCCGATGGGCAATTGGATAGCGCAATTGCCGCCTATGAAGCCCTGTTCGAAACGCACCCGCAAAGCGCGCCGGTTCGCAACAATCTTGCCGGTCTGCTGTTGCAGCGGTCGCAGGACGAGGAAACGCTGGTCCGCACGGCCCATCTGGTCGAGCCATTGGTAGGTAGCCCGATCCCGCAGTTTCTGGATACGGTCGGCCGGGTCCGGTTTCTTCAAGGCGACTTGGAAACCGCAGTAAACGCGCTTGTGACAGCAGCGGGGGCATTGCCCGATGATCCGCAGGTCCAATGGCACGCCGCCAAGGCATTGATCCGCGCGGATCGCACCGATGATGCGGCGCACTATTTGGATAGAGTGATCGACATCGGCACCGAACCCTTTGCCTCGCTCGCAAAAGAGGCCGCGCTTGGCCTTGCCGCAGATGACGCTTCCAAGGTGACAGACTGATGGGCGTGCAATTGGCAGATCGGACACCAAGCTTGCCCGCCAGCCGCGGCAGCGCCGGGCTGGGCGGCCCGCTGCTTTTACTGCTTGCCTTGCTGGCGGCATCCCCGCTGTTTTTTCTTGGGTTTCGGGAACTGGCCGAAAACTGGGCCACGCCTGTTTACAGCCACGGGCCGGTTGTGGCCTTCATGGCCGTCTGGATTGGCCTGCGGACGCTTCGGGACGAGCCGGAAGAATACCGCGCGCATCCCGCCACCCCGGTCTGGCCCGGAGTGCTGCTTGTCACGCTTGGTCTTGTCATCGCGGCGATAGGCACGCTGAGCAAGATCGGGGATGTGTCGGCCTATGGCCTGCTCATCTGGATCGCCGGAATGGTCTGCCTGATACTTGGCCCGACACGGGCACGCCGTCTTTGGCTTTCAATGCTGTTGCTGATCTTCGTGCTGCCCTTACCGCAGTTCATGTATTGGCAACTGACCACATTCTTGCAACACGTCTCGGCCATTCTGGGCGTCGGGATGATCCGGGCGCTGGGGTTGGCCGTTTACCTGGATGGCAATATCATCGACCTGGGTGTTTACCGGCTTCAGGTAGCCGAGGCCTGTTCCGGCTTGCAATTCCTGTTTCCGGTAATCAGTTTCGCGCTGCTTTTCGCGGCCATCAGCAACGCACCGATGTGGCACAAGTTGGTTCTGGTTGCATTGTCCATGCCTTTGGCCGTGCTTATGAACTCGGCCCGGATCGCGATAACCGCCGTTGTTGTAAACCGCTACGGAATAGAAACCGCCGAAGGGTTCCTGCATGCCTTCGAAGGCTGGACCATATTGCTGGTTTGCATCGTGCTGTTGGCAGCGGCGATGATTTTGCTGCGTATGCTAAGCCCGAAAGCCAAGCGAAAGAACCCGTTGTTCGACTTCGATACGAAAGGTCTGGCGCAGGTCGCCAGCCGTTTGAAAGGCGTTCCCGCTGCCCCGCAGCTTGGGTTTGCAGTCTTGGCGGGCGGTCTGCTTTCGGTGCTGGTCCTGCTGCCCACCAACCGGACAGAGGCGCTGACCAGAACCGGATTCGAGCGGTTTCCGACAATGATGGACGGATGGCAAGGCCTGTCGACACGGTTGGAACCGGGGATCGAGGAAGTGATCGGTGCCGACGACTATATAAACGCAACCTACTCTACTCCGGATGCGGGTCAGCCGGTGCATCTGTTCGCTGCTTTTTACAGCGATCAGACCAACGGATCGGCGCTGCATTCCCCGCAGGTTTGCCTGCCTGCCAATGGCTGGGAAGTGACCGAGTTCGGAACCCGCCGCCTGGATATGACCGGCACAGGGTATGGTAGTTTCGATGCCAACCGCGCCGAGATCATCAAGGGAACAGACAGACAGTTGGTCTATTACTGGTTCGAACAGCGCGGCAGCCGGATCACCAACGATTTTCTTGCCAAGATCGACATGCTTGTCGATGGCATTATGCGGGACCGCCGCGATGGTGCCATCGTTCGGTTCGTCACGCCGATCAAGGGCAATGACATCGCCGCGGCAGAAGTGCGAATTCGCGAATTGATGCGCAGCACCCTGCCCTATTTACCCAAGCACATACCTTTTTAAAGACAGGCCCATTATCGAAAGCAATTTTCAGAAAGAGAGGATTTCATGGTACATCCAATCATTCTTTGTGGCGGCACCGGCGACAGCCTTTGGCCCAGTGCGCGCGAAACATTTCCCAAACAGTTCGCTCCGATACTGGGGGATCAATCCCCCTACCAGAACATGCTCGGGCTTTTTTCTGGCGATGGGTTTGACGCACCCGTTGTCACGACAGATCAGGAATTTCGCTTCCTTGCCGAAGATCAGGCAGGCGAAGTCGGGGTTTGGGATGCGCGCTTTGCACTGGAGCCTGCTGGGGGCAATTCGGCGGCATCGGTTCTGGCTGCGGCCCTGATGATCGAGGATGATCCAGATGCGGTGGTCCTGGTTTCGCCCATGGTCCATTTCGCGGGCGATCCAGAGGATTTTCAGGCCGCCATTCGTAAGGCCGAAGCGCGCGCGCGCAAGGGTGCGGTCGTCCGGTTTTTGGACGGGATCGTAGAGCCGAAAGTCTCCAGCACGGAGATACTTGAGGAGATGGTCGCCGCCCCGCGCGGGTTGGCGGCCACGCCCCTGACCGAAAGCGATAGGGATGCGCCGCAGAATATGTTGGGCATGATTCTGATGCGCCGCGCCGACCTGCTGGCCGCATTCGAAGCGCAAGCACCGGGAATGCTGAAACCCTGTCGCAAGGCGGTCGAGAATGGAACGACGGACGGCAATACCCTGACCTATGCCACCACCGATTATGCCCAGATTCCCAAACGGGATTTCAAAAGCGAGATATTGGCAGGAATAAGGGGTGCCTTGGCCATGCCACTGGGTGGTCCCTGCAACGACTTGGAAGACTGGGCCTCGGTCTGGCGGGTGACAGACCGGGATCACGATGGCGTCTCCGAATATGGCGGCGCGCTGGCCGTCGATTGCCGGAACAGCATGTTGCGCAGCGACGAAAGCGCCACGCAAATTCTGGGTGTCGGCCTGGACAATATCGTCGCCGTTGTGGCCCGCGACGCGGTGTTGGTCGCAGACCGGGACCATCTGGCGAAAATCCCCGGTGCCTTGGATCGGCTTGCCGCGCGCAAGACCACGCAGGCGCGGGAATATCCACGCTATCACCGGCCTTGGGGTTGGTATGAATCGCTGATCGCCCGCGACCGATTTCAGGTCAAACGCATCATGGTCAAACCCGGCGGCGTGCTTTCGCTGCAATCCCATGTCCATCGTTCCGAACATTGGATCGTGGTCGGCGGGACGGCCGAGGTTACAGTGAATAAAGACGTGACGCTGGTGCCGGAAAACGGCTCTGTCTACATCCCGTTGGGGGCCACGCACCGAATGGCCAACCCCGGAAAGGTGCCCATGTATCTGATCGAGGTGCAGACAGGAACCTACTTGGGCGAGGACGACATCGTAAGATACGAGGATATTTACAACCGCTGCTAAAGCTAGGGCGCAAGTGCCCTGTGGTCGAAACAGCGTGTTGAAAGTGAAATGGCAAAAGCGAAGAAAAGCAGACCTACAAGGGTTATGGCCATCGCCTCTGGGGGCGGACACTGGCAACAACTGATGGCGTTGCGCCCGGCTTTCGCGGGGTGTGACATGCTTTTCGCGACAACGCTCAAGGGGCTTCCGGAAGAATTCAACGCCGCCCCTTCGATGATCGTTTCCGAATGTAACCGCAACTCGGCCTGGCGCATCCCTTTGACCGCCGTAACCCTTTTCGTGGCCATCGCGCGGTTTCGCCCCGATGTCGTCATCTCGACCGGGGCCTTGCCCGGCGTGATCGCATTGGCCATGGCCAGACTGTTCAGGCGGCGCACGATCTGGGTCGACTCCGTTGCCAATGCCGAGGAAATGTCGATGTCGGGAAAATTGGCAAGGCGCTTTGCCGATTTGTGGCTTAGCCAATGGCCCCATGTGGCCGAGGCCGAGGGGGCCGGGTATTTCGGGGCTGTTCTATGATCTTTTTGACCGTCGGAACACAACTGGCCTTTCCCCGCCTCACCGAAGCGATGAACCGTTTCGCGGCTAATACCGATGAAAAGATCATCGCCCAAGTCGGCACCGAAACGACAGCTTTGCCAAATCTGGATGTCAGGCGGATGATGGACCCGGTTTCGTTTGACGAAACATTTTCACAGGCGCGCGTCATCGTCGCCCATGCGGGGATCGGCACGATCTTGTCGGCGAAAAGGTTTCAACGTCCGCTGATTATTGTCCCGCGGCGACACGATCTGGAAGAGCATCGGAACGACCACCAACTTGCTACCGCGCGGGCACTTGCCGACGAACCCGGCGTTTATGTGGCTTGGCAGATCGACGATCTGCCAGGACTGTTGCAGCGGACCGACCTGCACCCGGCACAAACGGGGTTCGGGTCCAAGCATGGTGCGTTGATTGACGGGATTTCACAGTACATCCAAGGCGTCAGGCCGTCGCCCCCTAACGCATCCCGCTAATGGCAAAACCGACAAACCCGGTTGCTAAACGCGTCACGGCGCCCAGCTAAAGGCGCGCGTCAAACCCAGGAAAACCGTGTTATCGGTCGTTGGGCCCGCAGATCCGGTCCAATCGCGAATTTGCGACACTTCGGCCGACAGATCGAATACGCTGGTCAGCTTTTTCGAATAGCCTAGGCTGATCTCCAGCTTGCGGGCATCCAGCGCGGTAGAGGTCAGGAACTGTGTCTCGCGGTAGGCCAGCGCGCTTTCAATTCTGGATGTGTCGTTGATCGCATAACTGTGCCCGATCCGGAATTGAGAGTTCAGCGTTTCCTGTCCGAACAGGTCGGACTGCACATAACGTGACAGGGCGACATTAAGTTCGGCATCGCGCGTGCTGCGCGAATATTCCAAGCCAAAGATCGCATCAACCTCGTCGTTCCCGCTTCTGGAAACCCCGGCCGAAAGCATCAGGCCATCGCCCTGCGCAGTCTCGAACGTGCGGGCGACCTGCGCTTCCGTGCGATTGCCGACGGTGGTCAGGGTGGATGTAAGATAAAATCCCAGATCGCCGTTTTTCAGGTCTTTCTGCGCAGTGAATTCGAAACCCGGGCCGCTGTCCTTCTGGACCGGTCCGCCAGTCGGGCGCGTTTCAATTTCCGCATAAGTCAGGTCGATTGAGGTGTTCAGCGTCTGGTTCACCTTGAAATCCGCGCCAAAACCGATGGACTGGGTGACGCGGTCCGTTCCCGGAGCATCCGCAAGGGTTTCCTGGTAGCGCGCGGTGGTGCGCAGATCGATCCTTGGGTCGATCGTAAACCGCAAGGTCACGCCAACGTCTACGGCATCGTAATCGGCAAGGGTCGTTGCACCAGAATACTTCACCTCACGCCAGCCCATATCAATCTTGCCGCCGAGGGGCGACACGGTGCCGAATTCCAAGGAACCGGCGATATTGGCGTCTTTCTTGGTGCCTGTGTTGGCGATCAACTCTCCGGCGCTGGTGTCCTCGTCGATGGTAAACCCGCCAAGATCCGACTCGCGATAGCGCGCGGATGCGGCCAGCGCCGCGTTGCGCCCGGTGCGATTGTAGGTCAGCAAAATATTGGGGTCGACCAGGTTCAGACCGTCCGCGCCGCTCCCTTCAAGCCCACCCGAGGCCGAAAGCCCCAATCCTTCGGTGCGCGTTGACGAGCTAAGGGTAAAGTCGAACCCGCTGTATGCTTTCCAAGCGTCGTCCTTATACAACAGCCCGAAAGACAGCGTTGACTCTGCCTCCCGGCCGGCAGGATCCTGCGCGTGAAGCGGTGTCGGGGAAAGTGCAATCCAGGACGCTAATCCGACAATGACCGGGACTGCCAAAGAGTGTTTCATCAACGCGCCTTATTCGAACAACCGCCGCTCGGGCACCAGGATAACGTCGCCCTCGGTCAGAACCACGTCACTTGACAGGGCCGCACCGCGGGACAGTGCATGATAATTGATCGTGATCATCCTGGGGGTTCCAGAGCGCGAATCCGTCCGGCGTATCTGGATCCTTTTGGATGCGGCATAGGGGGTCAACCCACCCGCCTGCGCCAAGGCCTGCAGGAAAGTCGTGCCAGGTCTCACTTCGATCTGCCCGCCTTTCTGGACTTCGCCCATCAGGTAGATGCGAACCACGGGTGCGGGGGCGCGGACCGATGCCCTGACAGCAGGCTTCGGCGGCGCGGGCCGCACGCCAACATAGACGGTCGGCGTATTCGCGAAGCTTCCCTTGATCGCTTCGCCGACAGAAGCGCGAACCTGATCAACCGTGCGCCCCTTCGCCACAAGGCTACCCGCGAGAGGGTACGAGAAGCGCCCGTCCGGAAGCACGACAACCGAACGGTTCAACGATTTATCCTCAAGCACTTCGATGTCGAGCGTGTCGCCCGGTTTGATCGTGTAAGAGGATTGCGCCGTCGCTGCTCCTGCAAACACTACCAAGGCGAAAGCAATCAAAATTCTTTTCATCAGTGCCAATTCCGTGACCCTTCCTTGATCTTTAAGTCATCTTTGCGCAACTCAGGCCTTGGGAACAGAACGAACTGCGATTCGGCCCGATTTCGGGCCGAACTATTGTCGGTCAGCAACAATCCCTACCCGCCTGAGGAAACCAAACACCGCTGCGGCTAGACGCCGGTACACCTCAAAACGACCTTGAACGTGCGCGCGATCAGCGTCAGGTCATATTTGAACGACATCTTGCGATGATAGTCTTCGTCGTACCAGACACGATCAGAGAACGCGCTATTGTGACGATCCGAAACCTGCCACGGTCCGGTCACCCCCGGGCGCAGCTTGAAATAGGACTTGCCAGTGTACAGGATTTCCTGACCCGCAGTGAAGGGACGCGGGCCAACCAGCGACATGGTCCCGCTCAAGACGTTCCACAACTGGGGCAATTCATCGATCGACGACTTGCGGATGCAACGCCCAATCCAGGTAATGCGCGGATCCTTCTTCAGCTTTTGCTTGGTTTCCCATTCGCGCGCGGCCTCAGGGTTCTTGGCCAGATAGGCGCTCAAAGCGGCATCCGCATCGCAAACCATGCTGCGGAGCTTCCAGATGCGGAACCTGCGCCCGCCCTTCCCGACCCGAATCTGGGTGTAAAATGGGTTCCGACCGTCAAGCGCGACCATTCCGGCAAAGATCAGAACGACCGCAAGCGCGGGCAACGCCGCAAGTGATACAAGGGCAACGTCTATCGCCCGTTTGAAATAGTTCCGGTAGAATCCTGAAAATTCAGTTTCCATAAATGGAAGATCGACAACAAGCGGATGGCTCGCGTCCAATTCATTTTCGAAGGAATCTTTCATTCTGGCCATGCGCTGATGTGCAAAAGCAATCATTGCGCCCCCCTTTTGAAAAAAATTACGCTCCTAAGGCATGCAATACATGCGAAACAGCACGGGACCTAAAAAACTTCCCTGGCACTTTGAACGCGCTGGAACGGTCAAAATATATCCGTCCTTCTGCCGAATTCGCCAAGGCCGCATGACAGTGCGGTAAAATCACTACAAAGAGAACAATTGCATCTAGTTGCAGCTATATTCAAGCATTTCATTTCAAACCGGGGCAGAAATCAATGATTCTTTAACACTTTCTTAAGGTCGCTCTGGACTCTGACCGCGTGCTAGTCAACGATCGGGCGTAGTGACATGGTCGAACTGCATTTTTTTAAAACCCGGCTTGCGGTTTAACCGCCGGAATCACTGTCAGGTGAACTTTTGACAACGGAACTTTTTCAATCCCACTTCGGTCTGACTGGCGCGCCATTTGCCTTGACGCCAGACCCGGACTTTCTGTTTTGGTCGCCTGGTCATCGAAGGGCATTCACGGTTTTGGAGTATGGCTTCATCACCGGAGCCCCTGTAACCGTCCTTACAGGCGAGGTCGGATCGGGCAAGACAACCTTGATGCACGCTCTTCTTGCAGAGGTTCCCGAAGATACAAAGGTTGGCCTAATCTCGAACGCAAACACGTCAAACGGGAAATTGATGCGGTGGATCAACAATTCGCTTGATATCCCGATTACAGACCCGTCCGATAATGTCGAAATGTTCGAGTCATTTCAAAATTTTGTGATAGGTCAATTCGCCGAAGGCCATCGGGTCGTTATCGTAATAGATGAAGCACAAAATCTTGGCACCGAAATTCTGGAAGAATTGCGGATGCTGACAAATATCAATTCCGGCAAGAATGAACTGCTTCAACTGATTCTGATTGGGCAGCCAGAATTGCGGGCCCTTCTGTCGCAACACAACCTGCGGCAGTTCGCCCAGCGTGTTGCCGTGTCATTTCACCTGCGCGAAATGGATTGTGAAACAACATCTGAATACATCAGCCATAGGTTGAAACGCGTTGGCGGCTCTGGCGAGGCATTCACGGAAGATGCCGTGAAACTAATCTATGAAAAGTCCCGCGGTATTCCGCGTGTGGTCAACAAGCTATGCGAGCTTTCGCTGGTCTACGCGGCCAGTTTTGGAAAAGATACGGTCGAGGTGGACACGGTTCAGGAGCTTTTGGACGATGGCCTAGTCCTGCTGACCGACCCACCATTCGAACAGCATGAAGAGATACACGGCGCTGATCCTCAAGGATCATAATCGCGCATCGACATGCGTGCAGGAGGCGCGCGCCTAGCTGACCGGCACGTCGCTTACAAAGACAAATGCACTGTCCGCCAAGTCCAGATTGTAAGCGCCGTTCAGCACACCGATCAAATCATCCTCGGCACCGGACACAAGCCAGATCGACGTTCCAAGTGTCAGGCCCGACACGTCTTCGCGCAGCTCGTAGTCAGCCGCGCTGCCATAAAGCTGGACGGCATCCTCGGCCTCGTTAAAGTCCCAGACAAAACCATAGTCCTGCTGCCCTTGGCTGCCGTCAGTGGGATCGTCGTAATAAACCGACCCGGCATCACCCAGAACGAAGGTATCGCCCCCGGCACCACCGGTGAAAACGTCGATCTCGTCGGCACCGGGGTTCGACACAGCACCATCGGCAGCCACCAGAATGTCATCCCTATCCGAGCCGTTGACGATGTCGGACCCCGTGATTTCCGTCACTTGGATGTCGCCAAAGGTGACATCGTAGTAATGCGCATTCAGATACAGACCGCCGGTCGCCGGTGCCTCGGTGATCGCATAAGTCTCGACCGTTTGAATGTTCCAACCCTGCGGTTCCGCCGTCCCCTCTTCCCATATCCGCAATGAGTAGACGCGGTCATAGATGCCGGCTTGCGTCACCTCGACCACAAGATTGTAGGTCACGCCCTCCTGCATCTGGAACGGTGACGTGCCAAGCAGGCTGTTGAAATTGTGGTAGCTGCGGGATTCCAGCCGATCCGTGTAAAAGAAGGACGCACCCGGATTCCAACCCGAAACCGGCTGCCAGCCAGAAATGGGATCATCCGTATGCCCGCCCCAAAGCATCCCGATCGCAAAGGCACCGCCATCGCGGCCACGCGGATCGACGTTGCTCAGATCATGTCCGGTTATGGTCGTCGAAAGCTGATAATTGTCCCAACTGTCATCACCCAGAACGATCAGCCGGTCATAGCCCAGATCAACTGGACGGACACCATCGGCGGTATAGTCCCAAGTGCCATCGACAACCTGCACAACGTCCTGAAGATTTGTCACCGTTGACCAATCGATCGTGTAATTGGCATCCCAGACCGCGCCATCTTCGTAAACGACGGTGACATCCTTGGTCATGACCGTCCCGTTCGCCAAGACCGCCGTAATCGTGACGATGTCGTCACTGGCGCTGCCGTCCAACAGGTCATAGGCAATATCAATGTTGAAATCCCCATTGTCCTGAAGCCGCCGCGTGTCCGGCCCGATGGACAGCCCGACCGATGCACCCCCGTTCAGGCTATAGCTCAGGTCCGTAACCTCACTGGAAACGGTACCAAGTATGTTGATCCATCTTTGCGCCTCGCCGGGCGTGCCAAAGGTCTGCGTTTCGCCGTGCCACAGGTCGATGGCATTCTGAACGTCCAGTGTCACGGTCGCGCTGTCCGACAAGGTGCCATCGCTGATGACGTAGTCAAAGGTCGCCAAACCGGAAAAGCTCTGATCCGGGGTGTAGGTGAAAGTGCCGTCACCGTTGTCCGTCAGGGTTCCGTCCGAAACCGGCCCCATCGACTGGATTGACAGCGTGTCTTCAACATTGGGGTCGAAATCATTGCCGGTCAGGTCGTTCAGGTCAAAGGTCAGATCGTTCAGCACGACAAAGTAGTCATCCGCCGCCACCGGTGCGAAATTCTGGGACGCATAATCGCCGTCTTCGTCCAGAATCGGATCTAGGGAATTCTCGAAATAGTCCAGATAGGCAGTGTATCCCGGGACCGACCCCTGCCACGAGGCACTGCCCGCAAAGGTGCCGATCTCGGTAACAACCATGGACCGCTCCAGTGTATAGGCCGTTGTCCAATTGGACCCACTACCGCGGTATTCGAACACGAACTGGTCGTCTGTGCGGGTGATCCTGAACTCTTCGACCTCACCGGACTCGACCGGCTGAAGCAGAAGGTAATCCGTAACGCCATCCTCGATCGTCCCGACGATCAAGCTCAGGCCACTGCCGGTATATGCCAGGTCAAACCGCAGCCAGTTGCCCTCTCCCTCCACGACCAACAGGCCATGTTCCTGATATTGCTGAGAAGGCTCACTCAGGTAACCGGCGGAAATCTGAAAATCTATATCATAGACCTGTTGCAGCAATCGCGGCGTCGTCAAAACATCCGACGCACTGACCGCCTCGCCCTCGGGCGAGGAAATTGCAGCCATCACGCTGCTTCCCATATAGGCGATTTCGACCCCGCCAGTGATACCGTAGAACTGCCAAGCCGGGTCTAGGCTACCGCCGGAAAAATCGTCCGAAACGGCGTTGAACGTGTCGATGATCACCGAAACATTGCCCACACTGGTGAAACTTCCATCCGTGACAGTGTAGCTGAAGTCGTCCAATCCCACATATCCGGCATCGGGCGTGAAAAGGTATTCGCCGTTGCCCAAGCCTGTGATCGCGCCATGCGTCGGATCGGAAAATTCGGCAATGCTCAGGGTGTCGCTGTTGATATCCCAGTCGTTCGAAAGCAACTCGGCAGCGGTGAAAACAAGATTGGTCCCCGGTGCGGTATCAAGCGTGTCATCGCCCGGCACCGGCGCCGCCGGTTCGGACATATAAGTGCCGTCCTCGTCAATGATCGGGTCGCTGCCCAGTTCGACGTAATCCACTTGGGCCGTCAGCCCCGCGGTCGCGCCGACGCTGCCAGCGAACAGTCCCGCCTCGGCCACGTTGATCTGGTGGTTGACCGACCCGGCCAATGTCCAGCTTGTGCCATCGGCGGAATAATAAAACGCGAAATCGTCTCCGACCCGTTCAACCCTGATGAAATCTGCATCGCGGTCCGGCACCTTGACCTTGGTCACGTTCTGGGACACCCCGTCGACCGTCACCGCAGCGAATGCGTAAAGGCTGGTTCCGTTGCTATAAAGGTCGAACCGCATCCAGTTGCCTTGATCCTGTTGGATCAAGAAACCTTGCATCTGGTGTTTGACGCTGGGGATGTTCAGGAATTGAGCCTCTAGCGTAAAATCCTCGTCCGACATCTGCTGAAGTGCGGTCGCGACGTTTCGGGTATCGTTCCATAGATCGAAATTGCCGCTACCGGTCACAAGTTCCAGATAGCCATCCTCGGCGTTGCCGCCGACCTGAACCTGCGTGCCGGTCGGGGCGGCCGTGTCCCAGGCTAAGTCCAGCATTGGCGATGCGAAATCGTCAGACACGAACGTCGGCGTTGTCGGGGTTCCGACGGTGAGGGTGACGGTGGCCGTGTCAGTTCGGCCGGTGCCGTCGTCCACCGTATAGCTGAACCCGTCCACGCCCTGGAAACCCGCGTCGGGCGTGTAGGTGTAGGTCCCATCGCCATGGTCGGTCAGCGTTCCGTTCGACGGGGTGCCAACGGATGCGATGCTCAACGTGTCATTGTCCGCATCGCTGTCATTGGCCAGCAATTGCGCGGCGGAAAACAGCAAGGCCGCGTCCAGCGGCGTTGCCAGCGCGTCGTCCTGCGCCTCGGGGGTCGATTGGCCGCCGTCTTCGCTGATGATCGGGTCGCTGGCGATCTCGATGTAATCGATCTGGGCGACATATCCGCCCGCGCCGCCCGCGCTGCCCGCGAACACACCGCCAGAGGTCACGTCCATCCCCTCGGTCAGGCTGCCCGCGACGGTCCAGTTCTGGCCGTCCAGCGAATAGGAAAAGGTGTAAACGTCGCCCGCGCGCTCCAGTTGAAGATAGGGCGCGGTTCCGGCGGCGATCGGCACCCTAAAGGCCATCGTCGTCATGCCGTCGATTGTCACCGCGGCAAAAGCGTACAGCTTTTTGCCATCGGAATAGGTGTCGAAACGGATCCAGTTATTGGCATCCGCCTCGATCAGGAAACCTTGCATCTGGTACTTGGCCGCGGGCGTCGTCAGAAAGCGCGCCTCCAGCGAGAAATCCGCATCGGCCAAATCCTGCATGCTGCGGACCGCGTCATTGGTCGCGCCCCAGATGTCATGCAACCCGGCTCCGGTGCTCAGGGTCAGGAACGCATCGTCCGCGGCGGTTCCAAGGCTGTGACTTGTACCCGTCGGGCCGATCACCTGCCAGGCGCTGCCAAGAACAGAACCCGAAAAATCGTCTGAATAAAACATCTCTTGCTCCAGCATACGCATGAGCGCGCCAAAGGCGCTATTGGAAATAGTCTCCGCAAGATCAAATCGATTGGTTCACACGCCACGCGCGGAGAGTAAAAATATTAACTTATTCGAGATTATATCAAATGTTGGCCTTTAAGTAACACGGATTCCGTCGACGGGATTTAAGTGTTTATATATAATGATAATTTTGGAATGTTGCGTGCCATTGATTGCGCGCGAAAGCGGCCCATTCAACCAAGGCGAGTTGGATGCACTCTCTGCCCCGGCAAACCCTCACTCCCGGAGCGGACGCGATTCGGTGGTTTCCTTACTAGGCTCTTTTCCCGCGCACGCCATCCGGCGCGGAAGTTTGCCGGTTGTCAGTTTTGCCGGGTTGCTCTATGGATGAATTCGACCATTCCACCCTTGGTTGTTAGTTTCACAGTGCGATAAGACATACAGGCCGCAAAGCTCATTCGTGGGGGACGATACAGGTATGCCGACCAATTCTTCTAACGAAGGAAAAGACAGGTACAGCGTCATGCCTATTGCGATCTCTTTCTCTACCGTCACGTTCTGGTCGGCCTGCATCGCGCTTTGGGCGTTCGGCGGGATGGGTTGGTTTGCCGGTCTGGGCTTGGCGCTTTTTGCCTCGGTCGCGGCCTATCTTGCCGCAGCGATCGGTGTCCAAGCCTGTAACGCCCTTTGCGCCAAGCGCGCCCAAGCGCCGTCCAAGGATTCAGCACACTAAGCATTTGAATAATAATATCAGCATTTTGGCTGATTTTCTGCGGCGGAAGCCACAACCTCTACAAGAAAGTTTCGGGATTTTCCGTCGATTTGTTGCACGAATCGTCAAAAATGTGGCATTCTGAAATTCATTTAAACTTAATGTGGGAGAATTTTCCGTGATGAAATTTGTTTTTGTACGTAGGATTCTATCTGTTACCGCTCTGGTTCTTGGGCTTTCGGTAAGCACCCAAGCCGCGGCGTCGAATTTTCCTTCGTTCACCATTGACTTCGATCAGTCGTCAATCGACGTGACCACGTCTACCTGTATCGCCAATTGCGGTATCACGGTTGCGTTCACGGAGACCGGCGCGACATCCATCCAGTTTGACCATAACTGGCAACGGGTGGCCCTGAACGACATCATCAGATGGGACTTTGCCAACCCCACCGCGCTGTCGGCAGGCCTGTATGATATCGCTATGAACCTTGTCTTTACATCGCCCGACTACCAACAATCCACCACGCGGGGGGGCGGGCTTCTGGCCACATTCTACGGTGTGGTTTCCGCTGGTATTCTGGCTTGGGACTCGGTGGCTCAAACCGTGAATTTCGATCAAGGCTCAAGCCTTCTGGTCGTGCTTGATGGCGGTTTCAACTTTGGCTTCGGTGCCGGCCTGAAAACGGGCATGTCCATCATTTCTAGGGATCTGGTGGCGCTGGATGCGCCCTCTCCGGCCCCGATCCCGCCGGTCCTTCCGGTGATGCTGCTGGCCTTGGGCGGTATGCTGTATATGGGACGGAAGCGGAATAGTAACCCCGCTGCGGCCTGACCACCAAGATCGGTATGAATTCGAAACCGCCCGGCTTGAAAAAGCCGGGCGTTTCTTTTTCCACTGTCTACGTGTCTGGGTACGAGCGATCTCCGAAAGCGCGGCACCGCTTCACCGGTACTTATACCCGTATCCCGCATGTTTCGGCGCAAAGCGGGATTTGTTCAGAACTACACCGGCAATATTCGTGTATTGCGCAAGATCCTGCTCCACCTCCTCAAGTTCGGCGATAGTAGTCTGCTCGGCCGCGCCGATGACAACCGCGCAATCGACGAAACCGGCCGCAAAGATCGTGTCGTCGGTGGCAAAAACAGGCGGCATGTCAAACAAGACTATATCCGGCTTCAGCGCTGCTTCAGCCGCGTCTATCTGCCGTTGCGCTCCGGCAGATTTAAGCAGTTCCCGCTCCACTATCGCCCTGGAACGACCGACAGAAACCGCAAGGTTTTCGCCAATCCGATGGAACTGGTCAGTCGCAGACACGCTACCAGACAAAAAGTCAGCAACACCCTTTTCAGGACTCAGCCCAAGTTTGTCGCCAAGTGACATCTGCTGCAGGTCCAGGTCGATCAACAATATCTTCAGGTCTTCCTGCCGCTGCAATGACATGGCCAAATTGGCCGCCAAGGTCGATTTTCCGCACCCCGATGTAGGCGATGTCAGCATAACCCGCGTCCAGTCATTCGCGCGCATCATGGTAAGAAGCCGTGTGCGCAAAATGTCGATTGCAGTCTTTGCGCCCCCGTCATCATTTTCCACGACGATCCGATTGCGCGCCAAGGTCCGGGCATTGGGTGCAAAGGGTTTCAGCGCGGCCCATGCGTCGTCCGGTTGCTCTACCAGATTGACGGCACCTTCGTCGGCTGTCCGGTCCTTGGGCGGCGCCTTGGCTTCCTTGGACTCCCGCCGCTTTCTGGCATGTTCGATGGCGATCTGCAGTTTTTCCATTGGTTCTCCTACCGATGCAAGCAACCGAAAGCCGGTCAGGGCTGGTTTCTGTCCGTGACGATCGCGGCGAAGCGCTCCAGCGATACCCGCTCCGAAGCAACCAGAGATGTTGCAAGAACGCCCAAGGCTACAATCACGATGAACACCGCCAGACCCTTTGCAAGCCGCCACTTCCAAATGTCGGCCGGCGATTGGATGTATGGCAAGCTGGCCAGTGGCGCGATCCCCAGACCTTTGGTGATATCTTCGGGCCGTCGCACCACAGGCTGCATCATCTCTTGCAGGAACACGGCCAGAATGCCAGCCAGCAGCCCCGACAGGACAGATCCCGCAGCGATAATTTCAGGTGTCGGGTTAGAGGGGCGGGTTGGAACGACCGGGCGTTCGACAATCGACAACCTCTGACCTTTCGACAGAACCTCTATTCTCTCACCCGTTGCTGCCTTGGAAAGGCGCTCGACCGCGATATTGTACTGGTTTTGAATATTGTCGCGGTCACGGGTCAGCGCATCAAGCCGGATCGAAACCGCCGGTGTGCGCTCGATCGTCGAGCGCAGGTTCACCATCTCCTGTTCGTGCGATGCAATCGTCTGTCGCAATTCGGCGGCCTGGCGGTCCAGTTCGGCCATCTGCGCCTTGAACACCGCTTCGCCCGGCTGCTCGTTGCCCAACTCCGGCACACGCCCTGCAATGAGCGCTTCAAGTTCCCCCACCCGCCGTTTCAGAACCGTGACACGGGGGTTTGTTTCGCTGAACACCCCGCGCGCTTCGCGCAATTCTGACCGAACCTGCGCCAGTTCCTCCTCTTCCGGTGAAAGGGGACGTTGGTTCAGCGCTTCAGTCCGACCTGTCGTTTCGAACAGGGTCTGTAACCGGTCGCGTTGTTCGCCGGTTTGTTTCAACTCGCGCTGCGCCTGCACCTGACGTTCCTGCAACACGGCCAGCCGGTTCATCCGGTAATCCAGTGTGTCAGGCGATGCTTCAAGGTTCTCGTTCTGGAATTCAAGAATGCGCCGGTTGAGGTAGTCCAGCTCTTCACCCAACCTGCGCACCTCCTTTTCAAAGAAAGACAGGGTGTCAGATGCCACTTCCGTGCGGTAATCCGCATCCTGTTGCAAAATCCGCGTGACCAGTTCATCCGCGATCCGCGCCGCATTCTCGGCCTCGCGCGCCGCCACGGTGATCTTCAAAAGCGTCACTGCACCGCGGCCGCCGGAAAGTTTCATCGTGATATGATTCTGCAATCTCGCAACGATCTGGGATGGTTCCAGGTCCTGCTCGTCCCGGAAAAGGTCCAGCTTGTCTGCAAGGTCGAGCAGGTTTTCGCGCGACATCATCCGCTGCTGGATGACCTGAACCTGCTGCGACAAATCCCCCCGAACCGTGGATGCGGCCAGATCATCCGGAATTTGCGAGGACTCCACCAAAAGTGCGGCTTGCGCGCGATAAATCTTGGGCAGGGCAACTGCTGCAATAAACCCGGCGACCACGACCAATAAAAAAACGGCCATGAACGTCGAAAAGCGACCAAGAAACACCCTGAGGTAGAACTTTGGTTCAATAAGCATAGAAAAATGTCTCCTGCAAAGAGGTTACATGAATTTCGGCGTCGCGCAATTGCTGAAATTAAAGAACAATTAACCGGGCCGCATGAAGCCCGCCTGCACGGTTGGCAGGCATACCCTTGGGCTGAATGCCCGCCAATTGGGCATTGCTACCAAATTCGACCATCAAAAGAAAATCCAACAAACCGGGTGACTCGGGGCGGGGTCATGGGCTTAAGATCAAGAAATTGATTTGTACTGAAATTGCAGAGAATGATGTTTGGGGTTTGCATAGTCACATTCGCGTCCGAGGACGTGATCGCTTCTTGTCTGGACAGCCTGCGGGGGTCCGAAGACCAGGGATTCAGGGTCGTGATTCTCGACAATGCGTCGACCGATGCGACCTGTGACAGGATTCGGGACTGGGTCGCCGGCACGCAGTGGAGCTTTGCAGAGCAAGAGCTTGCCGAAGGCGCGCCGGCTGGTGCGAACAGCAAGCTGACACTCTTGCGATCCGGTCAGAACCTGGGCTTTGCCGGCGGCGTGAACCGTTGCCTCGAAGCGTTTAATGAAGACCCCGAAGTTGCCTATTTTTGGGTTCTCAACCCCGACAGCGAGGCAACACCGAAAACCATCGGTGCCTACCGGAAGATGGCGGAAACTGCCGGTGATTTCGCGCTTATGGGTGGGCGGACGATCTATCATGAGACGCCCGATACGATCCAGTCCGATGGGGGCCGGGTGAATTTTTGGACAGGGATTTGCAGCAACCTTAATCAGGGCCAGCACCCACGCGAAGCCATGATGCCCCCCGCCCCCCAGGTTGATTTCATTTCCGGCGCCAACATGGTCGCCTCGCGCCTGTTCCTGTCGCGCGTCGGGCCCATGCAAGAAGACTATTTTCTGTTCTACGAGGAGGTCGATTGGGCGCAGCGGCGCGGCGAACTTCCGCTTTTGTTGTGCAAGGACGCGGCCGTCTATCACCATGGCGGCACCGCGATCGGATCAGGGTCAACGACGCGGCGCGCAACCGGCTTTGCCAATTATTTCAACTATCGCAACAGAATGCGCTTTGTCTGGCGGTTCCGTCCCTATGCTATCCCGGTGGCCTATGCCTATTCGTTGCTTAAGATCGTCAAGCTGCTGCTGCTTGGCGCATGGCGTGAAGCGGTCGGCGCATTTCGCGGGTTGCACCAGTTGCCGCCGCCCGCCGAGGTTTATCAACGCATATCCTGGCCGCCCCCCAAAAGGCCACGACGCTAGGTTCAGGTATCGCCGCGCCACGTTTCGGCGGTGGCGCGGCGCGTTCTGCCCAGCAAAAGCCTGAGCATGGCAATGCTACGATAAAGCCTTATTCGGGTCAGGCACCGGAACGCCCGCCAACGATGGCGCAACCCCTTAATCCGGTCCGAGCGCAGGATGCGCGGGATCTCGGCCAGCGGCGACACGGCAACGGCCGCTGCCCGCATAGCCCAGCGCACGCGGCCGGCACCGGTTCGCACCTTGTCAAAATCATGCTCGATATGGCGGTCCCATTTGCGGGCAAGCTGCTGGAATGTTTCGCGCGCGGGCGTCGCAATGCGCATCTCGGGCACATAGTCGATGCGAATGCCCATGGCCGTTGCCCGATGCCCCCAGTCGCGATCCTCGGCGATATCGATGCCGCCGAAGCCACCAACCTTGTCGAAGATGCTGCGCCACACCGCCATGTTCCCGCTGCCGGTGTATTTATGCTGCTCGATATACAGCTTGAAGCGATAGCCATAGATCGCCTCATAGGCTTCGATGGCGGTCAGATTGTGCGGATCGGCAAAGGCTATGCGCACATCACCGCCGATAGCGCCGGTTTCCGGATGGGCGGGCAGATAGTCCAGAATGGTGTCGATCCATCCCGGCTGGGCAATGCAGTCACAGTCTATAAACGCCAGAAGGTCCGAACAGGTCAGGCTTACGCCATGGTTACGGGCCGGTCCGGGGCCAGGGGTTTGCTCGCTTGTCAGAGTGACAAAATCATGCGCCGCACAAACGTCTTGGGGCATCTGGTGCGATCCGTTATCGACCACAATCACCCCAAACCGGCCCTCTGATCCGCCTTGATCGGCCAAGGCATCCAAGCAGCGCGCCAATCCTGTCGGCGAATTCAGATGCGGAATGATAACGGTCAGTGAAGGCGTCATGGAAAGGGGTCCACCGTTTTCCTGTCCGCCCAAGAGCGGCGCGAAATACCGAATAAGAAAATATTTTTCAATGCAATCAGTATGGCGCGACGCGGGGCTTCGGCTCAAGCGTAGAGTTTGCACGGATTACACGAGTATACCCGATGATCTTTCGCGACGATTCGGACACCGATCATGCGCATACCGTTTCCGTTATGGGGTCAAAAACTGCCAAAGATGCATAAACGCCCGAAAACAGACGCATTTTCCGGGATTTCCAATCATGATGCTTGAGTTTGCAGGAACTCCGGTTAGCATAAACTCAAGACTCGATATTTTTTAGACCCGTTTGAATTGATGATGCAAAGCGTTCCGGGCGTCCGCCCAGCCAGCACAGAATATGCGGTTATCGCATTAGCGCCTGGCGCTTACATGTAGACGGAATAAGAGACGAATTCGCCCCAAGGTAGAAATATCAAGTGCGGGCTTCACTTTTGCCGATATGGCGCGGGAGTTTGCCGATAAGGCAAAAACCCGCGAGGAGTAGGGGGTGCAAAGAACGACCTGATCATTTTACGCACAGGGCCAATTTTTCGGCCTCGTTCTGATCGCCTCATCGGCATTCAAAATCCAATTTGTTTTTACGGAGATCCTGAATATGAAGATCGCTATTTTGGCAGGTGGAAAAGGCACCAGGCTGGCCGAAGAAACCGTCGTGCGCCCCAAGCCCATGGTCGAGATTGGCGGAAAGCCGATCCTTTGGCACATCATGAAAATCTACTCGCATTACGGGTATAACGATTTCGCCGTCGCGCTCGGCTACAAGGGCGATTATATCAAACGCTACTTTGCCGAGTTCGGCACGCTATCCGGCAATCTGACGATCAACCTGGGCAGTCCGGAACCGCTGGTTCGCCACGACCCTTCCGAAACGCCATGGACGGTCGATTTGATCGAAACGGGCGACGAAACCCTGACGGGCGGCCGCGTCAAGCGGCTCAAGGAATATCTGGGCAACGAAACCTTCATGCTGACTTGGGGCGATGGCGTGTCAGATGTTGACCTTGACAAGCTGCTGGCCTTCCACCGCAGCCATGGAAAGCTGGCCACCATCACCGCCGTGCGTCCGCCTGCCCGCTATGGGCATATGCGGTTCGAAGGCGACCAGGTCACGGCCTTTGAAGAGAAGCCCCAAACAGCCGAGGGATGGATCAACGGCGCGTTCTTCGTGCTTGAGCCCGAGGTGCTGGATTACATCAAGGGCGACAGGGTCATGTTCGAACATGATCCATTGGAAAACCTGGCACGGGACGGTCAGTTGATGGCCTATCGGCACGACGGGTTCTGGGCCGCGATGGATACTCTTCGTGACAAGCACGTCCTGCAAAAACTCTGGGATTCCGGGGAGCGTCCCTGGGCAGTTTGGGAGAAAGAATAATGCGCGTTCTGGTTACTGGTCACCGGGGGTATATCGGCACTGTCCTGACCCCCATGCTTGAATCCGCGGGCCACGAGGTCGCGGGGATAGACAGCGATCTCTATGAACGCTGCACTTTCGATCCAGGCGGGGCGATGCCGCATGTTCCGACCTTGCTCAAGGACATCCGCGACGTGACACCAGCAGATTTGCTGGGGTTCGACGCCGTGCTGCATCTGGCCGCACTGTCGAACGATCCCTTGGGCGATTTCCGCCCCGAAACCACTCATGACATCAATTTCGAAGGCACGATGAACGTCGCGCGCGCGGCCAAGGCCGCAGGGGTGGAACGCTTCGTATTTTCCTCCTCCTGTTCGAATTATGGCGCGGGCGGGTCGGACTTCATCGACGAAAACGGGGCGTTCAATCCGGTCACGCCCTACGGCGAAAGCAAGGTGAAATCCGAACTGGCGCTGGCGGAACTGGCGGATGACAATTTCTGCCCCACCTTCCTGCGTTCGGCCACCGCCTATGGCGTCAGCCCGCGCATCCGCTTTGACCTAGTCCTGAACAACCTGGTCGCCTGGGCCGTGACGACGGGCAATATCCACATGAAATCGGATGGCACCCCATGGCGTCCCATCACCCATATCGAGGATATCAGCCGCGCCTTCATTGCCACCCTGGACACCCCGGTCGAAAAGATCCGCAACGAGGCGTTCAATGTCGGCGTGACGGAACACAACTACCAGATAAAGGAACTGGCCGAGATCGTCGCCTCGGTCGTGCCGGGATGCGAGGTGACCTTCGCCGACGATGCCGGGCCGGACAAGCGGTCCTACCGTGTGAACTGCGATAAGATCCGGCGCGTGATGCCGCGTTTCGAACCGCAATGGGATGCCCTGAAAGGCGCGCAATCGCTTTATAATGCCTACAAGGCCGTCGATTTGACGCTGGAGGAGTTCGAGGGTCCGCGCTATCAGCGCATCGGGCATATCAAGCAGCTGATCGCCGACGGGATCATCGACTCAAGTCTTGCCCATACGCAAAAGGCGCAAGCCGAACGCGCGGCGACCAAAACCGAGGCCCTCCCCGCAGATTTCATTGAGGACGCCGCCAAGGTCAGCTGCATTTCCTGTGGTCACGCGGGGCTTCAGCCGATTCTTGATCTGGGTTTGATGCCCAGATCGGACGGGCTTTTGGATGACAGCATCCTTGATCGCCGTGAAACACTGGTGCCTTTGCGTCTGGGTTATTGCCCCGAATGCACCCTTGTGCAGCTGCTGGAAACCCGCCCCGCCGAAGAAATGTTCGGCGATGACTACCTGTATTTCTCGTCCTTTTCCGAGGATTTGCTGAAACATAGCCGCGAAAACGCACTGGAACTGATCAATATGCGCGACCTTGGCGCAGGTAGCCTGGTGGCCGAGATCGCGTCGAATGACGGCTATATGCTTCAGAATTTCAAGGAAAAGGGCGTGCCCGTTCTGGGCATCGACCCAGCTGCCCAACCCGCCAAGGCAGCGATGGAAAAGGGCATCGAAACCATCAACGATTTCTTCGGTAAATCGCTGGCGGGAAAACTGACCGCCCAAGGGCGCAAGGCGGACCTGATCATCGCCAATAACGTGGTGGCCCATGTGGCCGACCAGAACGATCTGGTGGCCGGCATGGCCGAACTTTTGGCCGATGACGGGATGGTCGTCGTTGAATTCCCCTATGTGCGCGACCTGATCGACTTTGTCGAATTCGACACGATCTACCACGAACACCTGTGCTATTTCTCGGTCGGGTCCGCCAAAACGCTGTTCGCGCGGCACGGGCTGTATCTGAACGATGTGCGGCGCTTGCCGATCCACGGCGGCTCGCTTCGCCTGTATTTCGGCAAGACGGACCAGCCTTCGCAGGCCGTGTCCGACATTCTGGCCGAAGAACATAATCTGGGCCTGGACCGCTTTGACTACTACGCCAGCTTTGGCGAGCGGGTCCGCGATTTCCGCCGCAAGGCGCGCGATCTGATCGGTGGCCTGAAGGCCGACGGCAAACGCATCGCGGCCTATGGCGCCGCTGCAAAGGGCACGATCATGCTCAACTTCCTCGATCTGAACAGCCGGTCGATCGAATATGCTGTCGACAAGAACGTCCACAAACACGGCAAATACATGCCCGGCGTGCGCGTGCGCATCGACGACCCCAAACGGCTTAGAACCGACAAACCGGATTACGTGATGATCCTGCCGTGGAACTTCCGCGACGAGATCATCCGCCAGCAGCAGGATTTCCTGCGCGATGGCGGCAAATTCGTGGTGCCGATCCCCGATCTTGAAATCGTCGAACAATAATCGGGGGCAAGGCAATGAAACCTTTAACCACTTGCCCCGCATGCGGCGGCACCCATCTGGACGAGATTTACCGACTGGACGCGATCCCGGTGCAAAGCTGCATCTTGCTGGACACCGAGGCCGAGGCACGCGCCTTTCCGCGCGCGCCCCTCGTGCTTTCGCTTTGCCAAGGCTGCGGCTTTGTCTTCAACAATGTGTTTGACCTGTCGAATGTCGACTACGCGTCCACCACGGAAGAAAGCCAGCACTTCTCGGGCACGTTCAACAAGTTCGCGCAGGAACTGGCCGCCGAAGTCGCCTCTTTATACGATCTCAAGGGGTGCCAGACGCTGGAAATCGGCTGCGGCAAGGGCGAATTCCTGCAAGAGCTGGCCAAACAGACCGGCACGCGGGGGCTTGGCGTCGATCCCGGTTTCATCCCCGAACGCCTGCCCGGCGCCGAAGGGCAGGACATCGCCTTTCAACGCGAATATTTCGATCCCGCGACCATTTCCGAAGCGCCCGATTTCATTGTCTGCCGCCACACGCTGGAGCATGTCCCCGAGGTTGGCCGCCTGATGGACGACATCGCAACCGTCATCGACGGCCGTGAAAACGTGGGCATCTTCTTTGAAACGCCCGATGTGCGGCGGGTGTTGGAGGAGGGCGCGTTCTGGGACATCTATTACGAACATTGTTCGTATTTCACCCTTGGAAGCCACGCGCGTCTGTTCCGGCGGGGGGGCATGGATGTGACAAAGCTGTATCTGGCCTATGATGACCAATACATCATCCAGTATGCCGAACCGTCCACCGGCCGTCCCCCGCTGGACAATGAAAACGATCTGGACGCGGTGCGCGCACTTGCGGCCGCTTTCCCTGCAAAGGTCGCCGAAACACGCGCCTACTGGACCGATTTCGTCAAATCACGTCACGCCAGCGGAAAACGGGTCACGATCTGGGGGGGCGGGTCCAAGGGCGTGTCCTTCCTGACGACAAACGGGCTGGGCAAGGAAGTGGCGCATGTCATCGACATCAATCCGTTCAAGCAGGGCAAATACCTGCCTGTCACGGCCCACCGCGTCGCCGCCCCCGAGGATTTGAAACAGGATCCACCCGATACAGTGATCGTGATGAACCCGATCTACCTGCCCGAAATCGGCGCACAACTGGCGTCGATGGGGCTGTCCCCTGAACTCGTGGCGGTATGAAATGACCCTTTCCACCCATTGCCCTGTCTGCAACTCTACCGATCACGCACAGGTTTTCCTGCTGTCGGGCGTTCCGGTCATCTGCAACCAGCTGTGGCCTGATGCGCAAGCCGCAAGAGACGCGCCCGCGGGCGATGTCGATCTGGTCGCCTGCCGCAACTGCGCGTTCATCTGGAACCGCAGCTTTGATCCCGCCCGCATGGAATATGCGCCGGGTTATGAAAACGCCCTGCATTATTCGCCCAAGTTCCAGACCTTTGCCGAAGGGCTGGCAGCAGATCTGGTCGAACGCTTTGACCTGAATGGGCGCGATGTAATCGAAATCGGCTGCGGCGACGGGCATATGCTGGACCTGATGTCACGGAATGGCGCGGCCACGGCCACCGGTTTCGACCCGTCTATGGCGGGCAAGGAAACGCCCTATACCGCCCGCGATGGGGTTACGATCGAGCCGGAATATTTTGGCGCGGATCAGCTGGACCGCCCTTTCGATGCGATCCTCTGCCGCCATGTGCTGGAACATCTCGATACGCCGCTGTCGCTGATGCAGAACATCCGCCGCGCGATTGGCGCGCGTGATGTTCCGATCTATTTCGAAGTGCCCAACGCGGGCTGGATGCTGGATGCCATCTCGATGTGGGATGTGATTTACGAGCATGTCGGCTATTGGACAGCCCCCGCCATCACCACGCTGTTCCGGCGATCCGGGTTTGAACCTGTTTCTGTTTCGGCAGGCTATGGCGACCAGTTTCTGATGGTCGAAGCGCGCCCGACCGCGCCACAGCCCGATTTCACCGCGACCGGCACCCAAGACGTTCTGGCATCTGCGAACGCCTTCGGCAAAGCCGCCAACGCCGAACTGGACAAATGGCGGGAACGACTGTCCCGACTGGATGGAAAGACCGTCATCTGGGGCGCGGGCTCCAAGGGCATCACCTTTGCCAATGCGCTTGGCGCAGCGGCGGCCCCATTGGCCGCGCTTGTCGACCTGAACACGCGAAAACATGGGCTGTTCGCGCCCGGCGTGGCCTTGCCGGTCGTCGCGCCCGACGCCCTAAAGGACATCGCGCCGACACTGATTCTGATCTCGAACGCACTCTATCAAGCCGAGATCGCGGAGGATGCGCGCGCACTGGGGCTGACACCCGAATTCGCGGTGGTGGCAGGATAAGCAATTGGCCAAGCACGCGCATGTCGTCGTTTCCAAGCGTCTTGTCGCCATAAACTCGGCCAGTTCGCTGTTGGCCAAGATCGTCAACATGACCGTCCTGCTCTGGATGTATCAATACCTGCTGAGCCGCCTTTCGGCCGCTGAATTCGCAGTGCTGCCGGTCGTCACATCGCTGATCGTCTTTGCGCCGCTGTTCTTTTCCATGTTCACCAGCGGTATCAGCCGTTTTGTCGTCGAAGCCTACGCCAAGGGAGAGTTCGCAAAGGTCACGGGGATCGTCAGTTCGATCTTTCCGCTGCTGGCCTGCTCTGGCGTGGTCTTTGTGGCCGTCGGGACGGTGTTTGCGCTGAATATAGACAAGGTTCTGAACATCCCCCTGGGCAGCGTCGATGATTCGCAGATCATGATGCTGCTGCTGGTGCTGAATTTCACAGTGCAGATGCTGGCGCTGCCGTTCCTGTCCGGCTTTCATGTTCAACAGCGCTTTGTCGAACTGAACCTGATCGGTATCTTGCGCGATCTGCTGCGCATTTGCCTGCTTCTGGTCCTGCTTCTGGGAATCGGGCCGCAGGTGATCTGGGTGGTCGTGGCCACCGTTATTTCCGAGACATCCTATTCGGTCTTCACCGTCCTGCGGGCTCGCCGCATCCTGCCGCAACTTCGGCTGGACCTGTCGCTGTTTTCATGGCGACAGGCACGGCAATTGACGGGTTTCGGCCTATGGACGACGCTGGGGCGACTTGGCAACATGATGTATACGAACGCCGCCACGATCCTGCTCAACATCTACGGCACGCCAGTCGACGTAACGAGCTATCATATCGGTGCCACGTTTTTCAGACAGATCGACGGCACAGTCGGCCTTGCAGCGCAACCGCTGCAACCGGCCCTGACCGCGATGCACGCATTGGACGATCGCAAGAGGCTGGGCAATACGGTGCTGCGCGGCGGGCGCTATGCGCTTTGGGTCACGCTTCTGGTGGCCACGCCGCTTGCCTTTTTTGCCGATGTTTTCATAGGGCTCTACCTGCCGGACGGGTATGATACAGCATCGATGGTGATCGTCTTTTTCATGGTGATCTTTCCCTTCACCGCGCCCACGGCGCTTTTGGCGATGACGGCCATGGCAACGGCGCATGTGCGCGCCTTCTTCCTTCCGGCGTTCCTGTTCCAACTGGCGGGTATGGTCCTGATGGTTCTGGCGCTGCGCTACACCGATCTGGGTGCCATCGGGGTCACGCTTTCATTGACTGCAATCACCGTTGCCTCGCAACTGCTGTACTATTGGCCACTGGCCACGCGGATCGTTCAAATTACGCCCCGCCAGTTCATGAGCAGCCTGCTGTGGCCCGGCGTGATCCCGGCCATCGCCGCCGCCGCCGCTGCCCTGCTTCTGCGGCTATTCGCGCTGCCCGATACATGGTCCGAACTTGTTCTGGCGGGCGCGGTTTGCGTGGCAGTCTATGCGATTGCACTTGTTTCGTTGGCCCTGACCGGACCGGAACGTGACGCGATGTTCAAACTCCTGGCCAAGGTTACGCGACCGGGCCGCAAGGGCCGCTCCGATAGCAAACCAAACTCACCTTGAGGCAGGCGCGGGTTTGCCCCCGAACAAAAGCCAAAGCGCCTTGACCGCCCGCTGAAACTGCCTTGGATCCGCCAGGAAAGCCCGAAATGCAGTGCGGGCCGCAATCAGCGGTTTGCGCTGGTTCGCGCGTATGGTGGACAGTTTCGACAGGTTATTCGCCAGCCGGACATGCACGGCGCGCGCGGCGTCGGGGTGGCCGTTTTCACGGGCCCGCCGTATCATGTTACCGAAAACACCGATCAGGCTTTGCACGCTGGATTCACGGTGAAGCCCGGTTTGTTCGTCATGCATCCGGCGCAGAACATAGGCGTCGGGGGACAGCTTGATCGTGCAAAACAGCGCGCCCCTGAAAATCCAGTCCTCGTCCTCTCCGGCGGAAAAGCGGGGATCGAAATCACCGATCCTTTCGACCACCTCGCGCCGTGCCAGCAAACCGACCACGTTGATATAGCGGCCCTTGGCCAAGTCGTTGATCTGGTCCAGGGCGTTGCCCTGCGCATCGGTGGTGATCCAATTGATGTTGTCACCGATCATCCGCTTTGCAATGCCGCTTCCCTCGATCAGGTCCACGTTTGCAAGCCGACAAAAATGCAACGCGTCCTTCCCGGGCGGGGTTTCCATCTGTCGCGCGATCTTTTCCGGCACGAACATATCGTCCGAGTCGAGAAAGCTGATGTAGTCGCCTTGCACCGCCTTGATGCCGGTGTTGCGGGCGGCTGCCACACCCTGATTGACCTGTTTCAAGACCGTCACCGCATCGCCGAACCTGTCCAGCACCTTTACGGTTTCGTCGGTCGATCCATCATCGACCACGATCACCTCGATATTCGGATAGGTCTGGTCAAGCACGCTTTGCACCGCGTCAGCGATCAGATGGGCGCGGTTGTATGTCGGGATAATCACCGACACCAAGGGTTCAGGCGGATTGTCGGGCATTCGTCACCTTCCTGCGCAAACGTCCTGCAAAGACGCGCAACCGTTTGACCGGGAATCCAACCAGAACCGTCGCGGCACAAACGAGCTTTTGCCCCGCGCCCAGCCCACGCAAGGCGAACATGCCCCGCAGATATTCCCAGAACAGGCGCAGCCGCACCGGCATTACCATTCGCGCCTTGGGGTCGAACCAGCGCAGCACATCCTTGTTGCTGGTGTTGGCATGGCGCGAGGCGGCAGCGTGAATGCGCAGCTTTATCAGCGGTTCGGGCAATTCGCGAAATCCGCCCAGAACGATCGCCTGCGCCAGAAAGACATAATCCGAGGCGATGAAGCTGCCGATCAGTCCGGTGCGCGCAACATAATCACTACGCATCAAGCCAAAGACCGGCGTGGCAAGGCTGATCCGTTGCAGGAAAAGGAATAGGCGCTGCGCGGCCGTCCCGCCCTCGACATCCAGCGTTTCCTGATCCAGATGCGTGGTTTCACCCTTGCCGTCGATATAGTGAACGCGGGAATAGACGATGCACAGGTTTTGCTGCGCGTTCTCGAACACCTCCACCGCGGTCTTCAGGAATTCGGGATACAGCAGATCGTCATGCGCCGCCCATTTGAAATACTTGCCCTGCGACAGTTCGAACGCGCGGTTATAGTTTTTCGCTGCCCCGGCATTCTGGTCGAACCTGTGATAGCGAATGCGTGGATCGCGCGCTGCGTATCTCTCGCAGATGGCCTGCGTCCGGTCGGTCGAGGCATTATCGGTAATGACCAGTTCGAAGTTCCGGTAGGTTTGCGAAAGGATCGAATCCAGCGCCTCGGCTATGAAATTCTCGCCGTTGTAAACCGGCAGTCCGATGGTGACCAACGGCCCATCCGTTTCAAGGACAGAGGCATCGTGCATGGCTAAATCCTGGGTTTGGTCAAATGTCATCAGCTTGAAGTCTTAAGTTGCCGAAACTTGATCCTGACGCATCTGCCCGCGAAACGCAGGGCGTTTTCGGGGCGGGATTTCAGGCTTTTCATGATGATCCGCGCAGCGGCCCGCCGTTTGCCCAAATCCCAAAGCTGCGTGCCGATCTTGTACAGCATCTTGCTTTGCTCCCTGGGGTAGCGGTCATAGATGACGCGGTTGTTGCGCAGAATCCGGATCGTGCCCATCACGCTGCGCCGCGTGTTCTGCGACACGCTGCCGGGCAAGATATAGGAAAACACCACGGGTTCGGGGTCTTCGTGAACCTTGGTGTATTGCGTCAGCCGAACGGTGAATTCCCAATCCTCGTTCGCGCGTGCCAGTTCGTCGAACAACGGCTCTGGCGGCAAGGATGCGCGCCGAAACAACGCGTTTTGCAGGCTGATGCGGTTTTCCAGAAGCGAGCGGCGCAGCTGGTCTTCGTCCAGCGTCATCCAGCGCCCGGCGGCCGGGGCATAGGCGACCTTGCCCACGCCATACCGATAATTGTTGTCACGCCCGTAAAGGATCTTGGCACCGGTGACGCCGCCGACCTGCGGTGGCTGGCTTTCCAAAAGCGCGACCTGTCGTTCCAGCTTTCCGGGCAGCCACAGATCGTCACTGTCCTGAAATGCAATGTAACGACCACGGGCCTGCGCAACGCCGGTGTTGCGCGCCGCCGCCGCACCGCCGTTGATCTGCCGCCGGACATAGCGCACGCGCGGGTCGCTAAATCCCTTGACCAACCCCTCGACATCCTCGCTTGATGCATCGTCGGCAATGATCAGTTCAAGATCGCGGAAAGACTGATCCAGCACGCTTTGCATGGCGCCGGAAAGCGTTTCAAGCCTGTTGAAAACAGGCAATACGACAGACACAATTGGGCGTGCTTCCGTCACAGCGAATGCCCCATAAAGAAAATTTGCCCCCAAGCGGGCTTTAAATCTGTTTCAGTAGACCCTCTTTATACGATTCCGGCAATGTTTTTCTTGATTTGGCAGATACGGAGGTACTTTTGCAGCCATGCACGGAACCGGCAATCTGCATCGCCCTTCGCGGCGCTTGACGCATGACAGGCCGCTGGCTAGCCTTTGTGGAAACCCCGTTGCCGGACTGGCAGTTCTTCAGATTCTCCGACCCACGGTTGGGGAACATGTGGCCCGATCCAGGCAATGTCTTGAACGAATTATTTGACGACTTTCAATTCCAAAGGAATTCACGCTTTTCCCCCGCCGCGCAATTGTGCAGTCCGCAGATTGACAAATTCCGGCCTACCTTGCGGGCGACGCGCGTGACACGCATCCATGGTCCACGCCAACGAAAGCGGATTTGACACAAGGACAAGACCCCGCGCGCCAGCGCAGGGCAAAAGCGCGCGGGGTCTTGCCATACCCGTCGTCATCTTCCTGATCGGGCTTATCATTCCCTTCATTATTCCTGTCGGCGGTTTGCGCCTATCTGTCTATCGCATCGTGCTGTTGGTCATGACGGTCCCGCTGTTAGTGATGTGGCTGCGCGGCAGCGCCGGACCCAAGCGGGTGGCGGATTTTGCCTTCCTGCTCTTGTGCCTTTGGATGTGCATCAGCCTTGCAGTTGTTGACAGCGCCCAAACGGCACTCGAGGCAGGCGGTATCTTTTTCTGCGAAACCTTCGGGGCGTTCATGCTGGGCCGTTGTTTTGTGCGGACCGAGGCAAATTTTCGCCGTGTCACGCTGATTTTGTTCTGGATCGTGATGTTCCTGATGCCCTTCGCTTTGATCGAGGCGCTGACTGGCCGCAACTTGATCCTTGAGATCATGGACGACATCTGGTCGTCTTATGGCCGCATCGCCAAGAACCCGCGCTGGGGCCTGGACCGGGTGCAGGCCACGTTTGAACACCCCATCCTTTTCGGCGTCTTTTGCGGCAGCGTCATCGGGCTGGCCTACATGGTTCTGGGCTACGGAAAATCATTCCTGCGCCGCATAGCACTGGGTCTGGTCGTCATGTTCACCGCTGGTCTTTCGCTGTCGGCGGGACCGCTGACAGGGATGGTGGTGCAGCTTGAAATGGCCATCTGGAACGAGGTATTCCGCAATTTCCGCAACCGTTGGAAGGTTCTCGCAGTGCTGACCGCGCTTGCCTATACTGTGATCGAAATCGGATCCAACCGGTCGGCACCGGCAGTGTTTATCAGCTACTTCTCGTTCAACGAATTCAGCGCCTACATGCGGCTTCATATTTGGAATTTTGGCACGACCTCGATCATGAACCATCCGCTGTTCGGGATAGGTTTCGCAGAATGGGCGAGGCCAAGCTGGATGAGTTCCAGCATCGACATGTTCTGGATCGTTTTCGGCGTGCGTCACGGGATTCCGGCAATGGCCCTGACGCTGCTAGGCTTTTTCGCGGTCTACCTGCCGTTGGCCTTCCGCAAGAACCTGCCGGACCGGACCGCCAGCTATCGTCTTGGCGCGATCTTCACGCTGACCGCCTTTTTCCTGACTGGGTGGACCGTGCATTATTGGAATGCGACCTATGCGCTTTTCATGTTCCTGATGGGCGCATCAATCTGGATACTGGATGTTCCGAACAAAGGTGACGACACACCGCCTGATCAGGAATCGGAACCTGCCCAAGCGGTCAGCACCTCGCCCTACACGCGCTTTGCCCACAAGCACGACAGGCGCCGCAAGGCCGCCTCAACCTTGGCCTTGATCGCCATATTTTTCGCGGCAACCCTTGCCCCGCACCCCGTTTCCGCAACTCAGGATATCCACGTCGCCAGCCGCGGCGGGTTGAAGCGGGCGTTGCGGCGCGCCAAGGGCGCAGAACGGATCCTGCTTGCCAACGGCGATTACGGTGCACTGACCCTGCGGGGGCTCAACTTTGATCCGCCTGTCACCTTGATGTCCGAACACCCGCGCATGGCGCGGTTCACAAATATTTCGATCACCCGTTCGCGCGGCCTGACAATCGACTCGGTGCATGTGGACAATCCACGCAACGGCAAGCGCAACGATCCCCTTGTCCGTATCGCAGATGGCAGTCGCGATATCGCGTTCCGCGATTCAGAAGTTAACGCAAGAATCGACGACGACTATTCGGGTTTTGTCGCCCTCTTGACCGAAGACGATGTGCGCGACATCACATTTGCGGACAATCTGCTTCACGATGTGGCCAGGGGCGGTCTGTTCATATCGGCGCAGGGTCTTGTCGTTCAGGGCAACAAGGTAGATCGCATTGGCGAGGACAGTTTCAAGTTCATCGGCGTGCGGGATGTTCTGATCGAAAGAAATGTCGGCGCGCGGCTGGTCTATCCGCAAGAAGGCGCGCATCTGGATTTCATCCAATTCCAGGGCGCAGATTCTTCCGGGATCACGATCAGGGGCAATGTCAGCCTTCCGGGAAACGCAGCCGCCGCCACGGCGCAGGGTATCTTTCTGGACGATGCGAAATATTCCGACGTGCTGATCGAAAGGAACATTATAGTGACCGGCATGATCCGTGGCATTTCCCTAAGCCATGGGCAGAATGCCGTCGCGCGCTACAATACCGTTCTGGACATTGATGGCGTCGGAAGCAAGGCGACCAAGGTGATGGTGGATGGACGGGTCTATGGAAACATCATGGGCAGCTATCCCCAAGACAAGAGTTTGGGGCGCGGCGAAAACCTCGTTCTGCAACAATCCGCGCCGGGCCGGAATTGGCATTATGACAGCGTTTTTCGCCATGCCACGCGAGGCATCGGAATAACGGTGGACGATCTGGAACCGGTCCCGAACAGCCTTGCATCACGATTTGGCGCATTCGCAACCAACACGGAATAGCGCCCGCCGCTAGGCCCAGAATCTTCTTGGTGCATGTGGCTGCCACTCCTATAGTTCTGAATATCAGTCATTTTTTTAGATGAGATCAATTTAGATGGCACAGCACCTTCCGGTCGTTCGGATCGGTCTTCTTTGGCATTCAATGAATTCTGACAACCTTGGCGTCGGGGCGCTGACACTTGCGCATATCGCGATCTTGGAAGAGGCCGCAGCCCAAGCGCAGGTCGAACCCCATTTCATAATCATCGGCTGGGAGGATAAGCGCGCCGCCTATGTAAAGCGCGAAAACGTCGAGGTGGCCACGCTGCGGATGAAGGATTTCATCAAACCCAGCGGCGGGTTGTTCAGCCTGTTGCGCGGCTGTGATGCGATTCTGGATATAGGTGCCGGTGACAGCTTTACCGATATATATGGCACCAAACGCTTTGCGACCATGCTGGCCTCGAAGGCGCTGGCCATTGCCGCCCGGCGGCCGCTTGTTCTTAGCCCGCAAACCATTGGCCCGTTCAACCGCCCCTGGGTGCGCCGTGCCGCCGTGATGGTGATGAAACGCGCGCGAATCGTGGCAACGCGCGACGACCTTTCCACCCGCTTTCTGAAAGACCTGGGCTATGACGGCAAGCTGATCGAGGCGACAGATGTGGCGCTGCGCCTGCCCTATACGCCTGCGGACCTGCCGAAATCGGACAAGATCCGCGTTGGCATCAATGTCTCTGGCCTGCTGTTCAACGGGGGCTACACCCAGAATAATATGTTCGGCCTGCGCGCGTCCTATGCCGATGTCATCCGTTCTATCCTGACGCTGCTGTCCAAGCGCGACGATGTAGAGGTCCACCTTGTCCCGCACGTTATCTCGGACGCATTCGAGGTCGAGGACGATCACCGTGTCGGGCAAAAGCTGGCCGAGGAATTCCCCGGTTTCATCGTCGCCCCCAAGTTCCATGATCCGGTCGAGGCAAAGTCCTATATCTCGGGCATGGATTTCTTTGCCGGCGCGCGGATGCACGCCTGTATCGCGGCCTTCTCCTCGGGGGTGCCCGTGCTGCCCATGGCCTATAGCCGCAAGTTCAAGGGGCTGTTCGGCACATTGGGGTATGATCTGGTGGCCGATTGCCAAAGCGACGATGCCGCCACAATCATCGCCAAATTCGAGAATGCGCTGAACGACCACGAAGCACTGGCTACCAAGACACAAGAATCCCTTGCAACCGGGCTGGAGCGGCTGAAGGTCTATTACAGTGCGGTCAGTGACATCCTTCGCGCCGCGGCAGAACGGAAATGACCCAGCCCGCGCCCGCATCTTCCACGCTTGGGCGGATCGCAAGGGGCAACCTGTGCAGCGGATGCGGTGCCTGCGCCGCCATCGCGCCCAAGGCGATTGACATGCAGGTGAGCGGCGCTGGTTTTTTGCGCCCACGGCAAACCGAAACCCTGACCCCCGATCAGGATCACCGCATCGCCGATGCTTGCCCCGGGCTTGGCTTGCAACTGTCGCCCGGCGACCGGTCCGAACATATGCTTTGGGGCCCCTATATTTCGGTGTATAGCGGCCACGCGACGGATGCTACGCTGCGCCATCAGGCCTCGTCTGGCGGGGCGCTTTCGGCGCTTTTGATCCATTTGCTGGAAAGCGGCACGGTGGACCGGGTGCTGCAAACCGGCGCCGACCCCGACCTGCCAATTGGAAACCGGAACGTGCTCAACGAAGCGCAGGCAGAGGTGTTCGCCAGCGCCGGGTCGCGATACGCGCCTTCCGCCCCGCTTGCCGCGATTGCACCCCTGCTGGATACGGACTTGCGCATCGCCTTTGTCGGCAAACCTTGCGATGTCGCGGCCCTGCGCGCGCTTGCCCGCACCGATCCGCGTATCAACCAGCGGTTTCCATACATGCTGTCGTTCTTCTGCGCCGGCGTACCCAGCCTGAACGGCGCGCGCGAAGTTCTGAACCGCCTGGATGTGACCGAACAAGAGCTTTCGTCATTCCGATATCGTGGCGATGGCTGGCCTGGATTTGCCACCGCCACCAAGGCCAACGGCGAACAAGCAAGAATGAGCTACGCCGACAGCTGGGGCGGTGTCCTGTCGCGCCATGTGCAGTTCCGCTGCAAGATCTGTCCCGATGGCACCGGCACCTTTGCCGACGTGGTTTGTGCCGACGCATGGGAAGCAGACGCGCGCGGATATCCCGTCTTTGGCGAACGCGATGGTATCAGCCTTGTGATGAGCCGCACCGAGAAGGGCGAAAACCTGATCAACGCGGCGCGGTCAGCTGGCAAATTGACGGTTTCGCAGTTCGATATTGACACCCTGAACACCATCCAACCCGGGCAACGCGACAAACGCCGCCTTACCCTTTCACGCCTTGCTGCCCTCTTCATCACATTGCGGCCAAGGCCTGCCTTTCGGGGATTCCACCTTTGGAAAAACGCGCGTCAGGCCAGCCCAAGTGCTTTGGCAAAGAACTTCCTCGGCACGCTTAAGCGCATTGTCACGGGCAAAATTTAAGCGAAATTGCCGTGAAACACTGAAAAACAGCCCGTCAGAGCGGCGGTGATTTGCCGCTGCGTCGGCAAAAATTCACCAATTTTTAGATATTTTCACTTTTTTGAGGCCGTTTCCGCAGCTTTGAGCGGAGTTTGGACCGTCCCGGATCCGGCCCACGCCAGCACAGTGTCGCACGCCATCATGACGCCCAGAACATCTTGGGAATACACGAGATTTGCTGACGATGCTCTACCGCGCGTTGCACTCGAAATCGGCCAAAAATCGACCAATCGCCAACGTAGCAAGGGCGGAACGTGCTGAAATCCGCCAATCGCATTGCCCCATCATTGCCGCATTCTTGGCCAATTGGTAAGCGAATATCCACAGGCAAATGAGACAAGATCGAGGTAACCAACCTTTCCGGGTCACGATGCGCACGCCAATGGGGATTGGCGCAAGCACTAACACCTACGACCCTTAAACACTCACCTCTGACCCCCTTGGCTGTACCACATCAGCTACCGAATGCGCGACTCGTGCATCCAGTAGCTGTGACCAGACATAGCAGGCGCTCACTCCGCGTCCGACACTGAAAAGGACTGACAGTATATGGAACCGATCACTCAGACTTCCAGTTTTACGATTGAAGTATCTTCCCGTACAGAACTCCTCACCGCTTTGAACAATGCCCAAGGGGGCGAGACGATTGTGCTCGCCGATGGGGATTACGGCGATCTTGATATCGTGAACCAGGCCTATTCAAGTCAGGTCACGATCGTTTCGGCGAACCCGCAGGGCGCCACCTTTGAAACGATTGGCGTTTCGAATTCCAGCAACATCCGCATCGACAGCGTGCATGTCGACAACAGCTCGAACGGGTCTTTCAGCTCGACCCTGGTGTCGGTGGACAATGGCAGCCATGATGTCGAATTCGTCAACAGCGAGGTCAACGGCAAGGTCGATGGCACCTATTCCGGCCATTACGGGCTGTACACCAACAGCTCCGAGAACGTGACCTTTGCCAACAACTACGTGCATGACGTCAAGAACGGCGGCGTGTTCTACAGCTCCAACGGGCTGGTGGTTTCAGGCAACACCATCGATTACATCGGTGAGGACAGCTTCAAGTTCATCTCTGTGCATGGCGTCCTGATCGAGAACAACACCGGCGCGCGCTTCGTCTTTCCCTCGGCAACGGCGCATTGCGACTTCATCCAGTTCCAGGGCGGCGATTCCAGCGATATCATCGTGCGCGGCAACGTCAGCCTGCCCGGCAATGACTCGGCGGCCACCGCGCAGGGCGTGTTCATGGACGATGCGCATTACACAAACGTGCTGATCGAGAATAACATCATCGTCACAGGCATGATCCGCGGCGTTTCCGTCAGCAGCGGCACCAATGTCGTGGCGCGCAACAACATCGTGCTGGATGTCGATGGCATCGGCAGCAAGGCGACCAAGGTGATGGTGGATGGCACCAGCTATGACAACATCATGGGCACCTATTCCGGTGACAAGACCCTCGGGGCGGGCGATAACCTGATCATCCAAGGCACCGATCCGAACGGCGCATGGTATTACGGCGATTTCTTCGCCAATGCCACGATTGGCGTCGGCGTCACGCTGGAGGATCTGCAACCGATCAATGGCACCGCCGTCGGGAATTACGGTGCCTATGACCGCCTGATCGAGCTGCTGAATGGCGGTGGCAGCACCACGCCTGGCGAAGCGCCCGATACATCGAACACGACCGACAGCACCGATACGACCGACAGCACCGATACGACCGACAGCACCGATACGACCGACGGAACGGATACGACCAGCAGCACAGACACGACCGACGGCACGAAGGTGACCGACAGCACGGATGACACCGGCAGCACGGGTACCACGGGCAGCGTGGATGGCACCGTCTTCAGCATGACCGGCACGCAGGACATCGCCTCGGCCTCGGACGTGATCGAGGTCGCCCCGGACGCGGCATTGAACCTCGGCTCGGGAACCATTGCCTTTTCCTTCGAGGCGGATAGCGTTTCGGGCCGAAGCGGCCTCGTGTCGCGCGATGCCAGCGGCTACACCGGCGGCGGCGATCACTTCACGGCCTATATCGAAAACGGCACGCTGAACGTGCGCTTCCAGGACGGTGCCTCTGACCAGACCTTCGCCATCGCGGGGATCAAAGCGGGCGTGGCTTATGACGTCCAGTTCGACTTTGACGGGAGCGCGGTGAACGTGCTGCTCGACGGGGTCAATGTCGGCACTGCAAAGTTCGGCATGACTTGGGAAAGCAACAACGAGTTCCTGCAATTCGGCGCAATGGGCTGGGCCAGCCAGACCGGCGCTGCGGGCTTCTCAGATGTCTTCGATGGTGCGATCTCGGACATCGTCGTTACAGAGGGCGTCAGAACACCAGACGACATTCAGCAAATGCTGAATCCCACAACGCAAACACCAAACACAGGCGAAAATACGGGCGACACAGTGGATCCTGTCGACCCGGTTGACCCGGTTGACCCGGTTGACCCGGTAGCCGAAAACGATTTCCTTCAAGGCACAAAAGGTAACGATACCCTGGATGGCGGCACCGGTAACGATACGCTGGATGGCGGCGACGGAGCAGACCACCTTATCGGCGGCGAGGGCTTTGATGTTGCAAGCTATGTATCGTCCAATCGTTCCGTACGCATTGACTTGGAAAATTCGGCCTTGATGTCTAACGACGCCGAAGGGGACACTTTCGAAGGCATCGAGGCATTCCAGACCGGACGCACCAAAGACCAACTGCGCGGCGATGGTGAAGCTAACATCTTCTTCGCTGGCTCTATGACCGACCGTCTTTACGGGCGCGGCGGAGATGATATCCTGTTTGGTGAGGGTGGCGCAGACGTGTTCTATGGCGGCACCGGCGCGGACATCATGGCCGGCGGAAGCGATGACGACAAACGTGACCGCTTTGTCTATTTCAACGCAAGCGAATCCGGCGTGGGTGCTGGCAACCGCGACATCATCACCGACTTCGTCTCGGGTCAGGACCGGATCGAAATCAGCCGGTTCGATGCGGATACCAGCCAAGGCTTCAAACAGGCCTTCACCTTCATCGATGACGCAGGTCTGTCCGGTAATGCCGGAGAGCTTGCCTATCGGTTCGAAGGCGGTAGCACCATCATCGAGGCCGATCTTGATGGTGACGGTCAAGCCGATTTCGAGATCGAACTGCTGGGTCAGATCAGCCTTGTGGACTCCGACTTCCTGATCTGATCCCGTTTTGTGTGAAACCGGGGCCGGAACGGATAACACCCGTTCCGGCCCTTTCCGTTCAAGCGTCTTGGTCAGACCGGCGTGGCGGCAGCCCGCGCGCCGCCCGTAAACCCAAGGGAAAACCGGCAACAGCTCCGCCGCTATTGTTGCAAGGCCGCGCAGGTGTTACCTCCGATCCAGGTTTTGCGGAACGGGCACGACATGGATCAGAGCACCATCATCCTTGGAATTGAAAGCAGCTGCGACGACACTGCAGCGGCAGTTTTGCGCGATGGCGAACGGGCCGAAATTCTGTCATCTGTCGTTTTTGGTCAGACTGAATTGCACGCCGATTTCGGCGGCATCGTGCCTGAAATCGCGGCCCGCGCCCATGCCGAAAAGGTCGATATTTGCGCGAAACAGGCCCTGATTCAGGCTGGCGTAACCCTTGCCGATGTCGATGCGGTGGCCGTCACCGCCGGGCCGGGCCTGATCGGTGGTGTGCTCTCTGGCGTGATGTTCGCCAAGGGGCTGGCGGCGGGGGCCAATCTGCCGCTGATCGGGGTCAATCACTTGGCAGGGCATGCGCTGACACCGCGATTGACGGACGGGTTGCCATATCCCTACCTGATGCTGCTTGTGTCCGGCGGGCATTGCCAATTCCTGATCGTCAAAGGACCAGGAAATTTCACCCGTCTTGGCGGAACTATCGACGACGCCCCGGGCGAGGCGTTCGACAAAACCGCCCGTATTCTGGGCCTGCCCCAACCCGGCGGTCCCGCGGTCGAGGCCGAGGCGAAAGCGGGCGATCCCAAACGTTTCCGGCTGCCGCGCCCCCTGTTGGATCGACCGGGCTGCGATATGTCCTTTTCCGGTCTGAAAACCGCGATCCTGCGCGCCCGCGATCAGGTCGTGGCCGAAAAGGGCGGGCTGACCAGACAGGACCGCGCCGATCTGTGCGCCGGGTTCCAGGCCGCCGTCACCGATGTTCTATCCAAAAAGACCGAACGCGCCCTGGCCGAATACCTTGCCCTGTGTCCCGCCGAACCGGCCCTTTCCGTGGCAGGTGGCGTGGCCGCAAATTCCGCCATTCGCGCCGGGTTAGAGACTGTTAGTAACGCACATAACACACGCTTTACCGCGCCGCCACTGGCCCTTTGCACGGACAATGCGGCGATGATCGCCTATGCCGGCCTGGAGCGGTTCAAGGCCGGCCATCGCGACGGGATGGGCCTGTCCGCGCGCCCTCGGTGGCCTTTGGACCGCCAAACACCATCTATGTTGGGCAGCGGCAAAAAAGGAGCGAAAGCATGATCACCGTCGCAGGATCCGGCGCCTTTGGCACCGCTTTGGCAATTTCGCTGGCGTCGAACGGCCCGGTGGCCCTATGGTCGCATGATCCGGAACATGTCGCGCGGATGCGTGTCGAGGGCATCAACGAAAGGCGTCTGCCCGGCGTGCCCTTGCCTGAACAGATCAGCCTGATCGACCAACTGGATCATCTGCCCCAGAACGCGCCCATTCTTTTGGCAGTGCCGATGCAAAAGCTACGCCAGATGGTCACGGATCACGCGGATGGGCTGCGTGGGCGTATTCTGGTGGCCTGTTGCAAGGGAATCGAGTTGGCCACCGGGCTTGGACCCGTCGCCATCCTGTCCGAGGTGCTGGATTGCACCCCCGCCATTCTGACCGGCCCCAGCTTTGCCCATGACATCGCCACGGGCCTGCCTACCGCACTGACGCTGGCCTGCGCGGATGAACAGGCCGGGGTTGCGCTACAGAAGGCACTGACCACACCCAATCTTCGGCTTTACCGAACGACAGACACTATCGGGGCCGAACTGGGCGGGGCGTTGAAAAATGTCATGGCAATCGCTTGTGGCGCGGTGATCGGGGCCGGCTTGGGGGACAGCGCCCGCGCCGCGCTGATGACCCGTGGCTATGCGGAAATGTTGCGCATGGCCGTCGCCATGGGGGCGCAGCAAACCACGCTGTCCGGCCTGTCCGGTTTCGGCGATCTGGTTCTGACCTGCACCAGCACCCAGTCGCGAAATTTCCGTTTCGGGGCAAGTTTGGGTCGAAACGAGCTGTTCGATCCAACCTTGACGGTCGAAGGGGCCGCCACTGCCCGCGCCGTTCTGACCCGTGCGGAACAGGCGGGAATCGACATGCCCATCACGCAATCCGTGGTCGCGCTGCTGGACGGGGACTTGCAGGTTTCCGACGCGATGACCATGCTGCTTTCAAGACCTTTGAAGGAGGAATGACATGCTTGTAGCCCTGATCGCCCGCGACAAACCCGGCGCATTGGACACCCGCAAAGCCAACCGCGAGGCGCACCTGGCATATATCGAAAGCACGGGCGTCGTGGCGCAGGCCGGCCCGCTGCTGAATGACGCGGGCGAAATGTGCGGATCGCTTGTGATCCTTGATGTGGCGACATTCGAGGACGCGCAGCAATGGGCCAATGGCGACCCCTATGCCAAGGCCGAACTGTTTTCCGCCGTCGAGCTGATCGAGTGGAAAAAGGTCATCGGCTAGAGCAAACTGAAAAGTGGGGACTGATTTTCGGGTAATTTGCACAGAAAGGGAACGTGATGCGGTATTGGCTGTTCAAATCCGAACCCTCGACCTGGGGTTGGGATGATCAGGTCGCCAAGGGCGACGCGGGCGAAGAATGGGATGGCGTACGTAATTACCAGGCCCGCAATTTCATGCGTGAAATGCAGGTCGGCGACCGCGGGTTCTTTTACCATTCCCAAAAAGAGCGCGCGATTGTCGGCATTGTCGAAGTGATCGCCGAGGCGCACCCCGACAGCACCACGGATGACGATCGGTGGGAATGCGTGGACATAAAGGCGGTCACGCCAATGAAACGGCCCGTCACGCTGGACCAGATCAAGGCTACGCCCGACCTGGCCGAAATGGCGCTGGTCAAGAATTCGCGCCTGTCCGTGCAGCCCGTTACGGATGAGGAATGGAAGATCGTTCTTAACATGGGCGTGACTTCGGTCTAACGCCTGCATCGCATAAAGAACGGAGGATTCCGGCCGCCGCCAGAACCCTCCGCCACCCCACGTGCTCCCTACGCACCACACGTGATCTCTCGAATTGGTCCCGGCCGTCCTGGCTCGGTATACATATAGTCATACCCGATTTGGCCGAGTTGCCCAAACAGCAAGTGTTTAGAATGCGGCTCAAATGAAAAACGCCCACCGATTGGCGGGCGTTTTCAATGCCTTAACGGCCCAGATCAGGCGTAGACAGCTTCTTTGCCGAAATGCTTGACCAGCATGTAGTAAACCACAACGCGGTATTTATTACGCTCGGACTTGCCGTAAGTTTCGATGACCGAGTCGATGGCCGCCATCAGGTTATCACCATCCGGCAGGCCCAGTTTCTTGATCAGGAAGTTGTTCTTGACGGTTTCCAGTTCCGACGACTGGCTGCCGGCAACGGTGCTGGCATCGTCATTGTAGATTGCGGGACCGCAACCGATGGTGACCTTGGTCAGCAGGTCCATATCGGGGTCCATACCGCATTTGTTTTTCAGATCATCAGCATATTTCGCGATCAGATCGTCACGTTTGCCCATGTTTTTCTCCCACCCAATGGCGCCTTGGCGCCCGTTACATTCAAAGCCCCGTATGTGGTGCTGTCGGCAGGGTAGTGCCTGTTTTGTCGTGAACAAAGGGAAATATTCGCCGCATCTTCCCCCGTGGCGCAGGCGCTACACATCGAAAAGGGCCGCACCCATACGGGCGCGGCCCGGAAAATCACGTCGAAAACAACGCTATTTCGCCTTAGTAGCGGTAATGCTCGGGCTTGAACGGGCCTTCGGATGTGACACCGATGTAATCGGCCTGCTCTTTCGACAGTTTCGACAGCTTCACGCCGATCCGGTCCAGATGCAGGCGCGCGACCTTTTCATCCAGATGCTTGGGCAGGATATAAACCTCGTTCTTGTACTGCTCGCTACGGGTCCACAGCTCGATCTGGGCCAGAACCTGGTTGGTAAACGAGGCAGACATCACGAAAGACGGGTGGCCAGTGGCATTTCCAAGGTTCAGCAGGCGGCCTTCGGAGAGCAGGATGATGCGCGACCCATTCGGCATCTCGATCATGTCCACCTGATCCTTGATGTTGGTCCATTTGTGGTTCTTCAGGCTGACCACCTGGATTTCATTGTCGAAATGGCCAATGTTGCCAACGATGGCCATGTCCTTCATCTCGCGCATATGCTCGATGCGGATCACATCCTTGTTGCCGGTGGTGGTGATGAAGATGTCGGCATCGCCGACCACGTCTTCCAGCAGCACAACCTCGAACCCGTCCATGGCTGCTTGCAGCGCGCAGATCGGATCCACCTCTGTCACTTTCACACGGGCGCCAGCACCACGCAGCGACGCGGCCGACCCTTTGCCCACATCGCCATAGCCGCAGACCACGGCAACCTTGCCCGCCATCATCACGTCTGTGGCCCGGCGGATACCGTCCACCAGCGATTCCTTGCAGCCATACTTGTTGTCGAATTTCGACTTGGTAACGGAATCGTTCACGTTGACCGCCGGGAAGGGAAGCTGGCCATTTTTTTGCAGCTCGTACAGGCGATGCACGCCGGTGGTGGTTTCCTCGGACACACCCCTGATCGCATCGCGGGTCTTGGTGAACCAGCCGGGGGTTTCAGCCATGCGTTTCTGGATCTGGGCCTTGATCGCCTCTTCCTCCTCCGAAGAGGGAACCGCCAGAACATCCTCGCCCGCTTCCATACGTGCGCCCAGCAGGACATACAGGGTCGCATCGCCGCCATCGTCCAGGATCATGTTCGCGCCTTCGGAGAACTGGAACGAGCGGTCAAGATAATCCCAATGTTCTTCAAGGCTTTGGCCCTTGATCGCAAAGACCGGAATGCCCGCTTGGGCAATGGCCGCCGCAGCGTGATCCTGCGTGGAAAAGATGTTGCAGGACGCCCAGCGCACATCGGCGCCCAGCGCGACCAGCGTTTCAATCAGGGCCGCCGTCTGGATCGTCATGTGCAACGAACCGACGATCCGCGCGCCCTTCAGCGGCTTGCTCTCCCCGAATTCTTCGCGGCAGGCCATCAGACCCGGCATTTCGGTTTCTGCGATGTCCAGTTCCTTGCGGCCAAATTCGGCAAGGGCGATGTCTTTAACAATAAAGTCTTTGGTCATTTCTTTGCTCCAAAATCCATTCGGTAGGCTTGCTTTGCCTTTACCAGAGGCGGGGCAGGCACACAATCACCGCGCGCCCGCCCATTGATTGCCAAATTGTTCTTATATTTTGGGTCTGGAGCAGAAAATTTACAGAGGGAATGACCCCATGACAAAAACCGCAGTTTCCCAGTTCCAACTCACTCAAGGGCGCGTTACCAAACTGGGCAAGACACCGGATTTCGATCACTTCATCGCGAAAAACAAATACGGCAGCTATTGTGTGCCGCAGGCGTTCGCGGCGCGCGAAGTGCCGCGCCTGCTGGCCGAGGGCAAGGTTTATGAACCCCGCACCATTTCGCAGCTGCGACATTTCATGGGGTCGGGCGATATCGTCACGGGCGGCGCTTTCGTGGGCGATTTCCTGCCCGCCTTGTCCGAGGCGCTGCATCCCCGCGCGCAAATCCATTCATTTGAACCTGCGCCCATCACCCATGCCGCCGCAGCGTATACGCTGCATCTGAATGGGCTATCCAATGTAAACTTGCACAACGTGGCCGTCGGCGATGCGCCGGACACCCTGCCCTTGCAGGTCGCACGGGGCACAGGCGGCCCCGAACTGGCCGCCGCCGCGCGCATCGTTCCGGGCGAAACGGGCGATCATGTGATCAACGTGCCTGTCGTTCGGTTGGATGATCTGATTCCCGAAGATCGCATTGTTTCCATTCTGCACCTGGACATCGAAGGGTTCGAGCTGCGCGCGCTGATGGGGGCCGAACGGTTGATCCGACGCAACGCGCCCGTGATCGTGCTTGAGGCAGCGAAACGCCGGGTCCAAAAGCTGTATAAACGCACCCTGCGCCAGCATTTTCCGCACCTGCGCTATCACATCACCGAAGTGGTTGAAAACAACGCCATCTTCATCCCCTTCCGCGCGGATTGATCAGGGGTTACAACGGGTCCGACCCTTAGACCCGAGGCACCGATGCCCCCAAGCAAGCAACCGCCCCGCGCGTGGCAGCGCATGTTATCAGGCCGCAGGCTGGACCTGCTGGACCCAACCCCGATGGATATCGAGATCGAGGATATCGCCCACGGCCTTGCATTCGTCGCCCGCTGGAACGGGCAGACTCATGGCGACTATGCCTATTCCGTGGCTGAACATTCCATCCTGGTGGAAAAGCTGTTCACACGGATGCAGCCCAAGGCACCGGTGAAGTGGCAATTGGCCGCCCTGCTGCATGACGCGCCGGAATACGTGATCGGCGACATGATCTCGCCCGTCAAGGCCGCCGTTGGGCCGGGCTATGGTGCGCTGGATGAACGCCTGACGGCCGCCATCCACATCCGGTTCGGCCTGCCCGCGCAAATCCCCGTGACGGTGAAGAAGCAGATCAAGAAGGCCGACAATATTTCAGCCTGGATGGAAGCGGTGCAGATCGCCGGTTTCTCGCCAGCTGAGGCCGACAAGTTCTTCGGTCGGCCAGATGATGCGCTAATCGAAGGGCTGGACATCCAGCTGCGCCCACCCGTCGAGGCGCGGAATGAACTGACCGCCCGCACCGCAGAATTGCTGGGCAGGATGCCATGATCCATGTGCGCACCGGCGGCGTGCAGGATGCCGGGCCGATCACCGACCTATTGAACGACATCACCATGCAAGGTGGCAGCACTGCCATGGTGACCCCCGTGGACCGCGCCTATATCACCGGCTGGATCACCTGCGATCCAAGGTCGCTTTGGGTCGTGGCCGAGGATAGCAACGGCCAGCTGCTGGGCTTTCAATGCGTCACCCCACATGCCGAGCATGGCGAAAATGTTGCCCCGATCGGCACCTATGCCCGTGTGGGAAGCACGGGTCTGGGCGTCGGATCAAAGATGTTCGAGGCGCTAAAAACCCTGTGCCGCGCCCATGGTTATGATTGGATCAACGCCGAAATCCGCGCTGACAATTCAGGCGGTCTGGCCTATTACCAATCCCGTGGGTTCGAAGATTACGGTCGCAAACCCGCTATCACGGTGGATGACGGAACCATAGTGGACAAGCTGCTGAAACGCTACGATCTGTGAACGCTAGCGCGGGCTGCGCTTTGCCAGAATGCGCTGCAACGTACGGCGATGCATGTTCAAACGGCGGGCCGTTTCAGAAACATTGCGATCGCACAGTTCGTAAACCCGCTGGATATGTTCCCATCGCACGCGATCCGCGCTCATCGGGTTTTCAGGGGGCGGGGGCAGGTTGTCCCCCCGTGCCAGCAAAGCATTGGTGATGTCTGTGGCATCGGCGGGTTTCGACAGGTAATCCGTCGCGCCGATTTTCACAGCAGCCACGGCGGTGGCAATCGCACCATAGCCTGTCAGAACAACAACCCGGCAATCGGGGCGTTTTTCGCGCAGCACTTCGACCACGTCCAACCCGTTGCCATCCTCCAGACGAAGGTCGCAAACCGCATAGGCAGGGGGACGTGCGGCGGCAATGGCGCGACCGGCAGCAACCGAGCCTGCAATCTCTACCTCGAACCCGCGCTTCTCCATGGCACGCGCCAATCGCTTCAGGAATGCTTCATCATCATCGACGAGCAGAAGCGACTTGTCCTCACCCAATTCCAGCTCAGCCTCGGCCATGCCGGCTCCTCCCGTCCTCACATTCGCGTCTGTAAATCTATATAGGGCGCTTTGGGTGCGGTCAAACCTTTGACAGAAGGGGCAAACCCGTTCCCGGGCCTAGTCGTGGGCCTCGACAAAACATTGCAGGCGGTTCGCCATTGATTCGGCGCTTTCATCACGGCGAAAGAATTCGGCAAAGCCTTCATCGGGAAAGACGAGGTAGGACATGGTGGAGTGGTCCACCAGGTAGTATTCCTCGTCCCCGGCTTCGGGTTCCTGCTTTTGATAAAAGGTGCGATACGCGGTCGAGGCAGCCTTGACCTGTTCCGGCGTGCCTGTCAGGCCCAGCATCCGCGGGTGCAGGTTGTCGGTAAAATCGGCCAGCAATTCGGGCGTGTCGCGGTCCGGGTCGATGGAAATGAACACGGGCTTTACGATCACGCCGCGATCTTCCAGAATTTCGATTGCCTCGGCGTTGCGGGCATTGTCCAGCGGGCAAACATCGGGACAGAACGTATATCCGAAATACAGCAGGCTGGGCTGGTCGATCACGTCCTTGTCAGTGACGGTCTTGCCGTTTTCATCCACCAGCGTGAACGGCCCGCCGATCTGCGCCTTGCCGCCTGCAACCTTGCTTGCGCGGCACTCGGCGTATTTATCTTCTTCCCCGCCCATGAAGGTAAAGGCGAGCGTTCCGCCAAGCACCACGGCAACGGCAAGAGCGGACAAAATTGCGATCGTGCTGGTTTTCATGGCGTTATCCGGTATCAAATCTGCATCTAGGGCACATATCTGCCCACAGCCCATGAATTGCAACAGGACGAATACGCACAGATGCCAGACCAGATAGGGGTTCTAAAGGGACAAGAGCGCGGAAACTGGATCCGGCTGCGCACGATCATCCTGCTGCGATGGGGGGCGATTGTCGGTCAGGTCACGGCGCTTCTGGTGGCCCGCCAGGTCTATGACCTGGATATCGAAATGGGGCTTTGCTTGATGCTGGTCGGCATTTCCGTCATCGGAAACCTTGTCGCCGTCGTTGTGTTCCCTGAATCCAAACGGTTGAATGAGACAGAGAACCTGCTGATGGTTCTGTTCGACCTGCTGCAACTCAGTTTCCTGTTGTTCCTGACCGGTGGGCTGCACAATCCCTTTTCGATCCTGATCCTTGGTCCGGTCACGATTTCGGCCACCGTCCTTTCGCTCCGCTCTACGGTGTTTATCGGCCTGACGGCGATTTTGGCGGTCACGCTGTTGGCCGACTCGCACCTGCCACTGCGCACGCTCCAGCGCGAGGTTCTGGAAATTCCGCAGATCTTCCTGTTCGGCACTTGGCTGGCCATCGTGATCTCGGTCATCTTCATCTCGATTTATTCGCGGCGGGTGACGGTGGAAATGCATTCCATGTCGGACGCGCTGCAAGCCACGCAAATGGCGCTGTCGCGCGAACAAAAGCTGACCGATCTGGGCGGGGTCGTTGCGGCGGCCGCGCATGAGTTGGGCACGCCGCTGGCAACGATCAAACTGGCCTCCTCAGAATTGATGGATGAATTGGACGACCGGCCGGAACTGCAAGAGGATGCCGCCCTGATCCGGTCCGAGGCCGACCGCTGCCGCGACATTCTGCGCTCGATGGGGCAGGCGGGAAAGGACGATCTGCACATGCGTCAGGCCCCCCTGACCACCGTCATCCACGAAGCCGCCGAACCCCATGTCGCCCGCGGCAAATTCGTGCATTTCGAAGAACTTACAGACGACCCGCAAAGCCAGCCCTCGATCCTGCGCTCGCCCGAGATCATCCACGGGCTGCGCAACCTCGTGCAGAACGCAGTGGATTTTTCGCGCGCGAATGTCTGGGTCGAAACCGAATGGACCGACGATACCGTGGTGGTGCGTATCCTTGACGACGGGCGCGGCTACCCGGCGCACCTGATCGGGCGGATTGGTGATCCGTTCATGCGGCGACGCCGCGTTAAATCCGATCGCCGCCGCCCGGAGTACGAGGGCATGGGGCTGGGTCTTTTCATCGCCAAAACCCTGCTGGAGCGTAGCGGGGCAGAACTGAGCTTTGCCAACGGGGGCGATCCGTTTCTAAGCGCCGCTGACCAACCCGAAAAATGCGGCGCCATTGTCGAGGTGACATGGCCCCGGCACAAGATCGACGCGAAATCTGGGGATACCCCGGCTCTAACCGGGCTTAATCAACCTATAGATAGGTGACTCGATTCGGTTTCTCCTATAGATAATCAATTGGCGTGCAGTCAAATTAAGGCAGCGTTAACCATTTTTGCGCCACTGTTCTCCCGAGCGGTCAGAACGACCGGATGACCAAAAACCGGAAATTTCATGTTCGATTTGCCCGCCCAGACAATCGTAATCGTTACTGTTCTTAGTATTCTTGCCGCCGGCATCATCATACTTGGCTACGGCTGGATTGAATCGCGCAAGCACCCCCTGATCCTGAAACGCATGACCGAAGCGGACAACCAGTTGCGGTTCCTGTTCGACGGAATGGACCTTATAAATGCCACGCCCGCCGCGCAAACCATGCTGGACATCACAGTTCAGCACGAACAAGAAGCGACGGACTGGGTCCGCCTGCGCGAAATGCTTTTGCCGCGTTATTCGACCTTTCCCGCCTACCCCGAGGATGTCTTGGACAATGGCCGCCTGATCGTCCCCTCGGACGACATCGGCCCGCAGGCCCGGATCGAAATTGAGGCGCTGGATGGGACCGTGCGCGTCAGCATGATCAACGAACAAGGCGCCGATGGCCAGGGGCAAGTGAACGTGCACCGCCTGCAGCTGGTCGAATTGGAACTGAACACCCTGCGCCGCGCCATTCAGGGCGCCCCCTATCCCGTATGGCAAATGAACGCGAGCGGCACAGTAACATGGGCGAACGATGCATATCGCTCCCTGGCCAATTCCGTAAATGCGTTCGAGGAACACGCAGACGACACGATCCCGCATATTTTTACCATTCCAGACCACCTCGAAGCAGGCGGTGCCAGGGTGCGGCTGTCCCTGTCCGCAAGCGGTTCGGGCAAGGCGCGCTGGTTCGACGTTTCCAGCGTGCAATTCGGCGATCAGGTGATGAATTACGCAAATGACGTATCGGCCGTGGTGCAAGCGGAAATGGCGCAGCGCAATTTCGTCCAGACCCTGACGAAAACCTTTGCGCAACTCTACATCGGGCTGGCGATTTTCGACCGGAACCGCCAACTGGCGCTGTTCAATCCGGCGCTGGTGGACCTGACCGCCCTGCCCGCCGATTTCCTGTCCTCGCGGCCGAACCTCCTGTCCTTCTTTGACAAGCTGCGCGACAACCGCGTGATGCCAGAACCAAAGAACTATTCCTCCTGGCGTGAAAAGATCGCCGATCTGGTCGCCGCCGCCGCTGATGGCCGCTATCTGGAAACGTGGGAATTGCCGATGGGCCAGACCTATCGCGTCAGCGGGCGGCCCCACCCCGACGGAGCCGTCGCCTTCCTGTTCGAGGATATCTCGGCCGAGATTTCGCTGACCCGCCGCTTTCGTTCCGAGCTGGAGCTTGGCCGCGCGGCTCTGAACAATGTAGATCAATCCATCGCGGTCTTCTCGCCCTCTGGTGTGTTGACCATCTCCAACACCGCCTTCCGCGAGATGTGGGGCGTTGACCCGGACATGAGCTTTGCCGAATTCACTATCTTCGACGCGATGGACCTGTGGAAATCGCGCTACGAAATGCCGGAACTTTGGAAACAGCTGCATGACTCGGTGCTTGGCCAAGTGGACCGGCTTGAATGGAGCGATCATATCCGCACTGAATCCGGCGACCTGATCGAGTGTCGCTGCTCGCCGCTGGGTGGCGGCACCACCATGGTGACTTTCGACATGCTTGGGCAGCGCCGCGACGCGCTGATTTCAAAACGTCAAATCCTGCCTTCCCCGCCGGAACAATCCTGACCAAAGACGCTTGCGGGTGCCGGTCATAACCGTCATCTTCGCGCCATGTCCATGCACGCGGAAATCACGCTCGACACGCCGGATCAAACCGCCGAAATCGCACGCCGTATTGGTGCGCGGCTTCAGGCTGGCGACGTGATCTTGCTGGAGGGCGGGATCGGCGCGGGCAAGACCCATTTCGCACGCGCCCTGATCCAGTCGCTTCTGACAGTATCAGAGGATGTACCCTCGCCCACGTTCACACTTGTGCAGACCTATGACACGCCCGCGTTCGAGATTTGGCACGCCGATCTTTACCGTCTTACCTCTCCTGACGAGGTTGTCGAACTGGGCCTGACAGAGGCATTCGATACCGCGCTCTGCCTGGTCGAATGGCCCGACCGGCTGGACGACCTGACGCCGACCAGGGCCCTGACCCTTGCCTTTGCCACGACAGAAGATGACGACCGCCGAACCCTTACCGCGTCATGGGTCCAACCTGACTGGTCTCACCGTTTGCAAGGAATACTGATGTGACGAACCGAAATGCCAAGGCCGACGCCTTTCTTGCATCGACGCAATGGGCCGACGCGCACCGCGCCCCTTTGGCTGGGGATGCGTCGAACCGCAAATATGAACGGCTGACCGATGACGCTCTGGGTGGCGCCGTTCTGATGGATGCGCCGCCCGAAAAGGGAGAGGACGTCCGCCCTTTCATTGCCATCGACAAACACCTGACCGGCCTGGGCCTTTCCGCCCCACGCATTCTGGCACAAGATATTCAGAACGGCTTTCTGCTGCTCGAAGACTTGGGGGACGGGCTGTTTGCCCGCCTGATGGAACAAGACCCGTCGCTTGAATCCAGTCTCTATACCGCCGCAATCGACGTTCTTACCGCGCTGCACAAGGTGTCCCCGCCCGCAAACCTGCCAGCCTATAGCCCGTCGGTAATGACGGAAATGGCCGTGCTCGCATGGCGTTGGTACCTGCCGGCCACCGCGGAAGAAAACCGCCCCGCCGAAGAAAGTTTTGGCAAAGCCTTCCAAGCCGTTCTGGAAAGCTCTGCCAACGACCAATCCGTTCTGATCCTTCGTGATTATCACGCTGAAAATCTGCTCTGGCTGCCTGCGCGCAACGGCGCCGCCCGCGTGGGCCTGTTAGATTTTCAGGACGCAATGCGCGGTCATCCGGCCTATGACCTGGTATCGCTGCTGCAAGACGCCCGCCGTGACGTGCCCCCGCATGTCGAAGCAAAGATCCTGGACCAATACATCGCCCAGACCGGCCGTGATGCGGATACGTTCAAGGCCGCCTACCACCTACTGGGCGTGCAACGAAACCTGCGCATCCTTGGCGTTTTCGCCCGCCTTTGCCTGCGCGACGGCAAGCAGTCTTACGTTGATCTGATCCCCCGCGTCTGGGGTCTGCTGATGCGCGATCTGGCCCATCCTGCGCTGGCCCCGGTGCGCGATCTGGTCACTGGATCGCTGCCCGAACCCACCCCCGATCTGCTGAAAAGGATCAAGGACCAATGCGCGACTTTCCCCAAGGGTTAATGCTTTTTGCCGCCGGTTTCGGCACCCGCATGGGGGCGCTGACCGCAGATCGGCCAAAGCCGATGGTCAAGGTCGCGGGCCGTCCGCTGATCGACCACGCGCTTGATCTGCTGGACGGGTTGGACCTGCCGCGCAAGGTGGTGAACCTGCATTACAAACCAGAGCCGCTGATCGCCCATCTGGATGGGCGCGGCCTGCTGCTGTCGCATGAACAGCCCCAAATCCTGGAAACCGGCGGAGGGCTGCGCCAAGCCTTGCCATTGCTGGGGGATGACCCCGTCGTGACGCTGAATGCCGATGCGATCTGGCACGGGCCGAACCCGGTGCAGATGCTGCTAGAAGCATGGAAACCAGACCAGATGGATGCGCTGCTGATGTGCATTCCCCATGACCGTGCCGTTGGACACACCGGAAAAGGCGACTTTCTGATCGGCGGCAGCGGCGCGCTTTCGCGTGGGCCGGGCCAGGTTTATGGCGGTGTGCAGATCATCCGCACCGATCTACTGCATGACATTAGTGAAACGGCCTTTTCCCTGAACCTTCTGTGGGACCGGATGCTGGCCGACGGCCGCGCCTTTGGTCTTAGCTATGCAGGTAAATGGTGTGACGTCGGGCGACCCGAAGGGATAGCCCTTGCCGAAAACATGATCGCGAGTTCCGATGTTTGAACCGTCCTCCAAGCCGCGCATTTATGGCCTGCCGCCCGGCGCGGATTTCCCTTTTGCGCTGGTTCAGGGTCTGGCCTCGTCATTTCAGGGCCGCCCCCCCGAAGAAATCGCGCGCGTCCAGTTGATCGTGAACACCCGCAGGATGCAGCGCCGTATCCGCGCGCTGTTCGATGCTGGCCCCGCGATGCTGTTACCCCGCGTGATGCTTGTCACCGATCTGGGAGAGCATGTTGATCTGGCGCATATCCCACCCGCCGTGTCGCCGCTGCGCCGGCGGCTTGAGGTGGCGCAGCTGGTGGCAACTCTGCTGGAACGCGATCCTGATCTGGCCCCCCGGGCGGCGCTATATGATTTGGCCGACAGCCTGTCCGCCCTCATGGACGAAATGCAAGGCGAAGGGGTGTCGCCCGATGTGTTGATGACGCTGGATGTATCGGGCCATTCGCAACACTGGGACCGGTCGCTGAAATTCTTGCGCATCGTGCAGCATTATTTCGACGCCGCCGGGGTCGAGATGGACATCGAAACCCGTCAGCGCCGCGTGATTGAAGGACTGGCCGACAGTTGGGCCAAGTCCCCGCCACAGCATCCGGTGATCGTCGCTGGCTCTACCGGTTCTCGCGGCGCGACGATGCAGCTGATGAAGGCCGTTGCGAAACTTCCACAGGGCGCAATCGTGCTACCGGGCTTCGATTTCGATATGCCCGAATCCCGCTGGGACGATCTAGAAGATGCGCTCACCGCCGAGGATCACCCACAGTTCCGTTTTCACAAACTGATGAAAGGGCTTGGTCTGACGCGACAAGATGTGCGTGAATGGACCATTAATTCAGTGCCTAACCCGGCGCGAAACCGGCTAGTTTCCCTTGCCATGCGCCCCGCGCCCGTGACCGATCAATGGATGCAAGAAGGCCCGAACCTGACTGGCATCGAAATGGCCTGCGCCGATGTGACCCTCGTCGAAGCGCCGAGCCAGCGGGACGAGGCGCTGGCCATTGCGCTGCGCCTGCGGCAAGCGGCCGAGGAGGGCACAAGCGCCGCGCTGATCACACCCGACAGGATGCTGACCCGGCAAGTGACCGCAGCGCTGGACCGCTGGAATATCTTGCCCGACGACTCTGCCGGTATTCCCCTGAAACTGACCGCGCCGGGCCGCTTCTTGCGCCATGTCTGTCAGCTTTTTCATCATGAATTAACGGCAGAAACGCTTTTGACGCTGTTGATGCATCCGCTGACCCATAGCGGTCAGGACCGCGGCACACATCTGCGCCTGACCCGCGAGCTTGAGCTTTACATCCGCCGCAATGGGCCGCCCTTTCCAACCCCTGACTCGATGCGCAACTGGGCGTCCGGACAGAAGGATCCGCAAGCGACTGACTGGGCAGAATGGGTCATAGCGCAATTCTGCGACCAAGCGATCGACGGGGAGCAGCCCCTACCCGACCTGATCGCGGGCCATATTGCCCTGGCCGAACGCATTGCCGCAGGTCAAACCAGCGGAAGCGGCCAGCTTTGGGAAGACAAGCCGGGCCGCGAAGCCACCAAGATCGTCGCAGAATTGCAGCGCGAGGCAGACGCTGGCGGCAACATGACCGCACGCGATTACGATGCCCTGTTCGGCGCGATCCTGTCGCGCGGCGAAGTTCACGAAATGCTGGAACCGCATCCGAATATCCTGATCTGGGGCACGCTGGAGGCGCGCGTTCAGGGTGCCGACCTGTTGATCCTGGGCGGCCTGAACGAGGGCACATGGCCCGAAATGCCAAGCCCCGACCCGTGGATGAACCGGCAAATGCGGCTGGAATCGGGTCTGTTATTGCCCGAACGGCGCATCGGCCTGTCGGCGCATGATTTCCAACAGGCGATCGGCGCGAACGAGGTATGGCTGACGCGGTCGATCCGTTCGGAGGACGCCGAAACCGTCGCGTCCCGCTGGGTGAACCGGCTGACGAACCTGCTTGACGGTCTGCCCGAACAAGGCGGAAAGACCGCGCTGGCAGCGATGCGCAACCGCGGATCGCAATGGCTGGCCCTTGCCCGCGCGCTTGAAGAACCTGGCGCGACGCCCGCTGCCAAACGCCCGTCGCCGCGCCCGCCCGCAACGCATCGGCCCACGCGCCTGTCAGTGACCGAAATCAAGACGCTGATCCGCGACCCCTATGCGATTTATGCACGGCATATCCTTGAGCTTAACCCACTGGATTCTCTGATGAAAGCCCCGGACGCCCTGCTGCGGGGGAACGTCATTCACGATATCATGGAAGCCTTCGTAAATGACGTGACCCGCGATCCCGACCTGTTGACCGAAGAACACCTGATGCAGGTCGCCCTGCCCCGTCTGGAAAAGGAAGTACCCTGGCCGGACGCTGCAACGCTTTGGCGGGCCCGCATCGCAAGGATCGCACCGATATTCCTGCGCGACGAGCAAGAACGGCAAGCCTTCACCGCCCGTATCGAGACCGAAATCAAAACTGAAATGCCGCTTGCCGACCCACCGTTGACGCTGGTGGCCAAGGCCGACCGGATCGACCGCGATGCGGAAGGTGGGCTGCGGCTATACGATTACAAAACAGGCTCTATCCCGACGAAAAAGCAGCAAAAGGAGTATGATAAACAATTGCTGCTTCAAACCGCGATGCTGGAACAGGGCGGGTTTGAAAAGATCGGCCCCGGCCATGTGGTGCGCGCTGCTTTCATCGGGCTGGGGGCCAACACGGATGTCGTCGATGCCCCGCTGGACGAACAGTCATGGCAAGAGACATGGTCGCGTTTCAAGGATCTGATCCGCCACTATCAAGACCCGGCTAACGGATTCACCGCGCGGCGGTCGATGTTCAAGGACGCATACGGATCGCGCTATGACCAGCTGTCGCGGTTTGGTGAATGGGACGAAACCGACCCTTCCAACCCGGAGGATCTGACATGATCCGCAATGACGCGACACAGGCGCAGGTCGATGCCGCACAACCGACCCGCTCCACTTGGCTGTCGGCCAACGCAGGCTCTGGCAAGACCCGCGTTTTGACGGACCGGGTGGCCCGCTTGTTGCTGGAAGGGGTGCAGCCCCAGCATATCCTGTGCCTGACCTATACCAAGGCCGCCGCCAGCGAGATGCAAAACCGGCTGTTCAAGCGGCTGGGCGAATGGGCCATGCTGGACGATGACAAGCTGATGGCGGCGCTTGAAGATCTGGGCATTCCCGGCCCGATTCAGAGCCTATCCTTGCGGAATGCGCGCACACTGTTCGCCCGCGCGATTGAGGCGCCGGGTGGTCTGAAGATCCAGACGATCCACTCTTTCTGCTCGGCTCTGCTACGGCGCTTCCCGCTGGAGGCGCAGGTCTCGCCCCAGTTCGCCGAAATGGAGGAGCGCGCAGCCACCCTCATGCAGGCTGAAATCGTGCAGGAAATTGCCCGCAGCCCACAGCGCAATGTGTTGGAACGTGTGGCCCAGCATTTCACCGGCGATGATTTCGCCGCCTTGACGGGTGCCATCACCGGCCACCGCACCAGCTTTGCAAACCCGCTTCGCCGGTCCGAGGTGGCAGAGGCGCTGGGATTGCCCGGCGATTACGATCAGGCGCAATTGCTGTCCGAGGTTTTCCTTGGCACCGAGGAAGAGGATCTGGCGCGTCTGATCGCGGCCATGCGCACGGGCGGATCGACCGACAACAAGAACGCCGAAAAACTGATGCCCGCAAGGGTTGGCACCTTGTCCGCCCTGCCGGTTCTGGAAAGCGTTTTCCTGACAGGCTCGGGTGCGAAAGAGCCGTTTTGCGCCAAGGTAGGCTCTGTTCCTACCAAAGCGACCCAGAAAGCCCACCCCGACCTGATGGACAGGATCGAACCGCTGATGCTGCGTGTCGAAGACAGCCGCAAACGCCGTCTTGCCCTGATGGCCGCCGAAAAAACGGCGGCCCTGCACGATTTCGCCCGCGTTTTCCTGCCCGAATACGAAGCGCGCAAACAACAGCGCGGCTGGCTGGATTTCGACGACCTGATTTACAAGGCACGCGACCTTTTAACGGATCAGGGCGTCGCGCAATGGGTGCTGTACCGGCTGGATGGCGGCATTGACCACATTCTTGTGGACGAGGCGCAAGACACCAGCCCCGCCCAATGGAAGGTGATCGAACTTCTGGCGCAGGAATTTACCAGCGGGGAAGGCGCGCGCGCCGATACCCCCCGCACGATTTTCGTGGTGGGCGACAAGAAACAGTCGATCTATTCGTTCCAAGGTGCCGATCCACGGGAATTCGACCGGATGAAGGGCGAATTTTCCGAACGGCTTGCGGCCACCAATTCCCCGCTTCAGGATATGGAACTGGCCTATTCCTTCCGCTCGGCCACGTCCGTTCTGACCTTGGTAGACAAGGTTTTCGAGGGGTGCGAAGCCTCGGGCTTCAACGACCGTTCGGGGCACAGGGCATTCAAGGACAGAATGCCCGGTCGTGTGGATTTGTGGCCCTTGGTCGAGAAGGTCGAATCACCCGAGGACGAAGATGATTGGGATACGCCCGTCGATCGGCTGTCCCAGCATCATCACAACGTGATCCTTGCCAATCGGATCGCCGCGCAGATCAAGCATATGATCGACGATGAGGTGACTATTCCAGCGGAAATCGGTCATTCCGGCGAATATCAACGCCGTCCCGTGCAGCCCGGCGATTTCCTTATTCTGGTGCAGCGCCGTTCGCCGCTTTTCCACGAAATCATCCGCGCCTGCAAAGAGGCGCAGCTGGACATCGCTGGTGCCGACCGGCTGAAAGTGGGGGCGGAACTGGCGGTGCGCGATCTGGCCGCCCTGATGTCTTTCCTTGCCACGCCCGAAGATGACTACTCGCTGGCTGTCACACTGAAATCACCCCTGTTCGGATGGACCGAACAACAGCTTTTCACCCTCGCGAAGGACCGGGGCGGCCGTTATCTGTGGCAGGTTCTGCGCGACAGGCGCGCCGATCACCCCGACACGCTGGCCGTGCTGGACGATCTACGCAAGGACACCGATTACTTGCGCCCGTATGACCTGCTGGAACGCATCCTGACCCGTCACGATGGGCGATGTAAACTTCTTGCCCGACTGGGGACCGAAGCAGAGGACGGCATAAATGCCTTCCTGTCCCAAGCCCTTGCATACGAGCGCAGTTCCATCCCCTCGCTGACCGGATTCCTGATCTGGATGGAAACCGACGAGCTTGAAATCAAGCGCCAGATGGACAGCGCCGGCAACCGCATCCGCGTGATGACCGTGCATGGCGCAAAGGGGCTGGAGGCACCCATCGTCATTCTGCCGGACACAGCCCAGCGCAGCCTGACGCACAAAGGGCAAGTGCTTGAACTGGATGGGAAACCCATTTGGAAACCAGCTTCGGCCGATATGCCCGATGCACTGACGCCCGCGCTTGAAACATGGCGCGACAGTCAGCGTGCCGAACGTGACCGGTTGCTTTACGTCGGCCTCACCCGCGCCGAAAAATGGCTGATCATCGCCGCTTCGGGCAAATTGGGGAAGGATGGCGAAAGCTGGTATGAAAAGGTCAGCGCCGCCATGGTCCATGCCGGCGCACAGCCTTTTGCCTTTCCTTTCGGCCAGGGGCAGCGGCTTGAAAACGGCGACTGGACCGATGCGCCGCTTGTCAGGGTCACGGGCACATCAGAAGAAAAAGTCACTGTTCCGCCGCATCTGTACCAAACCTGCCCTGCGCCCGTTGCCGCAAAAGGCACGCTGAGCCCCTCGGATCTGGGCGGGGCCAAGGCGCTGCCCGGCGAAGGCTTGGAGGAAGACGCCGCCAAGCGTCGCGGCCGCCTTATCCACCGCCTGCTGGAACATTTGCCAACCACCCCCGCCGCCACCTGGCCCGATCTTGCCGCGACCTTGCTGTCGCAGGGCGAAGACCGCGCCGACTCAGCCGAGTTGGAGCCGCTCTTGCTGGAGGCAACGCAATGCCTGAACAGCCCGGCGCTGGCCCCGGTTTTCGACCCTGATGCACTGGCAGAGGTCGCCGTCACCGCCCATTTGGACGCGCTAGACAGGCGCGTTCATGGCACGATCGACCGGCTTATCGTGACGCCGGAAAAAGTGACCGCCGTGGATTTCAAAACCAACACGACTGTGCCGGACAGGCCCGACCAAGTGCCCGACGGAATCCTGCGCCAGATGGGGGCCTATGCGCATGCGCTGGCGCAAATCTTCCCGGGCAAAACCATCGACACCGCAATCCTCTGGACACGCGGTGCCCAACTGATGCCCCTACCCACGGCACTTATCACCGAGGCGTTACACCGCGCCGCGCAGCCTTGACGCCCCAAGGCGCGGGCCATAGATTCCGGCATAAGCAAAAACGCTGCCATCATTCAGGAGAAACCCCATGGCCACGGTCGCAGTCACCGACGATACCTTCGACGCCGAAGTGAAAAATTCCGACATCCCCGTTGTGGTGGATTTCTGGGCCGAATGGTGTGGTCCGTGCAAACAAATCGGCCCGGCACTAGAAGAGCTGTCCGCCGAATACGAAGGCAAGGTCAAAGTCGTCAAAGTCGATGTCGACAGCAACCCGAACGCGGCCGCCGCCATGGGCGTGCGCGGTATCCCCGCACTGTTCATCTTCAAGGACGGTCAAGTTGTTTCGAACCGCGCCGGTGCCGCACCCAAAGCCGCGCTGCAAAGCTGGATCAACGACTCGATCTGATCGGCACGGATCATCGAAATGCGAAAGGCCGGGGGAATAAACCACCCCGGCCTTTCATTTTGCCGAAAATACTCCCGCCGGAGGCGCCTATACCGGCCAACCCGCGCGTCGCATGGCATCTGCGATCTGCCGCTCGGCATGGTCCCGCCCCGCATTAACCGACATTTTCTGCCAGAACCACCACAAGTATCCGGCGTAATCGGGCCGCATCCCGCGCACCGCATCAAATGCCCCCGCCACACCCTGCGCTGATACATTCGCGCCGATGTGATGAAAATCCACCTTGCCGAAAAGCACCATCGGTTTGTCAAAAAACATCCCGTTGAACGCGGCGCTGGAATTTTGCGTGACCACGAAATCGCAATCCTTCAGCAACGCCTCCATCCCGCCCATGCGCAGGGTCAGGCGCGGGTTGCGTTCGGCCAATTCCTCCAGCGCCTGCATTTCGTCGTCTGAATAGTTCTCGTTCGGGTGCAGGGTCGCCACTACCTCGCGCGGGTCATGGGCCAGCACCTCCTCGATCATCCGTAAGGGTGAACAGGCCTGAAACGAACGGTGATCCAGCAGCCGCCCCTGCAAGGGCACGTAAACGAAATCGCCGCGCACAGCGCCGTCCGCATCAGAGAACAGCTTATCACGCCAGCGGTGGTAAAACCCGTCCGCCTCGCGCCGCGGCACATCGCCATCGAATGGCGTCCGCGCTACATGCCAATCCCACCGCTTGCCCGTCGGTTCGATCCCCCAGAACGGGTAGTAATAGACGCGGCGACAGGTCAGGGCGCGGTCATGGGTCGGCTCGTCCATGTGAAACATGGCATAGCCCTCGCGCGCCGCACTTCCCAACCGCTCTTGAACTGAATTTCCCGCGTATTCCACCGCCCAACCCGCCGCTCGCGCGACCCCGGCCACCTTGTTCAGGAAATTGTGACGCCCTGCCTCGGCGCTTTGGCGCAGCCCGTCGTCCAGGTAAAAGGTCAGCTTGCTCATACCCGCCAGTTAGCCCTTGGCGGCAAGGCTGGGCAAGCCCCGCACTTGTGCCTCGCGCCATGGAGTTCCATAAAGGGCGGGAGTAAGAAGGAGCGCCCCATGAGCCAAGAACAATTCCCCGGCTGGCACGGCACCACCATCATCGGCGTTCGCAAAGGCGGGCAGGTCGTTGTGGCGGGCGATGGCCAGGTTTCCCTTGGCCAGACGGTGATCAAAGGTACCGCCCGCAAGGTACGTCGCCTGTCGCCCGGCGGCTATGATGTGGTTTGTGGCTTTGCTGGCTCCACCGCCGATGCCTTTACCCTGCTGGAACGGCTGGAATCCAAGCTGGAGGCAACGCCGGGACAGCTTCAGCGTGCCTCGGTTGAACTGGCAAAGGACTGGCGCACCGACAAATACCTGCAAAAGCTGGAGGCGATGCTGATCGTCACCGACGGGGCCGAACTTTACGTCATCACCGGCGCGGGCGACGTGCTGGAGCCGGAACATGACGTGGCCGCGATCGGATCGGGCGGGAACTATGCCCTCGCCGCTGCCCGCGCCATGATAGACAGCGACAAGGACGCAGAAACCGTCGCCCGTGACGCCATGGCCATCGCATCCGACATCTGCGTTTACACCAACGGCAAACTGACCGTGGAGAGCATTAGCAAATGACCGACCTGACCCCGCGCGAAATTGTATCCGAACTTGATCGTTTCATCATCGGCCAGAAGGACGCCAAGCGTGCCGTGGCCGTCGCCCTGCGCAATCGCTGGCGGCGCAAGCAGCTGTCCGCGGACCTGCGCGACGAGGTGTACCCCAAGAACATCCTGATGATCGGGCCGACCGGCGTTGGCAAAACCGAAATATCCCGCCGGCTGGCGAAACTGGCCCGCGCGCCGTTCATCAAGGTCGAGGCGACCAAATTCACCGAGGTGGGCTATGTCGGCCGCGACGTGGAACAGATCATCCGTGATCTGGTGGACAGCGCCATCGCAATGACGCGCGAGCATATGCGCGAGGATGTTAAAGCCCGCGCCCATCAGGCCGCCGAGGATCGCGTGATCGAAGCCATCGCTGGAAAGGACGCCCGCGAAGGAACCCGCGAAACCTTCCGCCGCAAGCTGAAGGATGGTGATCTGGACAATACCGTGATCGAACTGGACCTGGCTGATACCTCCAACCCGATGGGCGGCATGTTCGATGTTCCCGGCCAGCCGGGCAGCCAGATGGGCATGATGAACCTGGGTGATCTTTTCGGAAAAGCCATGGGCGGGCGCACTGTGCGCCGCAAGATGACGGTGGCCGAAAGCTATGGATTGCTGATTTCGGAAGAGGCAGACAAACTGCTGGACGACGAAACCGTGAACAAGGCCGCGCTGGAGGCGGTTGAACAGAATGGCATCGTGTTCCTTGATGAAGTCGACAAGGTCTGCGCCCGGCAAGAAGCCCGTGGCGGCGATGTGTCCCGCGAAGGCGTGCAGCGCGACCTGCTGCCCCTGATCGAAGGCACGACCGTGTCCACCAAGCACGGGCCGGTCAAAACCGATCACATCCTGTTCATTGCATCGGGCGCGTTCCACATTGCCAAACCGTCGGACTTGTTGCCCGAATTGCAGGGTCGCCTGCCGATCCGCGTGGAACTGCAACCCCTGACCGAGGATGATTTTGTTCGCATCCTGACCGAAACCGACAACGCGCTTACCCTGCAATACACCGCCCTGATGGGAACCGAGGATGTGACCGTGACCTTCACCCCCGAAGGCATCGCCGCGCTGGCCAAGATCGCCGCCGAGGTGAACCGCTCAGTCGAAAACATCGGTGCGCGCCGACTTTACACCGTTATGGAACGTGTGTTCGAGGAACTGTCCTTTGCCGCGCCCGACCGCGCCGGGCAGGCCGTGACCGTGGATGCCGGTTTCGTCGATGAAAACCTTGGAGAGCTGATGAAATCCGCAGACCTAAGCCGCTACGTGCTCTAGCTTTCGCGGCCCCCGCGCGATAGGTCTTTGCTATCGCTCATGGGGGCCGCAACGATGCGCCGGATTTATCTGTTTCCTATCCTACTGATACTGGCGGCCTGTATGGACCGCAACCATACGCCGGTCATGCCCGCCGCGCTGGAAATCGGGACGATCCACAAGGTGTTTGTCGCCACCCACCGGATGACCGACGACAAAGGCTGGTATTCGGCCGAACGCGCGCCAAATGTGGGCTACACCGAAATCGCCGTTTCCATCCCGCCAGAGCGTCGGCGCGGCGATATCCCCCTTGGGTATAAAGAGCCCGACCCAACCAAGCATTTCGCCGTGGCTGCGCGGCAGGATCTGGACGGGCGCGCCAGTTTCCGGCGTGATCTGTCCCGCCATATCACCGCCCGCCCACATGCGGACCGCGAAGTGACAGTCTATGTACATGGCTATAACAACAGCTTTCTGGACGGGGTCTATCGTTCGGCCCAGTTGATGCACGATTTCGACCTGCCGGGGACGGTGGTGCATTATTCCTGGCCCAGCGCGGCGAACCCGCTTGGCTATACCTACGACCGCGATTCCGTATTGTTTGCCCGCGACGGGCTGGAACAGCTTTTGCGCGATGTGAAAGCGGCAGGGCCGACGCGGATCATTCTGGTCGGGCATTCGCTGGGCACCATGCTGATGATGGAAACCATGCGGCAGATCGAAATTGGATCGCCCGGTTGGACGAAACGCAACCTTGACGGGGCAGTCCTGATTTCCCCCGATCTGGATGTCGAACTGTTCAAAACGCAGGCTTCCCGCTTTGCCGCCCTGCCGCAGCCTTTCGCGATTTTCGTGTCTGAACGGGACAAGGCGCTGATGCTGTCTGCACGGATCAACGGTGTATCCGCCCGCCTTGGCAACCTGACCAGCGCCGGGAAGCTCGGCGATTTCCCCGTCACCCTCGTGGACGTGACCGAATTCACGAAAGAGGCGGACAGCTCGCATTTCACCGCTGGCACCTCGCCGACGCTGATTTCGCTGCTCAGGCAAAGTGCCGATCTGGACCGCGCGTTCCAGCGCGACACGGCGGGGAAGACGGGCCCGATATTTGGGACGGTGCTGACCGTGCGCAATGCGACGACGCTGATCCTGTCGCCGCATCTGGTTATGTACGCGACGAATTAACCGGCTCAGCGGGTGCGGCGCAGATAAACGTAATAGGCCCCGCCGCCGCCGTGCGACAGATGCGCCTGCGCGATTTGCAACACGACCGAATTCAGCGGTGCCATCTTCAGCCATTGCGGCACCTGATGTTTCAGCACGCCGCGCCGCACTGGGATGGGCCCGCCCTCGTCACGCTCTTTGCCTTTTCCGGTGATAACCAGCACCAGCCGCAGCCCGCGCTGATGCGCCCGCAGGATGAACGAGGTAAGCGCCGGATGCGCGCGATCCAGCGTCATGCCGTGCAAGTCGATCCTTGCCTCTGGCTCCAGCCGGCCGCGTTTCAGCTTGCCAAATGCCTTTGCATCCATCTTGACTGGCTGGCGTGCGACTTCTTCTTCAATGCCCGGCATCAGATCGTTGCGCGGCAAAGTGCGCACGGTCTGACCAACAGTGAAATCCCCAACCCTTTGGCGCGGGGTTTTCACCGGTTTCGGCTTGGGTTCGTCATGGCGGTGGCGTTCTGGGTGCATCCGGTGCGCCGTTTCGGCCACCTTGCGCCACAGTTCTACCTCGTCCGGTCTTAACCTGCGGCGGGTCATTGCTCTCCCTCGGGCAGCATTGCATAGGCCCGCTGGATCGGCATCAAAACCATCATCCGCCCCGGATCTTTCAGCCGCCCCGCCTTGCGCCCCGCCCCATCACCGGTGCCAAAGAAAATGTCCGCCCGTTGCGACCCTTTGATGGCGCTGCCGGTATCCTGCGCAATCATCAAGCGGTGCAGCGGGTTCTGGCCCTCTTTCTCGATCCATACCGGCGCGCCAAGCGGGGTGAATTTCGGATCAACCGCGATAGAGCGCATGTCGGTGATCGACCTGTTCATCGCGCCAAGCGGGCCCAATTCAGGCGAAACATGGCTCACCTCGCGGAAGAACACGTAAGATGGATTGTGGCGCAACAGGTCCAGCCCCGCCTCGCCGTTGCGGCGCACCCAGTTCTTGATGACCTGCGCGCTGACCTGATGCGCGTTGTAGATGCCGCGCCGAACCAGTTCCCGCCCGACAGAACGGTATTCATGCCCGTTCTTGCCCGCATATCCCACGCGGATATGGCTGCCATCCTCCAGCCGGATACGACCCGAACCCTGAACCTGAAGGAAAAACAATTCCACCGGATCATCGACCCAGGCGATTTCCAGCCCGCGCCCTTCCATCACGCCACCAGCTTCAATGATGCTGCGGGGGTGCCAAAGGCTGGTCCGCCGTGCTTCGGGCGGCATCCGGTAGACGGGAAACCGATACCGGGCAGATGGGCGTTTTGCCCCGTCCAGTTCGGGTTCGAAATATCCGGTAAACAACCCGTCCTGGCCGTCCTCGGCCATGATCGGGCGAAAGAACAGTTCAAAGAACGCCTTTGCGTCAGGCCATTTCTTGCTATGCGCGACGGCGCACAGGCTGCGCCAGTCGGGGTCTTTCATATCGGCGCAGGTGCTTTTGAAAACATCCAGTGCGGCGACGTGATCATCCGCCTCCCAGCTTTCCAACTGGTCGAACTCCATCACCTTATAGGTTAACTCATCCGCGCGCGCGCCCGTCATTGCCAGCACCATAGCCAAGAGGGCCGATGCAAAGGCACCCCGGGTCATTCGCCCGTGGCGACCAATTGCCAGTTCGGGTCATCCGACCCCATGACACGGGCAAAGGTCCACACATCTTTCTGGCGCTTCACCTTGCCGGGCTCGCCCTCGATGATGTCGCCCGCATTGTCGCGCACGACCGAGGTCAGCTCGCCCACGAGGCGCACGGTGATTTCCGCCATCTTGGTGGTGTCGTCCAATGTTGCGCTGGCCATCGCCATCTCGCGGATACCGATGAAATCGGCCTCGATCGTCAGGCCCTGCTCTTCGCGGGCTTCCACGACAGCGGCGAAACTTTCGTAAACGTCATCGTCCAGAAACGGCTTGATCGCGGCAAGATCGCCACGTTCGAACCCCATCAGGATCATTTCATATGCGCCACGCGCACCGGTTAGAAATTCAGTCACATTGAAGGACGGTTCCAGCTTTTTCATCGCCAACAATGCGCTATAGCTGTCCGATTCTTCCTCGGCATGGGCAAGGATATCGTGGTCCGGGCCGCCTTCGATCACCTCGAACTTGGTGCGGTGCGGCTCTTCGCCGGCGCGGGTCAGTGGGGGCTGCTCGAACCCGTCACGGGTGCCAAGCACGCTTTTCAGGCGTAAGATCAGGAAAATCGCGATTCCGGCAAGAACCAGAAGCTGGAAAATGGGGGAATTCATATGATCCTCTCGACAGCGGGGCATGGTAACAGCGTTACCTCGATCCTATGTAGGTGCTGTAGTGGTCCAAGTCCACCGCAACAGACGCAATTAGAAAGGACGCATCATGTGGCTGTTCCTGGCCTTCCTTCTGGTCCCCGTGATCGAAATCGCCCTGTTCATTCAGGTCGGCGGCGCCATCGGGACATTGAACACCCTTCTCATCGTGGTTCTGACCGCGATCCTGGGCACTTGGATGGTGCGTAGCCAAGGGGTGCAAACACTGGCCAAGCTGCAACGCTCGTTTGGCGAACTGTCCAATCCCGCCGAACCGCTGGCCCATGGCGCAATGATTCTGTTTTCCGGTGCGCTTTTGCTGACGCCCGGGTTCTTCACTGATGCTGTCGGCTTTGCCCTGCTAATCCCCAAGGTGCGCATGGCAGTGTTCGCCTACCTGTCGAAACGGGTGAAAGTCACCAGTTTCACCATGGGCGGCGCAGACATGCACGAACGGCGCGAATATCCTGCCGATCCCGATGTAATCGACGGCGAGTTCACCGAGGTTGACCCGGCAAAGCGCCCGACGCATCACCCGTCTGGCTGGACAAAACACTAATCGCCGCATTGAGGCGGCGCATCCTTCCTGCTAACCCTTTGCCGAATTGATTAACCGGAGAGCGATCATGGCCGAAAATGGCACCCAAGCAGAACAACCGCAAATCAAGATGAACGTGCTGACCCAGTTCATCCGCGACATGTCCTTTGAAAACATCCTGGCGCAAAAAGGCGCCTCGGGCGAGGTGCAGCCCGATGTCAAAGTAACCGTGAACCTCGACGCCAAGAAACGCACCCAGGACAACCAGTTCGAAGTGGTGATGAAGCTGGGCGTGGACAGCGGCGTGAAAGGCACCGACGAAAAGATGTTCCTGCTGGAACTTGAATATGTCGGGGTTTTCAACATCGAAGGCGTCCCCGAAGAGCAGATGCATCCCTTCCTGCTGATCGAATGCCCGCGGATGCTGTTCCCCTTCGCGCGCCGCATCGTGTCGGACGTGACCCGCGACGGTGGCTTCCCGCCGCTGAACTTGGAAACCATCGACTTCGTCGCGCTGTATCGTAACGAGATCGCGCGCCGTCAGGCCGAACAACAGCCGGTATCATAAATCCGGCGGGCTGGCCTTTGGGTCAGCCCTCTGCCAGCTTTTTCCAAAGCGCGCCGTCGCCCATATTACTGATAAATTCGGCATGGGCGGCGGCTTCTTTTTCGGTGATACGCGGCGGCAGCGGTGCGGGCCGCGGGAATGCCCGCCAATCGTTTTGAGCCGAAACAGACCCGCTTTTCGTGGTCGTGTTCAGTCCGAAATCCGGCTGCCGCCCGCCGTTCAGTTCCAGGTAAACCTCGGCCAGAATCTGGGAATCCAGCAGCGCGCCGTGCAGCGTTCGTGCAGCGTTGTCGATGTTGAACCGCCGGCACAGCGCATCCAGCGTCGCGGGTGAACCGGGGAATTTCGTGCGCGCCATGGCCAGCGTATCAAGCGCCTGTTCCATCGGCAATTGCGGCAGGCCCATCCACTTCAGCTCGGCGTTCAGGAATTTCATATCAAAGCTGGCATTGTGGATGATCAGCTTGGAATCCTTCACGAAATCCAGAAACTTCTGCCCAACCTGCTTGAAAACGGGCTTGTCGCGCAGCGTGACCTCGCCCGGCTTCGCCTCGCGCGGGCTGTCCAGCAGATCCGGCCCAATCCCGTGAATGTCGAACGCGCCCTGCGGCATTCCCCGTTCAGGGTTGATGTAGACGTGAAACGTGTTCGCAGTTGGCATGTGGTTGAACAGCTCGATCGCGCCGATCTCGACGATGCGGTCGCCGGTGTGCGGTTCAAACCCGGTTGTCTCGGTATCCAGAACGATTTCACGCATCTTGCATCCGCTTCCTGATTTCGGCGATCACATCCCGCACCTGCGCGCGGGCGTGGTCCAGAGTATCGGTCACGATCACGAAATCGGATCGCGCGACCTTCTCGGCATTTGGCATCTGTTTGGCCAGAATAGTCTCGAATTGAGCTTCTGTCATGGTGCCGCGTTCCAGCACTCTTTGCCGCTGGGTATCTGGCGGAATCGTGACACAGGCAACCGCATCCATCCGCGCGTCACCGCCGGTTTCAAACAGCAACGGTATATCGAAAACCAGAATATCAGACGTCGCCCGCGCCAAGAAATCCGCGCGGTCGGCACCCAAAAGCGGATGCACGATCGCCTCGATCCGTTTCAGCGCGGCTGGATCGGCAGCAATCGCTTCTTTCAGCTTTTCGCGGGATACCGCGCCATCGACGATCGCATCGGGAAAGACAGCGCCCATCGGCTCCACCGCCCGTCCGCCGCTGGAATAGAGCCGATGCACAGCCGCGTCCGCGTCGTAAACATCACATCCTTCCCCGGCGAAAATCCTAGCGGTGGTGGATTTCCCCATTCCGATAGATCCGGTCAGTCCAAGATGAAACGTCATCGCAAGATCGCCGCGCGCGTGGCTGCATCGACCATCGGACGTTTGCCAAACCAACGTTCAAACGCGGGCACCGCCTGGTGGATCAGCATCCCCAAGCCGTCAACTGTGTGGCAACCAGCCGCTTTCGCCTCGCGCAATAGCCGCGTTTCCAGCGGGGCGTAAACCAGGTCGGTGACAACCGCACCTTTTTGCAAACCGTCCAGCGGCACGCGCAATTCCGGCTTTCCGATCATACCAAGCGATGTGGTGTTCACCACGGTCATAGCTTCCTCCAGCATATTGCCGGCCTGCACCCAGTCGATCACGGTCAGGCGACGCCCGAACTCGGCGGCCAGCGCATCGGCACGTGGTCGCGTCCGATTCGACACCAGGATCTCCGGTACACCTGCCTCCAACAAGGATGCAACCACGGCACGCGCCGCGCCCCCCGCGCCCAGCATCGCCACCGGACCTGCCTTCGGGTTCCAGTCCGGCGCGCCCTGTTTAAGGTTTTCCAAAAATCCGTAACCGTCGGTATTATCCGCGTGGATCTTACCATCCTTACGGAAAATCAATGTGTTAGCTGCCCCGATCAGCGTCGCACGGTCAGTGATCATATCGGCAATGTCCATCACCGCCTCTTTATGGGGGACCGTAATATTGACGCCCACAAACCCCGCCTTTGGCAATGTGGTCAGCACCTCGCGCAGGTTTTCGGGCACGACATCCATGGGGATATAAAAGCCGGGCAGCCCGTATGTTTTCAACCAGTGCCGGTGTAATTGCGGCGATTTGGAATGCGCGATCGGATGGCCGATAACACCTGCCAGCGGAATGCGGTTGCCGCTCATTGTTCCAACTCCCCCCTCAACCCAAGCCATGCCAGCAGTTCCAACAGCGGCAGGCCCAGAACGGTAAAATAATCGCCATCGACGCGCGTGAACAATCGCACGCCCTCTTCTTCCAGCTTATAGGCCCCGACGCTGTCCGCGACACCGGGCCAGTTCCGATCCAGATAGCCATCCAGAAAGCTGTCGGAATAGTTGCGCGCCAGCATCCGAACCTGGCCCACATGGCGCCAGATCGGTTTGCCATCTTCGCAGACAACTGCCGCTGACAACAACATATGACGCTTTGCGCGCATCGCCTGCAACTGCATCTTGGCGTCATCGCGGTTTTGCGGTTTGCTCAACAGATGACCTTCCAGATCCAGCACCTGATCACAGCCCAGCACCAGCCGACCGGGGTTTTTCTCCGATATCTTGCGCGCTTTCATCTCGGCCAGTGCATCGGCCACCTCGCGCGGGGTTGCGCCTTCGCCCAGCAGGGACGCCTTAATCGTTTCTTCATCCATTCGCGCTGGAATGACTTCGGGGTTCAGCCCGGCTTGCTCTAACAGGCTGCGCCGGATCGCGGAACCCGAAGCTAGGATCAGATCGCCCATGTGGATAACCTCGTGGAAAAGAGTAAGGATTTGTTAGGGGTGATTACTGGGCAAAACCGCGCCCCATTGCAACCATCCCCATCCTGCCCGATTTCCAGGTGCAAAGCGCACAGGTCCTCCCAAGAGGATAAGCATAACTTGGTTTATGTGGACAGCTACGAAAAACACTGATCAATACACAGGTTCATCCACAATTGGTTAACTTGGAAACCCGTTTTATATCAATAGGTAATATTCAAATATCATGGTTGCTACCGCAAGTTTGCCAAGCACGCTGCGTTCTTGGGTAAAACTCCATGAACAAAGCGTTAATCCACAGAAAACGGCACCCCTAAAACATCATCAACCTTTCTTCTTTCTTTATTTATTATTAGGGAGGGTCAGCCCGACCCGGAGAGACAAATGACCGATATCCTTGCTTGGCTCTATCCTTGGACCAAGAGCCTACACATCATTGCCGTGATCACCTGGATGGCAGGGATTTTCTATTTGCCCAGATTGTTCGTCTATCACGTTGAACAATCCCAACCGGGGGACGAGAAGGACAAGATGTTCCAAGTCATGGAATACAACCTGTTCAAGTTCATCATGAACCCATCCTCCATTGCCGTGTGGCTGTTCGGATTGATGCTGGTGTTCACGCCGGGGATCGTGGACTGGTCCTCTGTCTGGCAATGGACCAAGGCCGTGGCGGTGATCGCGATGACTTGGTTCCATCACTGGCTGGGGCAGCGGCTCAAGGAATTCGCAGACGGTCGTAATACCCGGACTGGCCGAACCTACCGGATGATGAACGAACTGCCGACACTGCTGATGCTGCTTATCGTATTCTCGGTGGTGCTGAAATTCTGAGTCCGTTGACTCCTTGGGCTTTGATGCGTATCTAGCGCCTCAAGTCGCCCGTCCGGGCGGATGTTTTCCATGACAGTCAGACAGTGCGCGGCCCCCTTGGCCCCGGCCTTCAGGATATTTCCATGACCGATACCACCACCGATGCGCCCGAAATCGAAACCACCGAACAGCTGGGCAAGCTGAACCTTGCCGATCTGAAGGCGAAAAGCCCCAAAGATCTGCTTTCGATGGCCGAAGAGCTGGAGATCGAGAACGCCTCGACCATGCGCAAGGGCGAGATGATGTTCCAGATCCTCCGTGAGATGGCGGATGAGGGCTGGCAGATCGGCGGCGATGGCGTGCTGGAAGTGGTGCAGGACGGGTTCGGTTTTCTCCGCTCGCCCGAAGCAAACTACCTGTCCGGGCCCGATGACATCTATGTCTCGCCCGACATGATCCGCAAGCATTCGCTGCGCACCGGTGACACGGTCGAAGGTTTGATCAGCGCGCCGCAGGGCGAAGAGCGTTATTTCGCCCTGACGTCGGTCACTTCGATCAATTTTGAAGACCCGGTAAAGGCCCGTCACAAGGTTGCATTCGACAATCTGACCCCGCTTTATCCTGATGAACGCCTGAAGATGGAAATCGAAGATCCCACCATCAAGGATCGTTCTGCCCGCATCATCGACCTGGTGTCCCCTATAGGGAAAGGCCAGCGATCGTTGATCGTGGCGCCGCCGCGCACGGGTAAAACCGTTCTTCTGCAAAACATCGCCCGCTCGATCGAGGTGAACCACCCCGAATGTTACCTGATCGTCCTGCTGATTGACGAACGCCCCGAAGAGGTGACCGATATGCAGCGTTCCGTGAAGGGCGAGGTAATTTCCTCGACCTTTGACGAACCCGCAACCCGCCACGTTGCCGTGTCGGAAATGGTGATCGAAAAGGCGAAACGCCTTGTGGAACATAAGCGTGACGTGGTCATCCTGCTGGATTCGATCACTCGCCTTGGCCGCGCCTTCAACACGGTTGTGCCGTCGTCCGGCAAGGTTCTGACTGGCGGTGTGGATGCGAACGCGCTGCAACGCCCCAAGCGTTTCTTTGGTGCCGCACGGAACATCGAAGAAGGTGGATCGCTGACCATCATCGCCACCGCGCTGATCGACACGGGTTCACGCATGGACGAGGTGATCTTTGAAGAGTTCAAAGGCACCGGTAACTCGGAAATCGTGCTGGATCGCAAGGTTGCTGACAAGCGCGTCTTCCCAGCGATGGACATCCTCAAATCCGGCACCCGGAAAGAGGAGTTGCTGGTGGATAAGGGTGATCTGCAAAAGACCTTTGTCTTGCGCCGCATCCTGAACCCTATGGGCACGACCGACGCGATCGAGTTCCTGATTTCCAAGCTGAAACAGACCAAGTCGAACGCCGATTTCTTCGACTCGATGAACACCTGACACCTCAGCCGGGGGGGGTTGACAGATGGATACGATTTTCGCCCTTGCCACGGCCCATGGCAAGGCCGGGGTGGCGGTGATCCGTCTGTCCGGCCCCGTTGCACATGACGCCGCCGCACGGTTGACTGGCCCCCTGCCCGCGGCCCGCCGCGCCGGGTTGCGGGTGTTGAAAGACCCCGATGGTATCCGCCTGGACGAGGCGCTGGTGCTGGTTTTCGTGGACCAACACAGTTTCACGGGGGAACCTGTCGTTGAATTTCAGTTGCACGGCTCCACCGCTGTGGTCGCCGCTGTTTTACGTGTTTTGTCGGATATGCCCGATTTGCGGCAGGCCGATCCCGGTGAATTCACTCGCCGCGCCTTGGAAAACGGGCGGTTGGACTTGGCGCAGGTCGAAGGGCTTGCCGATCTGATCGACGCCGAAACCGAGGCGCAGCGCCGTCAGGCCCTACGCGTACTGTCTGGCGATCTTGGTTCCCAGACAGAGGTATGGCGCCGCGATCTGATCCGCGCCGCCGCGCTTTTGGAAGCGACAATTGATTTCGCGGACGAAGACGTGCCCGTCGATGTCTCGCCGGAAGTTCTGGATTTGCTTGACCGCACCTTGGCTTCGCTAAAAGATGAAATTGCGGGGGTCAAAACCGCTGAACGCGTGCGCAGCGGTTTCGAGGTCGCTATCGTTGGCGCCCCGAATGTCGGTAAATCCACGCTTTTGAACGCCTTGGCGGGGCGCGAGGCCGCAATCACCTCGGAATACGCGGGCACTACGCGCGACGTGATCGAGGTGCGCATGGATCTTGCGGGCCTGCCTGTCACCCTTCTGGATACGGCCGGTCTGCGGGAAACCGAGGATCACGTCGAAGGTATCGGTATTTCCCGTGCCCGCGCCCGCGCCGCGCTGGCCGATTTGCGTGTGTTCCTGGTCGAAGGTGACGCCCTACCCGACTTGCCACCCGAACCCGATGACATCGTGTTGCGCGCCAAAGCCGATACGTTGACGGATAAATCGAACGCGATTTCCGGCATTTCTGGCGAGGGTGTGGCGAATCTGATAGATCAACTCACAAAGCGCCTGTCTGACCGCGCTGCGAATATCGGCATCGCCACGCGGGAACGCCACCGTATCGCGATGGAGTGCGCGACAAAGGCGTTGAATACTGCGCGTGCTTTGATCGTGACAGGGCCCGAAGTGACCGACCTGGCTGCTGAAGAATTGCGAACGGCCATCCGCTCACTTGATATGTTGGTCGGGCGTATAGATGTAGAGAACCTGCTGGACGAGATTTTCTCCAGCTTCTGTCTTGGAAAATAGCCTTTCGGCGCAGGAGTGTTTCACGTGAAACAATCGGATTTTGATGTGATTGTGATCGGTGGTGGCCATGCTGGCGCGGATGCCGCGGCCGCTTCGGCGCGCATGGGCGCACGGACTGCTTTGGTTACGTTGACGCGCGCCGGGATCGGTGTGATGTCCTGCAACCCTGCAATTGGCGGTTTGGGTAAAGGCCATCTTGTGCGGGAAATTGACGCCATGGATGGTGTCATGGGCCGCGTGGCAGATCTGTCCGGCATCCAGTTCCGGTTGTTGAATCGCCGCAAAGGGCCCGCTGTGCAGGGCCCGCGCACGCAATCCGACCGAAAACTGTATCGACAAGGCATGTTGGCTGAGCTTGAAAATACCCCGAATCTTTCGATTTTCGAAGGGGAGGCCACAGATTTCATCATGCAGGGTGACCGTGTGGCTGGCGTCATCTTGGGTGACGGATCGGAAATTTCTGCGCACGCTGTGATCTTGACGACGGGCACGTTTCTGCGTGGCGTCATCCATATTGGTGACGAGCGTCGCGCCGGTGGCCGCATGGGCGACAAGCCTTCCGTTAAACTGGCAGAGCGTATCGATGGGTTCGATCTTCCCCTTGGCCGCCTGAAAACTGGCACGCCCCCGCGCCTTGACGGGCGCACGATCGCTTGGGACAAGCTTGAAAAACAGCCTGCCGACGATGATCCGGTGGTGTTTTCCTTCCTGTCAAAGGGGCCTGCTGTTCGGCAGGTCGCTTGCGGGATCACCCACACGAACGAGAGCACACACGAGATCATTCAGCAGAACTTGTCACGCTCGGCGATGTACGGCGGTCATATCGAAGGCGTCGGCCCGCGGTATTGCCCCTCGATCGAAGATAAGGTTGTGCGTTTCGCCGATAAAACCTCGCACCAGATTTTCCTGGAACCCGAGGGTCTGGTTGATCACACAGTCTATCCGAACGGGATTTCGACGTCATTGCCCGAAGATGTGCAAAACGATTATGTGCATTCCATCTTCGGGCTGGAGGATACAATCATCTTACAGCCGGGCTATGCCATCGAATACGACTATGTAGACCCCCGAGCTCTAGATCTGCGCTTGGCGGTCAAGTCGGTTCCGGGCCTATATCTTGCGGGTCAAATCAATGGAACCACAGGATATGAGGAAGCCGCCGCTCAGGGTTTGGTCGCCGGCCTCAATGCCGCAGCAGAGGCCTTGAGGCATGACCCGGTACATTTCAGCCGCTCTGACAGCTATATTGGCGTGATGCTTGACGACTTGACGACACGCGGTGTGTCAGAGCCGTATCGCATGTTCACGTCGCGGGCCGAATTTCGCCTGTCTCTGCGCGCGGACAACGCCGACCAGCGCTTGACACCAAAGGCGATCGCAGCGAGCTGCGTAGGCGCAATGCGGCGCGTCGCGTTTGAAACGAAGATGGAAGAACTGGCCGCTGGCCGCTACTTGTTGGAATCGACCAACTTCACGGCGCGTGAAGTCAGCGCTGTCGGGCTGGAAATGAACAAAGATGGCAGTCGCCGCTCTGCCTTCAAGCTGCTTTCTTTCCCGGAAATGGATTTCGACAAGCTGCTGAAACTTGACCCCTCTTTGGACAAGATCGAGGAAAGTATCAGGGAGCAACTGGCGAAGGATGCGCTTTACGCCAATTACATCGACCGGCAGCAGCGGGACGTTGATGCTTTGCGCCGCGATGAGGGTCACGAGATTCCATCCGCCTTTTCCTATGACGAAATCGACGGCCTTTCAAATGAATTGAAATCCAAGCTTAACGCGGCCCGCCCTGCCAACCTGGGCCAAGCTGCGCGGGTCGAAGGCATGACTCCAGCCGCACTCACCTTGCTGCTTGCAAAGTTACGCCAAGCCAAGCGGGAGAAATCGGCATGAGGCAGGATGTTTCACGTGAAACAATGGAGCGGCTAGAAGTCTATGCGGCGCTTCTGGAGAAGTGGAATCCTCGCATCAATCTTGTCGCAAAGTCCACGATTCCGGAAATCTGGTCTCGCCATATTGCTGATTCCGCTCAAATGTACCGCCTATCCTCTCATCCGGTCGGGCTGTGGGCGGATTTGGGCAGCGGCGGCGGTTTTCCGGGGCTTGTGATTGCCATAATGGCGCAGGAAAAAGGCTCTCCTGACGCTGTGACGCTTGTGGAATCAGATACGCGCAAGGCCACTTTTTTACGGCAGGTGATCCGCGAAACGGGTATTTCCGCACAGGTTCAGGCGAAACGGATTGAGCAGATCGGCCCCCTGAATGCCGACGTTCTGTCCGCACGGGCGCTTGCCGATCTTTCGACGCTCTGCTCATTTGCAACGTTGCACCTGTCCCCGTCCGGCACGGCCTTGTTTCCGAAAGGCGCCACTTGGGAAAAAGAGGTCGAAGAAGCGCGGAAAGCGTGGCGGTTCGACCTGGAGATCGTTAGAAGTGAAACAGATCCCGCAGCTGTGGTCTTGAAGCTCAAAGGAATTTCCCGTGTCTGACCTCACGCGCCCGCCTGGTCCCAAGATTATCGCCGTAGCCAACCAAAAGGGCGGCGTCGGGAAAACCACGACCACCATCAACCTCGCCGCGGCTCTTGCGCAGCTTCATTGTCGCGTTTTGATTGTCGATCTTGATCCGCAGGGCAATGCCTCTACGGGGCTGGGAGTTGAGCCGGACGAACGGGAATTCACGACCTACGAGTTGCTGCTTGAAGATATCGACCTCCATCGAGTTGTTCAGCCCACCAAGACCGAAGGCCTATGCATCATCCCGGCCACGACCGACCTGTCCTCTGCAGATATGGAACTGGTTGCCAACGAAAAACGCTCTTTCCTGCTGCATGATGCGCTACGCCAGCACGCGATAGACGATTTCGCTTTTGATTTCATTTTGATAGATTGCCCTCCGTCGTTAAGTTTGCTGACCGTCAACGCTATGGTCGCCGCCCATTCTGTATTGGTGCCGCTGCAATCCGAATTTTTTGCGTTGGAAGGGCTTTCACAGTTGATGTTGACCATCCGCGAGGTACGTCAGTCGGCGAACCGCAATTTGCGAATCGAAGGTGTGGTGCTGACCATGTATGATGCGCGCAACAACCTTTCCCAGCAGGTCGAGGCTGACGCCCGCGAAAATTTGGGCGATCTGGTGTTCGAAACCGTGATTCCACGCAATGTTCGGGTGTCCGAAGCGCCCAGCTATGCGCTTCCGGTTCTGGATTACGATCCGAATTCTAAAGGGGCGCAGGCATATCTGGCGCTTGCGCGCGAAGTGATGAAGAAAAACGCCCAGGTATTGGCGTAAGGGAGGCGAGTTATGGCGGAGAAACCCCGTAAAAAAGGTCTCGGTCGCGGGTTGTCCGCGCTGATGGCGGATGTGCAGCCGGAAACGCCACAGTCCGATGCCTCGCAAGCGCCGCGTCGCCCTGATTTGACCGTTCCGATCGAACGGATTTTTGCGAACCCAGACCAGCCGCGCCGCTCTTTTTCAGGCGATGCGTTGCAGGAACTGTCTGATTCTATAGCTGAAAAGGGCGTGATCCAGCCTCTGATCGTGCGCCCCCGTCCTGGCTATGATGGTGAATTCGAAATCGTCGCCGGGGAGCGTCGTTGGCGGGCGTCCCAGATGGCCAAGCTGCACGAATTGCCCGTTATTGTGCGTGAATTCGACGACACAGAGGTGCTCGAAGTCGCGATTATCGAGAATATTCAGCGCGCCGACCTGAATCCAGTTGAGGAAGCCGCCGGCTATAAGGCGTTGATGGACAGGTTCGGGCATACGCAGGAAAAACTCAGCCAGGCGTTGGGTAAATCGCGCAGCCATATCGCCAATCTGATGCGACTCTTGCAGTTGCCGGATGATGTCCAGACGTGGCTGGTTGAGGGGAAGCTCTCTGCTGGTCACGCGCGCGCTCTGATCACCTCTGACGATGCGACCGCTCTTGCCAAAAAGGTTATCACGCAGGGCTTGTCCGTGCGCGAGACGGAAAAGCTGGCGAAAAAACCTCAGGGTAATATTTTCACCGATGATGGTGCAGCGAAAAAGCCTGCGAAAGCGGTGGAAAAGGACGCGGATACAAAAGCGCTAGAGGGCGATTTGTCTGCGAGTCTGGGCATGAAGGTCTCGATCCAGCACAAGCCGGGTCAGGAATCAGGGCAGATCACGATCAGCTATGACAGCCTCGATGATCTGGACACGCTGTGCATGATCTTGTCATCTAACCGTTAGGCCGCGTCCATATAAAGATCAAAACGCTGGTCAGGGTAACGGCTTGGATGGCAAGGATCATCGGCCGCAACCCCATGATGACCGACAGGATGAAAACCGCGAAAATTGACAGGGTTGCCCGGCGCTTGCCCTTCAGATTAATCGCGCCGCGTGTTTGCCAGTCTCCGATGGCGGAGCCGAAAACCCGATGCTCCAACAGCCAGCCATGTAACCGCTCAGAGCTTTTTGCAAAGAAGAACGCAGCCAGCAGCATGAAGGGCACGGTCGGAATCAGGGGTAGAACCACTCCGATCAGGCCGAAACCAACCGAGATCAAACCCAAACTCGCCCAAATATACCGCATTTACCTGTCCACCAGCAGTTCCTTGAGGATGGCGTTCAGCACCATGCGCCCCTCTTTGGTGGCTTTGATGTGCGGACCGACCTCTATCATCCCGATCTCGGACAGATAGCGCAAGCTGTCAGGGTTCAAGGGCTGGCCTGAAAGGCGTTCAAAGCGTGCGGGGTCAATCCCTTCGGCCAAACGCATTCCCATCATCAGGAATTCATCGGCCTGTTCGGACAATGACACAGCATCGCGGATGTTTTCGGCCCCTGCCCCTTCAGCCATTTCCAGCCATTTCCCAGGATTACGCCATTGTTCGGTGGCAAACCGCTGACCGGCGATGGTCAGCCGCCCGTGCGCGCCTGGACCAATGCCGACGTAATCACCATAGCGCCAATAGACTCTATTATGCCGGGATTCAGCCCCGATGCGGGCGTGATTGCTGATTTCATACCCCTCCATACCGGCGTCGCTGCACAGGTCTTGCGTCAGCGCATACATATCAGCCGAAGTATCGTCGAGCGGTAGGCCGCGCAGCTTGCCGGCATTGTAGCGGTGCCCAAAAGCGGTGCCTTGTTCAATGGTCAGTTGATACAGCGACAAATGGTCAATCGCCATTGACAGCGCCTCGCGCAGTTCGGCCTCCCAATCGTTTAGGGTTTGATCCTGACGGGCATAGATCAGGTCGAAACTGACGCGATCGAACTGGTTTCGGGCAATTTCAAAAGCGGCTTTCGCCTCGGAAACCGAGTGAATCCGGCCCAAACGCTGCAAATCGCGGTCGTTCAGCGCCTGAATCCCCATGGAAACACGACTCACCCCCGCTTGGGCAAAGTCGCGAAACTTGGCGGCCTCTACCGATCCGGGGTTCGCTTCTAGCGTAATTTCGATGTCGTTGGCCTGGGGCCAGTGTTGTTTGATCCGGTCGAGAACGCCGGCGACGACCGCAGGGTCCATCAATGACGGGGTTCCGCCCCCGAAGAAGATCGAGGTCAGAACGCGTCCCGGCACCTGTTCGGCATAGCGGTCGATCTCTCGCAAATAGGCACTAAGCCAGCGGGATTGGTCGATTTCGCGCGCGACATGGCTGTTGAAATCGCAATAGGGGCATTTGGCCTGACAGAAAGGCCAGTGGAGGTAGAGGGCAAAGCCGCCCTCTTGCCAATCCTCAGCCAAAACAGGCTGCCACGAACTTTTTCAGCGCCTCAGCGCGATGGCTGATGGCGTTCTTTGCGTCAGCCGTCATTTCGCCAAGGATGCTGTCGTGGCCATCCGGCATGAAGATCGGATCATACCCGTGCCCTTCGGCGCCGCGCATTGGCCAGACAACCTGACCATCCAGAACACCGGGGAAAACTGCGTCTTCCCCATCGGGCCAGGCCAGCACCAGCGTGCAGCAAAACCGCGCTTTCCAAGGTTGCGGTTCGCCGGTCTCCAAGATTTTTTCGTGGGTTTTGGTCATGGCCATTTTGAAATCGCGACCAGAGCCTGTTTCAGCCCAATCCGCCGTATAAACGCCCGGCGCGCCGTCCAGCGCGTCAATCTCGATCCCGCTGTCATCGCTGAGCGCGGGCAATCCGGTCGCCTTGGCCGCTGCATGCGCCTTGATGCGGGCGTTTTCGACAAATGTCGTGCCACCCTCGACCGGTTCGGGCAGGTCCATATCCGCCGCGCCGACCACCTCAACCCCATAGGGTTCAAGCAGGCGGGTGAATTCCGCCAGCTTGCCCGCGTTATGGGTCGCGACCAGCAGTTTCTTGCCGTCGAACTTACGCATTGACCGCCGCCAACTGCGCGGCGACCAGCTCGGACACGCCCTTTTCGGCCAGATCCATGAGCGTGTTCATCTGGTCGCGGTTATAGGTCGATCCTTCGGCGCTCATTTGTACTTCGATCAGCTGGTTGTTGGACAGCATGATAAAGTTGCCATCGACCCCCGCTTCGCTGTCTTCGGGGTAATCCAGATCCAGCACCGGCTGGCCCGCATAAATGCCGCAAGACACGGCGGCAACCGGATGTTCCAGCGGGTTCGTGACGATGTCGCCAGCCTTCATCAGCTTGTCCACGGCCAGTCGCAGCGCGACCCAACCGCCGGTGATCGACGCGCAGCGGGTGCCGCCATCGGCCTGGATCACATCGCAATCCACGGTGATCTGACGTTCGCCCATGGCGACGCGATCCACGCCTGCGCGCAGGGACCGCCCGATCAGCCGCTGGATTTCAACGGTGCGCCCGCCCTGCTTGCCGGCAGCGGCCTCGCGCCGCATCCGGCTGGTGGTGGAGCGCGGCAGCATCCCGTATTCCGCCGTGACCCAGCCAAGGCCGGTGCCTTTGACGAAGGGGGGCACGCGTTCCTCGATGGTGGCGGTGCACAGCACATGAGTGTCGCCCACGCGGATCATGCAAGACCCTTCGGCGTGCTTTGTGACCCCCGTCTCGATTGAAATCGGGCGCATTTCGCTTAAATCTCTTCCGGACGGCCGCATGGTTATTTCCTCTTTGTTGATGGGGTCGGGATACAAGGGGCACAGCCCTGAACGCAAGCCCGATTGACCTTTGGGGCAGATCCCCTTTAATGCCGGGCTGAACGGGATGATGATGACCAGCCAAGCTGCGCAGATACTGGAAGAGATGAACGACCGCTCGCGCGAGGTGTTTCGCCGCGTGGTCGAAGGCTATCTTGCGTCCGGCGATCCGGTGGGTTCGCGCTCCCTCACCCGCACAATGAGCGAGAAAGTATCTGCCGCGACGATCCGCAACGTGATGCAGGATCTGGAATACCTCGGGCTTTTGGGTTCTCCGCATATTTCCGCGGGGCGGGTGCCGACGCAGATGGGGTTGCGCATGTTCGTGGACGGGCTGCTTGAGGTGTCGAACCTTGACGACACCGACCGCGCCAAGATCGACCAGACCCTTGGCAGTAATTCCGTTGATGTGGGCAATGTGCTGGATCGGATCGGGTCCGCCCTGTCTGGTGTGACACAGGGGGCCAGCCTTGTTTTGGCACCGAAACACGAGGCGCCTATCAAGCATGTGGAATTCGTCAGCCTTGGCCATGACCGCGCTTTGGTGGTGCTGGTTTTTGCCGATGGCCATGTTGAAAACCGCCTGTTCAACCCGCCGCCGGGGCAAACCCCCTCTTCCATGCGTGAGGCGGCGAATTTTCTGAACGCACTGGTCGAGGGGCGCACCCTGACCGATATGCAAACCGTCATCCGGCGAGAGATTGAGGCACGCAAACAACAGATCGACGCGCTGTCGCGTGAAATGGTGGAAAGTGGGCTGGCCGTCTGGGCGGGCGAGGATGACACAAACGACCGGCTGATCGTGCGCGGGCGGTCGAATCTGCTGGGCGGCGATGGCAACGAAGAGGATCTGGAACGGATCCGAAGCCTGTTCGACGACCTTGAACGCAAGCAGGATATCGCCAATTTCCTTGAACTGACCGAAGAAGGCGAAGGTGTGCGCATTTTTATCGGCTCAGAGAACAAACTTTTCTCACTTTCGGGTTCCTCTTTGGTGGTCAGTCCCTATATGAACGCGGACCGAAAGATTGTCGGAGCGGTCGGCGTCATCGGCCCCACGCGGCTGAACTACGGGCGCATCGTTCCGATTGTGGACTATACGGCACAGCTGGTTGGAAAACTGATCTCCGACCGCAGTTAGAGGTGAAAAATGGCAGAGCCCAGAAATGACGACTTTCTCGATGATATCGACGCGGCAACCGACGAAGAATATGCCGATGACATGAGCGAGATTTCCGACGCAGAGGCCGAGCTGGACGCGCTGCGCGCTGAGCGTGACGAATTCAAGGACCGTTTCATGCGCGCCTTGGCTGATGCCGAGAATGCGCGCAAACGGTCCGAGAAAGACCGCCGCGAAGCCGAAAATTATGGCGGCTCCAAGCTGGCCCGCGACATGCTGCCGGTTTACGACAACATGAAACGCGCGCTGGAGGCTTCAACCGAAGAGCAGCGCGCGGCCTTTGGCCCCCTGCTGGAAGGTGTCGAACTGACCCTGCGCGAGCTGATCAACGTGTTTTCCAAGCACGGCATGACTTTGATCGCGCCGAAGGTTGGTGATCCGTTCGATCCGCAAATGCACGAAGCCATGTTCGAGGCCCCCGTGCCCGGCACCAAGGCGGGCGACATCATTCAGGTGTCCGCAGAAGGGTTCATGCTGCACGACCGCTTGCTGCGTCCCGCGCAGGTGGGTGTGTCCTCCATGCCGGCGAGCTAACGTCTGTAAGCAAGAATATTTCGGAACAATGGAAGGGGCGGGCGCTTAATTGCGGGCCGCCTCTTTCAGTTCATAAAGAAGTTGCAGGGCCTCGCGCGGGGTCAGCTCGTCGGGGTGGATATCCTCCAGCCGTTTTTCGACCTGCGAATCCCGGTGCGCGGCGTGTTGCGGCGCGGGTGGAACAGCGGCAAAAAGCGGTAGATCATCGATCAGCGCTTTGGGGTTGGCCGCGCCTTCGCGTTCGCCTTTTTCCAGCGCATCCAGAACGATGCGGGCACGGGCGACGACGGCCTCGGGCAGGCCGGCCAGTTTGGCGACCTGCACCCCATAGCTCCGATCGGCGGCGCCTTTGCGCACCTCATGCAGGAAAATCACGTCGCCATCATGTTCGCGTACGGTGACGGTAGCATTATCGACGCGTGGCAGCTTGCCCGCCAGCGATGTCATTTCGTGGTAGTGGGTGGCGAACAGGGCGCGGCATTTGTTCACGTCATGCAGATGTTCCAGGGTGGCCCAGGCGATGGACAGCCCGTCATAGGTGGCTGTGCCGCGCCCGATTTCATCCAGGATAACAAGGGCATGGTCATCCGCTTGGTTCAGGATCGCCGCAGTTTCGACCATTTCCACCATGAAAGTGGACCGTCCGCGCGCCAGATCATCCGACGCGCCGACCCGGCTGAACAATTGGCTGACCAGCCCGATTTCGGCGCTGCTGGCGGGGACGTGGCTGCCCATTTGTGCCAGCAGCGCGATCAGCGCGTTCTGCCGAAGGTAAGTCGATTTGCCGGCCATGTTGGGGCCGGTCAGCAGCCAGATATCGGTGCCGGTGCCAAGGTCCGCGTCATTGGCGATGAACGGCCCCTGCCCCAATTTGCGCAAGGACTGTTCCACGACCGGATGGCGACCGCCTTCGATCACCAGCTTGCGCGAGTTATCAACCTGCGGGCGGCACCAGTTTTCGCCCTTGGACAGATCGGCCAGCGCGGTGGCCAAATCCAGTTCGGAAAGGCTGCGGGCAGTGCCGGCGATGGGTGCGGCGACCTGCAAAATTTGCGCTTTCAGGCTTTCATAGAGCCGTTTTTCAATCTCTAGCGCGCGCCCGCCCGCGTTCAGGATGCGGGTTTCCATTTCCGATAGCGGCACAGTGGTAAAACGGACCTGGTTGGCCGTGGTCTGGCGGTGTTTGAAGGTCTCGTTCAGCGGCTCCGAAAGCATCTTGTCGGCATGGGTCGCCGTGACCTCGACGAAATAGCCCAGCACGTTGTTATGCTTGATCTTCAGCGCGTTGATGCCGGTTTGCTTCTGGTATTCGGATTGCATCCGCGCAATGACGCCGCGCCCCTCATCGCGCAGCTGGCGCATCTCGTCCAGTTCTTCGTCATAGCCTTGCGCAATGAAACCGCCATCGCGGGCCAACAGGGGCGGTTCGGCGATCAGGGCCTCGCCCAGCAGGTCCAGCAGCGTATCGTGGCCGGTCAGGTTTTGCGCGGCGTTCAGCAGCAGCGCGGGCAGCTGCGCTCCCTGCAAAATGTCCGAGATTTGAGCGGCCTGTTCCAAGCCGTTTCGAATGCCAGCCAGATCGCGCGGCCCGCCACGGTCAAGGCCAAGCCGTGACAGGGCCCGGTCAAGGTCGGGCACCTTGCGCAGGCTGTCGCGCAGGTCGGCCGCAATTCGGGTCTGTTTCACCGCGAAATCCACCGCATCCAACCGGTCCTGCACCACGTTTAACACGCGCGAGGGCGAGGCAAGGCGCCGCTCCAGCAGCCGCGCGCCCCCTGCCGTCACCGTCCGGTCAATCGCGTGCAGCAAAGACCCCGCGCGCCCGCCATTCATGGAATGGGTCAGTTCCAGATTGCGACGTGTGGCAGCGTCGATCTGCATCAATCGGCCCGTCGCCTCGCGCAGCGGCGGGCGCAGCAAGGGCAGTTTGCCCTTTTGGGTGATCTCCAGATATTCGACGATCGCGCCCATCGCCGACACTTCGGCGCGGGTGAAATTGCCGTAAGCCTCCAGCGATCCCACGCCGAACAGCGTACACAGCCGTTTTTCCCCACTGGTGGAATCGAACGCCGCGCGCCCCAGCCCCGTCAGTGCGACCCCCATTTCAGACACTAATCCGGCGTAATCCGCCTCTGCTCCTTCGGTCATCACGATTTCGGACGGGCCAAGGCGGGCCAGTTCCGGCCCCAGTCGAACCGCAGGCAATTCCATCACGTGAAACGCGCCGGTAGATATGTCGACCCAGGCCAGCGCGCCTTCGTCACGCACCAAGGCATAGGCGCACAGGTAGTTGTGCCGCCGCGCTTCCAGCAAACTTTCCTCGGTCAAGGTCCCCGGCGTGACCAATCGCACCACATCGCGCCTCACAACTGACTTTGCCCCGCGTTTCTTTGCCTCGGCAGGGTTTTCCATCTGCTCGCACACAGCCACGCGAAAACCCTTGCGGATCAGCGTCAGCAGATAGCCTTCGGCGGCGTGAACCGGCACGCCGCACATGGGGATGTCCTGCTCCAGATGCTTGCCGCGCTTGGTCAGCGCAATATCCAGCGCCTCTGCCGCGGCCACGGCATCGTCAAAGAACATCTCGTAGAAATCGCCCATCCGGTAGAACAGCAGCGCATCTTCGTATTGCGCTTTCAGTTCCAGATATTGGGCCATCATCGGTGTTACCGTCGCGGTCACGTGCATCCCCCTTGTCAGCGCGCCGACCATACTAACCCCCGCCTCCGCACGAAAGCCGAAAACCAACGCAGTTGAGCCTGACGAAAACGCCATGTATGAGGCGTGAGCCTTAGGAGGAACCGCCATGTCGAAATCGAAGATCACCCGTGAAGAAGCCCTGTCGTTCCACTTGGAACCGACCCCCGGCAAGTTTGAAATCACGGCGACTGTTCCGATGACGACTCAGCGCGATCTTAGCCTTGCCTACTCCCCCGGCGTGGCCGTCCCCTGCGAGGCGATCCACGAAAACCCCGAAACCGCTTATGATTACACCAACAAGGGCAACCTTGTGGCGGTGATTTCGAACGGCACTGCGGTTCTGGGTCTGGGCAACCTGGGCGCGCTGGCCTCCAAGCCGGTGATGGAGGGCAAGTCGGTCCTGTTCAAACGCTTTGCCGATGTAAACTCGATCGACATCGAGCTGGACACAGAAGACGCCGACCAGATCGTCAATGCCGTGCGCCTGATGGGCCCCACTTTTGGCGGTATCAACCTAGAGGACATCAAGGCGCCTGAATGTTTCATCATCGAACAGCGCCTCAAGGAAGAAATGGACATTCCGGTGTTCCACGACGACCAGCACGGCACCGCCGTGATCTGTGCCGCCGGTCTGATCAACGCTCTGTACCTGTCGGGCAAAAAGATCGAGGATGTGAAGATCGTCGTGAACGGCGCGGGCGCTGCGGGCATTGCCTGTATCGAACTGGTCAAGCGCATGGGCGCCAAGCATGACAACTGCATCCTGTGCGACACCAAGGGCGTGATCTACCAGGGCCGGACCGAGGGCATGAACCAGTGGAAATCGGCCCATGCCGCCAAGACCAACGACCGGTCCCTGGAGGAGGCGATGGATGGCGCCGACGTGTTCCTTGGCGTGTCGGTCAAAGGGGCCTTGACGCAGGACATGGTGCGCTCGATGGCGGACAATCCGGTGATCTTCGCCATGGCGAACCCCGACCCCGAAATCACCCCCGAAGAGGCGCACGAGGTTCGCGCCGATGCCATCGTCGCGACGGGCCGTTCGGATTATCCGAACCAGGTGAACAACGTGCTGGGTTTCCCCTACCTGTTCCGCGGCGCGCTGGATGTGCATGCCCGCGCCATCAATGACGAGATGAAGATCGCCTGCGCCGAGGCACTGGCCGAGCTTGCCCGCGAGGATGTGCCGGACGAGGTTGCCATGGCCTATGGTCGCAAGCTGACCTTTGGCCGCGATTACATCATCCCCACGCCGTTCGATCCCCGCCTGATTCACCGCATTCCGCCCGCCGTTGCCCGTGCCTGTATGGAAACCGGCGCCGCGCGTCGTCCCATCATCGACATGGATGCATACGAGCTGTCGCTGAAATCGCGAATGGACCCGACCGCCTCGATCCTGCGGGGCATTCATGCCCGTGCCCGCGCGGCGCAGGCCCGCATGATCTTTGCCGAAGGCGATGATGTGCGCGTGTTGCGCGCCGCCGTGCAATACCAACGTTCGGGCCTTGGCAAGGCGCTGGTCGTGGGCCGCGAGCCCGATGTGAAAGAAAAGCTGGAGGCTGCGGGCCTTGGCGATGCCGTGCGCGAGTTGGAGGTGGTGAACGCAGCCAACACCCGCCATTTGGATACATACAAGGAATTCCTGTATCAGCGGCTTCAGCGCAAGGGCCACGACCGGCATGACATCCACCGTCTTGCCGCGCGGGATCGGCACGTATTTTCCGCGCTGATGCTGGCGCATGGGCATGGCGACGGTCTTGTTACCGGGGCGACCCGCAAATCCGCCCATGTGATGGAACTGATCAACCACGTTTTCGATGCCGACGCGAAACACGGCGCGGCGGGCGTTACGGCCTTGTTGCACAAGGGCCGGATCGTTCTGATCGGCGACACGCTGGTGCATGAATGGCCCGACGAGCAAGACCTTGCAAACATTGCTGAACGCGCCGCCGGCGTGGCCAGCCATCTGGGTCTGGACCCGCGCGTGGCCTTCGTGTCGTTTTCCACCTTCGGCTATCCGGTGTCCGAACGCGCCCATAAAATGCATATCGCGCCACGCGTGTTGGAACAGCGCGGCGTGACCTTCGAATTCGAAGGCGAGATGACAGTGGACGTGGCCCTGAATCCCAAGGCACAGGCGAATTACCCGTTCCAGCGTTTGTCCGGTCCGGCGAACGTTCTGGTCGTGCCCGCGCGGCACTCTGCCTCGATCTCGGTCAAGCTGATGCAGGAGATGGGCGGCGCCACCGTGATCGGCCCGATCCTTGCGGGCGTGGACAAGTCGATCCAGATTTGCTCTTCTACGTCTACGGTTAATGACATTTTGAACATGGCGGTGATTGCAGCTTGCAAGATGGGCTGATCCGCTGATCGGGGCGATATGACCATCTATAATCTGGGGTCGATCAATATCGACCAATTCTATAGCGTTCCACACCTCCCCGGTGCCGGCGAAACTCTGGCGGCCACGTCCCATTCCGCGGGGCTTGGCGGCAAGGGCGCAAACCAATCCGTCGCCGCGGCACAGGCCGGTGCGCGGGTTTTTCACATCGGCGCAGTTGGGCCGGATGGCGATGCGATGCTGGACAGGATGCGCGCGCTGGGCGTTGATTGCACCCATGTGGCGCAGGTTGATACACCCACTGCCCATGCGATCATCAACATTGATACGCGGGGCGAAAATGCCATCGTGATCTTTCCGGGCGCGAATGAAAAACAGTCTCTATCCCGCCTTGACGCGGCGCTTGCCGGTGCTGGCAAGGGGGATATCCTGCTGCTGCAGAACGAAACCAGCCTGACAGTCGAAGCCGCCCAGAACGGCCGCGCCAGAGGCGTGTTCGTCATCTATTCCGCCGCGCCTTTCGTGGCTGAAGCGGCCCGCGCGATGTTGCCCCATATTGACCTTCTGGTGATGAACGAGGGCGAAGCGAGCGCGCTTTCTTCCGCGCTGGGCCTTGGCATACCCGATATCCCCGTGCCGCATCTGCTGATTACCCACGGGGCCGGTGGGGCGATATGGCGCGACCAGTCGCAGCCAAGCGAGATCCGCTTGCCTGCTTTCCGCGCCCCGCCCATCGACACCACTGGCGCCGGCGACTGCTTTCTTGGCTACACCGCCGCCGCGCTGGACAAGGGCCTGTCCGCCGAGGATGCGATGCGTCTTGGTGCGGCTGCCGCGGCCATCCAGGTCACGAGGCACGGCACCGCCGATGCCATCCCGACCCGGGCCGAGGTGGATGCGTTCCTCAGTTAAGGAACGCCGCCGAACTGCCCCACAACTGCTTGATCCGCTGATCGCGCCCGCAGGCATCGCGGTATTTCTTGTAGGCTTTCGATTGCCGCACCGGACCGAACCGCGTGACCACAAGGTTGCTGCCCTTGTAATAGTCCTGATGATAATCCTCGGCCGGATAGAAGGTGGCGGCGCTCAGGATCGGGGTGGCGATTTTTTGGCCCAAGGCGGCTTGTGCTTCGGTCTTCACCTTTTCTGCAATGGTCTTTTCCGCCGGGTTAGACACGAAAATTGCGGTGCGATAGCTGTCGCCACGGTCGCAGAACTGGCCGCCCGCATCGGTCGGATCGACCGACCGGAGGAATTTTTCCAGCAAAACCTCGCGGCTTACCTTGTTTGCGTCAAACTCGATCTGCACCGCCTCGTAATGGCCGGTGCCGCCGCGCGTGACCTGTTTATAGGTCGGGTTCGCGGTCATGCCGCCGGTATACCCTGAAACGACCCCGCGCACGCCCGGCACTTTTTCGAAATCTGCCTCGACGCACCAGAAACAACCGCCCGCGACGGTCAGCGCGTCGGCTTTCGCTCCACCTGACACCATTATCCCGATGCCGATCAGTCCGGCCAGCACCCAAGTTTTCACATCTCGCATGTTGCATCCTCCTGCGCGCCACAATGCGCGCGGATGTGCGGCGCGCAATCCCCCTCACGCAAGGGTGACAACCCGTGAGCGTTGCCTCAAAGCGTTTAGGTTCTGCGCGTTTCGCCAAAAGATCTGATTCAGATTTTTCTCGAAACGCTTTAGCCTGCCCAAAACACTGGAGGTTCCATGACCGAAGTCACCACACACCAGGCCGAGGACGACGCCCGCAACGACCACATTCTGATCTGGCTGAACGGCTAGCTGCTACCGCGCGAGAAGGCGCTGGTTTCGGTCTATGATTCCGGCTTCATGCCGGGGGATGGCGTGTGGGAAGGGCTGCGCCTGTATAGCCGCACCTAGGCCTTTGTCGATGAACATCTCGACCGCCTGTTCGAGGCCGCGAAAGCCATTGATCTGGACATAGGCATGACCCGAGATGACCTGTTTTTTGCCATAACAGAGACGCAAAAAGCCAATCAGATGACCACCGACGCCCACGCCCGCCTGATGGTGATTCGCGGTGTGAAAACACGCCCCTTTCAGCACCCGTCGCTGTCGCAGCAGGGGCCAACCGTGGCGATCATCATGGAACATTCCCGCCCGTTGATCCCGCGGCCCATCCGGCTTGCCACTGTGCCGCATATCCGCGGGTTGCCCATGACCCAAGATCCGAAACTTAACAGCCATTCGAAACTGAATTGCATCCTCGCCTGTATCGCCGCCGAAAAGGCCGGCGCGGACGAGGGGCTGATGTTGGATGTGCATGGGTTTGTGAACACCACCGACGCCTGCAACTTTTTCATGGTCAGGAAGGGCGCGGTTTGGACCTCGACCGGCGACTACTGCATGAAGGGGATCACAAGGCAAAAGGTGATCGACATTTGCCGCGCCGATGGCATACCCGTGTTCGAAAGAAACTATTCCCTCGTAGATACTTACGGCGCGGAGGAGGCATTTTTAACCGGCACTTTCGGTGCGCAGACCCCTGTTGGCGAAATCGACGGGCGCCAGATCGGCACCGGCGAAATGGGCCCTGTGACGCGGCGCATTCGCGATCTCTATATGCAGCTGGTCGGGAAAGAGGTCTAGATGCGCATCGCCATGTGGTCCGGCCCACGGAACCTGTCGACCGCGGTGATGTATAGTTTCGGCGCGCGTGCCGATTGCGCCGTTGTGGACGAGCCGTTCTACGCCGCCTACCTGTCGCGTACCGGGCTGCGCCACCCGATGCGGGAGGAGATCATCACCTCGCAACCCACCGACCCCGCTGTCGTCGCACAATCGCTTTAAGGCCCTGTTCCAGCGCAAAAGCCGCATTTCTACCAGAAACATATGTGCCAGCACATGCTGCCGGATATCCCGCGCGATTGGATGGGCGCGGTGAGAAACGTGTTCCTGATCCGCCACCCCGCGCGGGTGATTGCCAGTTTCGGCGCGAAATACGATGCGATGACGTTGACCGATATCGGGTTTGCCCAGCAGTCTGAACTTTTCGACCATGTCACCGCGCTGGGCCAAACGCCCATCGTGATCGACAGCGCCGATATTCGCTGCGATTCGCAGGGAATGCCGCGCGCGCTTTGCGATGCGCTGGGCCTTGATTGGGACGATGCGATGCTGAATTGGCTCGCGGGTGGCCACACGGCCGACGGGGTCTGGGCACCAGTCTGGTATGATGCGGTGCATCGCTCCACCGGCTTTGCCGGACCCGAGGGGCCGCTGCCCGATTTGACCCCGACGCAGGCCGAATTCTGCGATCAGGGCCTGCCGCATCACCAGCGGTTAGAGCGCATGAAACTGCGCGCCTGACAGCAAAAAGGGCGCAAGGTTTCTCCCGCGCCCTTTTCACAGATCAAGCCCCTTGAAACATAGGCTTCATACGATTCGGGGGCTGTTTCCTACGATTTGAAATTAACCTTTCAGGCGGCGATTCCGCGCTGCCAGCAGCTTCAGGCGCAGGGCGTTCAGCTGGATGAAGCCGGCCGCGTCCGTCTGATCGTATGCGCCCGCGTCATCCTCGAATGTCACATGCGCCTCGCTGTACAGCGAGTGATCCGAGGCGCGCGCCACACAGAAGGCCGAGCCTTTGTAAAGCTTCAGCGTCACGGTGCCCGTCACATGCTCTTGCGATTTGTCGATGGCCGCTTGCAGCATCTCGCGCTCGGGCGAGAACCAGAAACCGTTGTAGATCAGCTCTGCATAGCGGGGCATCAGGCTGTCTTTCAGGTGGCCCGCGCCACTGTCCAGTGTGATCTGCTCGATGCCGCGGTGCGCTTCCAGCAACACGGTGCCGCCGGGGGTTTCATAGATGCCGCGCGACTTCATGCCGACGAAGCGGTTTTCCACGAAATCCAGACGGCCGATGCCGTGCTTGCCGCCCAATCCGTTCAGCTTGGTCAGGATCGTGGCCGGGCTCATGGCCTCGCCGTTGATCGACACGGCATCGCCTTTTTCAAACCCGACTTCAATGAATTCGGGAGTGTTCGGCGCGTCCTCGGGGTTGACGGTGCGCTGGTAGACATAGTCGGGCGCCATTTCGGCTGGGTCTTCCAGAACCTTGCCCTCGGACGAGGTGTGCAGCAGGTTCGCATCGACCGAAAATGGCGCTTCGCCTCGTTTGTCCTTGGCGATGGGGATCTGGTTTTTCTCTGCGAAATCAAGCAGTTTTGTCCGCGACGACAGATCCCATTCACGCCAGGGCGCGATCACCTTGATGTCAGGGTTCAGGGCATATGCGCTCAGCTCGAACCGGACCTGATCGTTGCCCTTGCCGGTCGCACCGTGGGACACGGCATCGGCACCGGTTTCGGCGGCAATCTCGACCAAGCGTTTGGAAATCAGCGGGCGCGCGATCGAGGTGCCCAGCAGGTACAGCCCTTCATACAGCGCATTGGCGCGGAACATCGGGAACACGAAATCGCGTACGAATTCCTCGCGGACATCCTCGATAAAGATGTTCTCGGGTTTGATCCCCAGCAACTCGGCCTTCTTGCGGGCGGGCTCCAGCTCCTCGCCCTGGCCCAGATCGGCGGTAAAGGTGACGACCTCGCAGCCGTATTCCATTTGCAGCCATTTCAGGATGATCGAGGTATCGAGGCCGCCGGAATAGGCCAGCACGACTTTCTTGGGCGCAGACATTGCAGGGAATTCCTTCACTTTAAGGTTTGCGAGGCGCGATAGCGCTTTTTGCGCCGCAGGGCAAGGTGCGCCGCTGCCTGGGTGATTGACATGCGGCTATGCAGCCCCCTACCCCTGACCGCCAGTATAGATTGGGAGGCACATGATGGCCGTTCGTATTTTTCTTCATGCATGGCGCATGATTTTCAGCAATTTCGGTGCGGTGGTTAAGCTTTCGATGCCCATCATTTTGGTCATCCTCGTGGCGATTGTTGCGTTTGCGGGTTTTCTGCGATCCAACCAACTGATGGCGGTAGATGTCAGGCCACAGGCGATTGGCATCATATTCCTGCTTGTCATTGCCTATCTTCTTGCCTTCGTCTGGACCGCGGTGGCGTGGCACCGTTATGTCTTGTTGGCGGAATACCCGAATGCGATCCTGCCGCCGTTCCGCGGTGGGCGGATCCTGTCCTACATTGGCTACGCTGTTTTGCTCGGGCTGATCATGTCGATCGTGGGTGCGCTTGGTATGGCAATGATTTACGGGGTCTCATCGGTTTTGGGCACCGATGTGATCGCCTTCATTCTGGGGGTCGTGTTTGTCGGGTTCCTGATCATAGCCTCGTTCCGGCTTGGCATCGTTTTGCCAGCCGCGGCGATTGGCGAGCCGCTGGCCATGGGTGCTGCGTGGGATGCGACCCGACCCTTGGTCAAAACTCTGATCGGGTTGCTTGGACTGCTCATCTTGTTCGGTTTTGCACTTGGTATAGCCACCGCAGTGGCAGAGGCGCTCTCTCCGGTTTTTGGGATGGTGGTCAACCTGTTGCTGACATGGCTGCAATCCATTCTGAACCTGTCGATCCTGACAACGCTTTACGGCGTCGCTGTTCAGGGGCGCGACATCGACTGACCTTGCGCGGCGGCCCGGCTTGCGTCAGGAAAACCTGATGGAAGATTTCAGACATAAAGCCCAAGCTGCCGCGCAGGAAATGCGTGCCGTATTCGATGCAACCCCGTTGCAACGCAACGCCCATCTGTCCGAACGGTTCGGGGCCGATATCTGGCTGAAGCGCGAGGATCTGACCCCGGTGCGGTCCTACAAGCTGCGCGGTGCGTTCAATGCGATGCGCAAGGTGCTTGCGGCGCATCCCGACAAGTCGCTGTTTGTCTGTGCCAGTGCGGGCAACCATGCGCAGGGCGTCGCGTTCATGTGTCAGCATTTCGGGGTGAAGGGCGTTATTTTCATGCCTGTCACAACCCCGATGCAGAAAATCCAGAAGACGCGGATTTTTGGCGGTGACGCGGTCGAGATAAAGCTGGTAGGCGATTATTTTGACGATACGCTCGCCTCGGCTCAGGCGTTTTGTTTGGCCGAGGGCGGGCATTTTCTGGCCCCGTTCGACGATGCCGATGTGATCGAAGGTCAGGCTTCTGTCGCGGTTGAGATTGCCCAGCAGATGGGTCATGCGCCTGATCACATCATCTTGCCCGTTGGCGGCGGTGGCTTGTCCGCAGGGGTGCGGCGCTATTTCGGGCCCGATGTTGATTACAGTTTTGTCGAACCGCTTGGCGGCACCAGTCTGGCCGCTGCCGTCATGGCGGGGGAGCCTGTGACCCTGAAAAAGGTGGACAGTTTCGTGGACGGGGCCGCAGTCGCGCGGATCGGGGCCAAGCCCTTTGAAATCCTGCGTGATATTGACCCGAAAACGGTCTTTGCCGCGCCCGAGGATCGAATTTGCACCACCATGCTGGAAATGCTGAACGTCGAAGGTATCGTGCTGGAACCCGCCGGTGCGCTGGCCGTGGATGCGTTGGTCGATGTGGCCGATCAAATCAAGGGTAAGACTGTGGTCTGCGTCACATCTGGCGGGAATTTCGATTTCGAACGCCTGCCCGAGGTCAAGGAGCGCGCGCAGCGCTATTCCGGCGTGAAGAAATATTTCATTCTGCGCTTGCCGCAGCGGCCTGGCGCGCTGAAGGAATTCTTGAACATTCTTGGACCTGATGACGACATCGCGCGGTTCGAATACCTGAAGAAATCGGCGCGGAACTTCGGGTCGGTTCTGATTGGCATCGAAACCCTCGAGGCTGACAATTTTTCGCATCTTTTCGCGCGCCTTGATGCGGCGGGATTCACCTATCGCGACATCACCAATGATGAAACGCTGGCCGAATTCCTGATCTGATCAGGCGGCCAGCCGGTTTGGCAATTCTTCGGTAAAGGTGCCACGGGAGGTTTCGAAACAGTCAAGGATGGCTGGCAGATCGACTTCCTCCGCCCGGCCTGCCCCGGCCAAATGTTCGCCCTTTTGACACAGGCTGGAAAACGCCTCGAACCCTAGGTTCAGGGCGGCACCTTTCAGGAAATGCAGGTCGGCTTCAAGCGTGGACATATCAGGTGCATCGCGCAGTGTGCCGATTGTGCCCCCGACCTCCTCCAGAAACAGATCGACGACTTCGGCAAAATCGTCCGCCCCGACCTCGTCACGCAATTCGGATACCCTTTCCCAATCAATCATGGCCTTTTTCCCCTTTCGAAACCGTAGCCTGCCAGAAGAAGGCTAACGATTGCTTTAAAGAAAGGGGAATTTGATGTTTCACGGCATGTTAAGGTGGGTGGGTTAGCACGGTCCAAGGCGTGCTTTTACCAAGTGTCAGGATCGAATGGGTCAGGTTAATGAACATCCAGAAGTGCCGCAGGCCGCGAAAATGCCTGTCAGCCACGTTCTCGTGGTCGATGACAGTCGTCTGCAACGCCGGATTCTGGCCGCGTCCCTGACCCGTTGGGGTTACAGGGTCAGCGAGGCCGAATCAGGTGCCGATGCGCTGGCAATATGCGCCGAAACCCACCCCGACATCGTGCTGAGCGACTGGATGATGCCCGGAATGGACGGGCTCGAATTTTGTCAGGCGTTCCGCAAGATGCCGCGTGATCGGTACGGGTATTTCATCCTTCTGACCTCGAAAACCGAAAAGGATGCCGTGGCGCGGGGTCTTGACTGCGGGGCGGATGATTTTCTGAACAAGCCGGTGAACGCCGCGGAATTGCGCGCGCGGATCAACGCGGGCGAACGCATCCAGCGGATGGAGCGGGAGCTGGTTCAGAAGAACCAGTTGATCTCGACCACGCTGGCGCAGCTGCAAACGCTGTATGATGCGCTGGACAACGACCTGATCGAAGCGAAGAAACTGCAACAATCGCTGGTGCGTGAACGGTTCCGCGATTTCGGCGCGGGGCAGGTTTCGCTTTTGTTGCGCTCGTCCGGGCATGTCGGGGGCGATCTGGTCGGGTTCTTTCCGGTCAACGAGGGGCGGGTCGGGCTGTTCGGGATCGACGTGTCCGGTCACGGGATCAGTTCGGCCCTGATGACCGCGCGCCTTGCCGGTTACCTGTCTGCCACGCCCGACCACAACGTCGCGCTGCAAAAGCAGGAAGACGGTTCATATGCACCGCTGCCCCCGGCCGATGTCGTGGCCGAACTGAATCGATTGGTGTTGGAGGATATGGAGACAGAGCATTACTTTACCCTGCTGCTGGCCGATGTGGACCTGACCACGGGGCATGTCCGCATGGTGCAGGCAGGGCACCCGCATCCGGTGGTTCAGCGCGCCAATGGCAATCTGGAGGCGCTGGGCAAGGGGGGCCTGCCCGTCGGCTTGATCACTGGCGCCACGTTCGAAGAATTCGACCTGCAACTTTCGCGCGGTGACCGCTTGCTGATCCAGTCCGACGGTTTCACCGAATGCCCCGACCCCGATGGCGTGCAGCTGGATGACGAAGGATTGATGGAGCTGCTGCGCGAACTGTCAGATGTGCAGGGCAATGCCTTGCTGGAAACTCTTGTCTGGAAGCTGTCAGATCACGCGGGGGGCAATGATTTCCCTGACGATGTGTCGGCCATCCTGTTCGAATATCGTGGCGGTTCAGACGAATAATCGCGCCACCGCAGCACCTTAACGCAGCAATTGCGCGACAAAGTCCCTGTCGCCGTCATTGCCCAGATGTTCCACGGCTTCTTCCATTGGCATCCACAGCGCGGTGTGGTGCGGTTCTATCGGATCGCCCAGCCGTCGTACGGGGCGGGCGTGGTATATGGTGCAGACCTTTTCAGCCCAAATCTCGTATTCCGGCATAAAGGTAAAGCGGCGGAACACACCCAGACGGCGTGGGGGTGAAATGCTCCAACCGGTTTCTTCCCACACCTCGCGGTGCAGGGCTGCAATGGGATGTTCGCCCGGATCAATCCCGCCACCTGGTAGCTGGTATTCGGGGTAGGGTTCCATCTGGTGGGTCAGCAACAGGTCGGCGCCCAGTTGCAAGACCGCGTAGGCACCGGGCCTGCGGATATAGCGTTGCCCGCGCAGGGGGCTTTCCCCGAACCGTTTGATCATGCCATGCCTCCTTGGCCCCTCGGCTTGTCCTGCCTATATGGACCATGTATGCCAAGCACAGCCTCTAAAGGACATCCCCAACCCATGACTCTCGGATCGAAACTCGCCTGGGACGACACCGTTCTGCCGTTCCAGCTGGACAATTCTGACATTCGCGGCCGCGTCGCCCGCTTGGACAACGTGCTGGACGGTGTGTTGAAGCAGCACGCCTACCCCCCGCAGGTCGAGGCCTTGGTGGCCGAAATGGCCCTGCTGACCGCGATGATCGGCCAGACGATCAAGTTGCGTTGGAAGCTGTCCTTGCAAGTCCAATCCAAGGGTGCCGTGCGCATGATCGCGACCGACTACTTCGGCCCCACGGCCGAGGGTGAGCCTGCGATGATCCGCGCTTATGCGAGCTATGATGCCGACAAGCTGACCAACCGCGCGCCGTTCGATCAGGTGGGCGAGGGGTATTTCGCCATTCTGATCGACCAGGGCAAGGGAATGGCCCCCTACCAAGGCATTACGCCGCTGGCTGGCGGATCGCTGCGCGCCTGCGCCGAGGCGTATTTTGCCCAGTCCGAACAGTTGCCGACCCGGTTTGCCCTGTCCTTTGGCAAATCGACCGAGGCAAGCGGGGGCGAACATTGGCGGGCGGGCGGCGTGATGCTGCAGCACATGCCCAAGGCATCGCCTTTCGCCAAGGGGGCCGAGGGAAGCGGCGAAGAAGGCCTGCTGCATGCCCGCGATCTGATCGATGGCGACGACAAGGAAAACTGGAACCGTGTGAACCTGCTTTTGGACACGGTCGAGGATCTGGAGCTGATCGGCCCCTCCGTCGCGCCGACGGATCTGCTGGTGCGCCTTTTCCACGAGGAAACCCCGCGCGTGTTCGAAGGTCAGCCCGTGCGCTTTGGCTGCACCTGCTCCGAAGAACGCGTGCGCCAGTCCCTGTCGATCTATTCGGCTCGTGACATCGAAAAGATGACCACGGAAGATGGTCGCGTGACCGCCGATTGCCAGTTTTGCAGCGCACATTATGACTTGGACCCGGCCACCGTCGGGTTCGAGGCAGAGCCGAAAGCGGATGAGGGTCAGGGTGACGCAGACTGATCCCCTGATTGATCCGCTGGCCCCGGTGATTGCCGCGCTGGGCCGCCCCGCGCGGCCCTCGTCGGATTATGATCTGAACCCGCAGGTGGTCTTGCCCGAAAACCGCAAGCTGCGCCGCGCCGGCGTTCTGGTGCCGTTTATCATGCGCGAGGGCGGCGTGCGGGTGATCCTGACCAAGCGGTCCTCGCGGTTGAAGCATCATCCAGGGCAGATCGCCTTCCCCGGTGGCAAGGTGGACCCAACCGATGCGGATGAAACCGCCGCCGCCATCCGCGAGGCCGAGGAGGAGATCGGCCTGCCTCGCGACGCGGTCGAGGTGCTGGGCACTTTCCCCAGCCATGAAACCGTGACCGGTTTCACCATGACCCCCGTGCTGGCCCGCGTGACCCGCGATTTTACCGCGGTGTCCGAACCCGGCGAGGTGGCCGAGGTGTTCGAGGTGCCTTTGGCGCATTTGTCCAACCCTGAAAATTTCCTCATTCAGCGCCGCCGCTGGCGCGGGACGGACCGGCATTATTACATTGTGCCTTGGGGCCCTTATTACATCTGGGGTGCCACTGCGCGGGTTCTGCGGTCCCTTGCCGACCGGATGGAGGGTTAGGTGAAGCTGACCGCCGACTGGATCACAAGGTCCGAAACGCAGGCGGTCTGCGCCGCATTGACGGATGCCGGGTTCCAGGCGCTGTTCGTGGGCGGTTGCGTGCGGAACACACTGTATGATGCGCCGGTGGATGATATCGACATTTCCACCGATGCGACGCCCGACAAGGTGATCGAGCTGGCCGAAGGGGCCGGTCTGCGGGCTGTGCCGACGGGCATCGACCATGGCACGATCACCGTGGTTTCGGACCATACTCCGCACGAGATAACCACCTTTCGCCGGGATGTGGAAACCTTTGGCCGTCACGCGGTTGTTGCCTTTTCCACCGATGTGACCGACGACGCGAGGCGGCGCGATTTCACCATGAATGCGCTTTATGCCGACCCTGCGGGCCATGTGATCGACCCTTTGAACGGGCTGCCGGATTTGCAGGCCCGGCGCGTGCGGTTCATCGAAGATCCCGATCTGCGCATCCGCGAGGATTACCTGCGCATCCTGCGCTTTTTCCGGTTCCACGCCTGGTATGGCGATGCCGATCAGGGGTTGGATGCCGAAGGGCTGGCCGCCGTGGCCGCCAATGCCGATGGGCTGGACCATCTTTCGCGCGAACGGGTCTGGACCGAGCTGCGCAAGCTGCTGACCGCGCCCGATCCTGCGCCCTCGGTCGCGGCGATGCGCAGCGCGGGCGTGTTGGCGCATGTCTTGCCGGGCTCGGATGACATTGCTCTGGCCCCCTTGGTGCATCTGGAGCGGCTGGCTGACATCCGGCCCGATCCGATACGCAGAATGGCCGCCTTGGGCGGGCAGGTCGATGCGCTTCGCCTGTCCAAGGCGCAGGCCCGACAGTTGGACCATCTGCGTGACGGTATGGGCAGCTTGGCCTTGCCCGCCGCGCTGGGCTATCGGCTTGGCGCGGATACTGCCCGTGACATCGTGCTGTTGCGCGCTGCGCAGATGGGGCAGGTCTTTGATCCTGCTGATCTGATCGCGGCGAAAACGGGCGCGGATGCGCAATTTCCGGTTAAGGCCGCCGACCTGATGCCCGCATTTCAAGGAGCGGCGCTGGGCGCGAAACTGACCACGCTTGAGGGGGCATGGATCGCCTCGGGCTTTACATTGACCAAAACAGAATTGCTGGCACAGATATGACCGAACTGACCATCCAACGCCTTGGCCTTCAGGGCGACGGTATCGCCGAAGGCCCGGTTTTCGCGCCCCAAACCCTGCCGGGAGAGGTGGTGTCGGGCATCATTGACGGGCAGCGCCTGACCGATATCCGTATCGAAAAACCCTCGGACCATCGGGTTGCGCCGCCCTGCCGCCACGCCAAGGCCTGCGGCGGCTGCCAGTTGCAGCACGCGTCCGATGCTTTCGTGGCCGACTGGAAAGTGGGCGTGGTGCGTCACGCGCTGGCCTCGCAGGGGATCGAGGCAGAGTTTCGGCCCATCCAGACTTCGGACACGCAATCCCGCCGCCGTGCCTCCTTTTCCGCGCGCCGTACCAAAAAGGGCGCAATGGCCGGGTTTCATGCGCGCGCATCCGATGTGATCGTCGAAATCCCCGATTGCCTGCTGATTGACCCCGCGCTGAAAGATGCCCTGCCCATGGTCGAACGGCTGGCCATTGTAGGTGCCTCGCGCAAGGGCGAGCTGTCGGTGCTGGTCACGACATCGGAAACCGGGTTGGACGTGGCTGTGACCGGCGGCAAGCCGCTGGACGGGCCGCTGCGCATTGCCCTTGCCGCCGAAGTAGAGCGTTTCGCCATGGCCCGCCTAGCATGGGAGGACGAGGTGATCGCTATGCGCAACCCGCCCCTGCAACGGTTCGGCAAGGCGCTGGTGCCGGTCCCGCCTGGTGCCTTTTTACAAGCCACTCCGCAAGGCGAGGCCGCGCTTCTGGACGCCGTGCGCGAAATCGTCGGCAAGGCTGACAAGGTTGTAGATCTGTTTGCCGGTTGCGGTACCTTTGCCCTTCCGCTGGCCGAAAACGCCGAGGTGCACGCGGTGGAAGGCGCCGCCGCCATGACGGCCGCGCTGGATGCGGGGTGGCGCAAGGCGCAGGGTCTGAAACGGGTCAGCCACGCGGTGCGCGATCTGTTCCGCCGTCCGCTTTTGCCGGATGAGTTGGCCAAATTCGATGCCGTGGTGATCGACCCGCCCCGCGCCGGAGCCGAGGCGCAGGTGGCGGAACTGGCAAAGGCCAAACCGCCCGTCATCGCCTTTGTGTCGTGCAATCCCATCACCTTTGCCCGCGACGCCAAGCTGCTGATCGGTGCGGGTTACAGGCTGGATTGGGTGCAGGTCGTGGACCAGTTCCGCTGGTCCGCCCATGTTGAACAGGTCGCATCGTTCACGCTTACATCGGCGTGAGGCGCGCTTACCCTCTACCTTTTGTACGCAAAAAATAGTATGCAGCGGTAAAACGGACAGTGAAAAACAGGCAAACCCATGCGATTTCTGCGCGTTCTATTCGTGATTTTCGCGGCGCTTTCCCTTGCGGGCTGCGCGTCGAAGTTCAAAACTTATAATGGCCCCGAGGTGACGCGCGTCATCATCGATAAAAGCGCCCGCAAGATGTATCTGATGCATCACCAAAAGACGCTGAAGGGTTACGATATCGGCCTTGGTTTCGCGCCGCAGGGCCATAAGCAGTTCGAAGGCGACGGGCGCACGCCCGAAGGGCAATATGTCATCGATCGCCGCAATCCGAACAGCGAGTTCCACCTGTCTGTTGGTATCTCATACCCGAACCACCAAGATCGCGCCTATGCCTCGACTCAGGGCAAGACGCCGGGTGGCGATATTTTCATCCACGGCAAGCCGAAGAAGTACGAGGATGCACCGCGCGACTGGACAGCGGGTTGTATTGCCGTTTCCAACCGCGAGATTGAACGTATCTATGCCATGGTGCGTGATGGCACCCCGATCACGATTTATCCCTGATCAATGCGGTAGCGCATGAAAAAGGCCCCGACCGATACGGCGGGGCCGTTGTTGTTGCATGTGATTTTGCGGTCAGCCACCCATCACCAGCGTCCACCAGATCTTGCCGTTTGCCTCTTGGAACCACGAAAAGCCCATTTTCGCGGCGCTTTTGTCAAGAATCACGCGGCGCGAGGGATCATCCTCCATCCATGCGGACAGGGTTTCGACCTCGGTCTCGTAGGTTTCGGAAATGGCTTCGCCGACCAGGTGCCCCTCGTATCCGACGCGGCGCACACGGTCGATCGGGGACGAGCCGTCAGATCCGAAGTGCCACGGTCGGTTCTGCGCCGACATATCGCGCGAATGGGTGGCGGCGGCGGCGTTCAGCTTGGCATCAAGCGCGACAGGCGGCGCACCGGCGGCAGCACGAAGCGAGTTAACCGAATCCAGCATCCGGTATTCGATCTTGCCCGAATTTGCAGCGTTGATCCGGTAACGGCGGGGCAGGGGTTTGCCGTCCGGCCCCATGGTCGGCGTTGGTTCGGCGCAGGCCGCCAATAGGAAAAGAGCCGATGCAAGAAGACCAATCAAACGTGCCATATCACTGTGCCGCCCTGTTATTTAGTGTTTCACAATCATCTATCGCGGCTTGCGTTGCTAATCAAACCCACATCGGCGTGATCTGGCGGAACACATCGGTTTGATTTGCGACTGCGGCTTTCGCGCCATATTATGCACGCGATGTTGGGGAAGCAGACCCTCGGAGACAACAATGACACATGATTTCAAGAACGGCTTCAGCCGCCGCGCCTTTATCGCCGGTGGTGCATCCTTGTTGGCGGCGCCCGCCATCGCGCAGGACGTGAACGGTGCTGGCACGGTCGAGGTCGAGCGCGACCTGAGCCAAGCCGTCCGCCGTAATATCTCGTCCTTCCGCATGCTGGAATGGCAGCCCTATTTCAGCGATCTGAACAAAGGTGCGATTCTGGTCGATATCGACAGCCGCGCGCTGCATTTCTGGTCCGAAGACGGCACCTATAACCTGTACCCGTCCTCGGTGCCGCTGACCGAGGATCTGACCCGCCGTGGTCGCACGTCGGTCGTGCGCAAGGTCGAAGGGCCGGAATGGCGCCCGACGCCGTCGATGAAAAAGCGCAATCCGGAATGGCCGGACTATGTAGGCCCGGGGCCGGATAACCCCTTGGGCACTCATGCGCTGTATCTGGGCTGGACCTATTACCGTATCCACGGCACCCACGACACGCGCAAGATTGGCCGCCGTTCGTCCAACGGCTGCATCGGTCTTTATAACGAGCATATCGCCCAACTTTACGGCATGACCTCGGTGGGAACCCAAGTGTTGCTTATTTGACGACATTTCCAGCGGACGCGCTGGGCCTCGGTTAACTTGGGTTTGCAATTGCATCTGATTGCTGCTTTATCCAAACTACGAGGTTAAGTCTTGGATGCTTGTCGTCACCAAAAAGGTATGACGCCAAGCGAACATCTGGAGGATATTATGAAGAAACTCGTTCTCGCCGCTGCTCTGACCGCTGCTGCTTCGACCGCATTTGCCGGCAACTATGCCGAGCCCGTGATGGAAGCTCCCGTGATCGTGGAAGAAGCATCCAGCTCGTCCGCTGGTAACATCTTGGTTCCCCTGCTGCTTCTGGCAGTTGTGGCAGCAGTTGTTGCAGCCGACTAATCCAGTCGACTGGCAATAGAAAATGGAAAAGGCGGTGGGTTTCCACCGCCTTTTTGTTTTGCGTGAAGTATTGATTTTAATGCGTGCGCGATGAAAAGAATGATGCTTTTCGGTGCCTAAGGGCTGATCTGAATTGCCAGAATGAACGCTGTCCGATTGGATCGCGTGATCGGCGTGCAATTCCCGTCCTGCGGTTTGGCGCGGATGGATGCGGCGGATTGGGCGCATGACCAATCCGCCAATCCGGGCATGTCTGGCTGATGCTGTTCAGGCCGACTTAGATCCAGCCGCGCAGTTCGTTTTCGATGATGGCGACCAGTGTCTCAATATGGGCGGGCTGGTCGTTCAGGCAGGGGATGTAGGTGAACTGCTCGCCGTCGGCATGTTCGAAACTTTCCGCGATTTCCTCGTTGATCTCTTCCAGCGTTTCGATGCAATCGGCGCTGAAGGCGGGGGCGATAACGGCGATCTTTTTCTTTCCCTCGCGGGCTAGGTCGGCGACGTGATCCACGGTATAGGGCTTCAGCCATTCCTCGCGCCCGAACACGGACTGGAAAGTGGTGGTGATTTGCGTGTCATCCCACCCCAAGCGCTCTTTCAGCAGGCGCGTGTTTTTCTGACACTGGCAATGATAGGGGTCGCCCTCCATCAGATATCGCTTGGGCATCCCGTGGTAAGAACAGACCAGCATATCGGGCTTTTCCTCTAGCCCAGCATAGGCCTCCTCGACCGATTTCGCCAAGGCCTCGATATACAGCGGATGGTCGAAATAGGGCGGGATGGTCCGCACGGCGGGTTGCCACTTTTCCTTCATCAGGGCGCGGAAGAATTCATCATTCGCCGTGGCCGAAGTCGCGCCAGCTTGCTGCGGATACAGCGGCACGAACAGGATTTTTTGGCAGCCAGCCTCGACCATCTTACGCACCTTGGATGCAGTCGAAGGGTTGCCGTAGCGCATGCAGAAATCAACCATGACCTGATCGCCGTAACGGGCCTTCATCGCCGTTGTCATAGCGGCGGTCTGGTCCTTGGTGATCGTCATCAGCGGGCTTTCGCCCTGTTCGTGATTCCAGATGGATTTGTAATTCGCGCCGCTGGTGAAGGGGCGCTTGGTCAGGATGATCAACTGCAAAAGCGGCTGCCATTTCCAAGAGGCGATGTCGATCACCCGCTTGTCGGACAGGAATTCATTCAGGTAGCGGCGCATCGACCAGTAATCGTAATTGTCGGGTGTGCCGAGGTTCGCCAGCAGCACGCCAATCTTTTGCGCGGGCACCTTGGGGTGATCCGCAGGGGCGTGTTCGGGGCGGGTGGCCTGGATCGTTTCGGTCATCCTAGGCTTCCTTTTATATTGTCTGTCCTGAATGGGTTTCCCCGGACATAGAGGTTTGAAGCCCCGCGTCAATCATCCAGCTTGGTTTCGCGCGCATTCAGCGCATCTGCCAGCCGTGCCGTGGCCGACCCGGGGCGCAATGGCTGGGGTTGGCTGTCATCTGGCGCCCAGCCGGATAGAAAAATCATTTCGAACGTGGCAGGGATGCGGTTGTCGTCGCCTGCGTGCGTTTGAGTATAGATTTCGGCGGCGCGCAGGATCACCGCGCGGCGGGTCGGGCGGCGCAGGCGATCTGCAAGCGCGTTGTTTTCCCCCATCTGGCGCAGCTCGCGCATCAGGTGCAGGGGGCTGGTATAGGTTACGGTAAAGGGCAGGGCGTCGGCCACTGGCAAAGCCAGCCCCGCACGTTGCAGCAGCCCGCCCATCTCGCGAATTTCGGCCATGGGCGCGACTCGCGGCGACAACCCGCCGGTCACCTCGGCCTCGGCGGTCGCCATGGCGACCCGCAACTCGCTCAGGGTTTGCCCGCCGAATGCCACCGACAGAAACAACCCGTCGGGCCGCAATGCTCGGCGGGCCTGAATCAACTGACCGACCGGATCGTTGGCCCAATGCAGCGACATCGCGTGAATCACCAGATCGTGGGCCTGGCTTTCCAGTGCCAATACCTCGTCATCCGCGACATGGGTGGCACCGGGCAGGAAATCACCCCAGAAACCGGGGAAACCGCTGATGAGCACGGGGGAATTAAACGTCCTGTTAACCATGCTCAGGCGATGCTGAAGTTCCTCGGCGGCGGCGTCATGCAGGAACAATGCGGGATCGCGCAGGGCGCGGTCACGGTTGCGCTGCAATGCTGTCCGGTCGGTGAGGGTTGGTGCGTTTGCCATTTTACTCATGGTCCAAGGATAGGAGGTTCCCATGCCATTACAAACCGCGCTGCGGATGGTCTACCCCCCGCGCTGCCTGTCCTGCGGCGATACCGTGGACAGCGAGTTTGGATTGTGCGGCGAATGCTGGCGCGAAACGCCATTCACCGGGGGGCTGGTTTGCGATTGCTGCGGCTTGCCTTTGCCGGGGGCAGAAACGGATGAAACCGTGCTGTGCGACGACTGCCTGACCCTGCCGCGCCCATGGGGCAGGGGCCGCGCGGCAATGGTGTACCGCGACAACGGGCGCAAGCTGGTGCTGGCGTTGAAGCATGGGGACCGTCACGATATCGTGCGCCCCGCCGCGGCATGGATGGCGCGTGCCGCGCGGCCCATTTTGCAGGAAAAGATGTTGATCGCGCCGATCCCGCTGCATTGGTTGCGGATGTTGAAGCGGCGGTTCAACCAGTCCGCCCTTCTGGCCGGCGCGCTGGCCGACGAGGTTGCAATGCCATGGTGCCCCGACCTGCTGCAACGTCCGCGCCGCACTGTCCCGCTTGAGGGCAGGACCCGCGAGGAACGGTTTGAAACCATGGCGGATGCGATCACCGTGCATCCGAAGCGCAGGCGACGGCTGATCGGGCGGCAGGTGCTTTTGGTCGATGACGTGATGACCTCTGGCGCGACTTTGGCCGCCGCGACAGAAGCGTGTTTGAGTGCCGGCGCGACAGGAGTTTCGGTTGTGACACTGGCGCGCGTTGCAAAGGACGCCTAAATCACTTGGAATAGCGCCAAGCAACCCAAGGAAACGCAATGCAAACTGTCGAACTTTATACCACACCGATCTGTGGCTTTTGCCACGCCGCCAAACGCCTGCTGACCAAGAAGGGTGTCAGCTTTGCCGAGGTGGACGTGATGGCCCAACCCGAACGCCGGTCCGAAATGATGGACCGCGCTCATGGCCACAACACCGTGCCGCAGATTTTCATCGGTGACACCCATGTCGGCGGTTGTGACGAGCTTTACGCGCTGGAACGTGCCGGAAAGCTGGACGCGATGCTGGCGGGTTAACCCATGCGCGCCGCCTTTTTGCAGATGTCCTCGGGTGATGATCCGGTCGCCAATCTTGCGATGACGCAAGCCATGGTGGCCCAAGCCGCGGCGGGCGGGGCCGATCTGATCCTGACGCCCGAGGTGACGAATTGCCTGTCCGGTTCGCGTGCGCGCCAGGAAGCGGTTCTGCACCATCAGGCGGATGACCCGACCCTTGCCGCCCTGCGGCAGCAAGCCAAGGACACGGGCAAATGGCTGCTGATCGGCTCGCTTGCGCTGAAAACCCATGACGCGGACGGGCGCTTTGCCAACCGCTCTTTTCTGATCGGGCCGGATGGGGCTATTGCCGCGCAATATGACAAGATCCATATGTTCGACGTGGATGTTTCGGCGACCGAAACCTACCGCGAATCGGCTGGCTATCGTCCCGGCACGCGGGCAGTTCTGGGCCGGATGCCGCAGGTCACGCTGGGTATGACCATTTGCTATGACATCCGCTTTCCGCATCTGCACCGGGCCTTGGCCAAGGCGGGTGCGGATATTCTGACCGTTCCAGCCGCCTTTTCGCCCGTCACCGGCAAGGCCCATTGGGAGGTTCTGCTGCGCGCCCGCGCGATCGAGACCGGCTGTTTCGTTCTGGCCCCGGCGCAATGCGGCAGTCATCCCACCAGCACGGACAAGACCCGCCAGACCTATGGTCACAGCATGGCCATCAACCCTTGGGGAGAGGTTCTGGTTGATGCGGGCACCGAACCTTGCGTCACATTCATTGATCTTGACCTGTCCGAAGTGGCACAAGCGCGGGGACGCATCGCGGCGCTGCGCCACGACAGGGAGTTTGACGGACCGGCATGAATGAAAGTAGCAATTCCCTTGCGGTCGCCCTGTTCAGCGAGATTTTGACCGCGGACCAGCTGGTGCGCAACCGACTGACCCGCGTGCTGCCCAAGGGGATGGAGATCAGCCATTTTTCGGTTCTGAACCATCTGGCCCGCGCAAATGACGAACGCAGCCCTGCGCAACTGGCCAAAAGTTTCCATGTTACGCGCGGCGCCATGACCAACACGCTGAGCAAGCTGGAATGGGCCGGTTACATTCACATCCGCCCCGATTGGGACGATGCGCGGCGCAAGATGATTGCGATCAGCCCCGCGGGCCGCCGCGCCCGTGACGCGGCGATCGACGCCATGTCCCCGATGATAAACGAGTTGGTGGCAGAACTGGGCGACGACAAGGTGCGCGCCGCCCTGCCGATCCTGCGTGAACTGCGGATCAAGCTGGAAGCCGACGATTAGGCCGGGCGAATGCTGGCCGTGACGTAGTTCACGCTTAGATCCCTGTCGGAAATCGACCATTGCCAGCTGATCGGGTTAAAGACGAACCCCTTGCGGTCCACCGGGTCCAGCCCCGCGTTGCGGATCAGGTCATACAGTTCGTCCGGCGTAATGAATTTCGACCATTCATGGGTGCCCTTCGGCAGCCAGCGCATCACGTATTCCGCGCCCAGAATGGCCACGGCAAAGGATTTCGGATTGCGATTGATGGTCGAACAGATGTGCAGCCCGCCGGGTTTCAGCAGATCATGCACGGCCGTCAGATAGGCCAGCGGGTCGTACACATGTTCGACCACTTCCATGTTCAGCACCACGTCGAATTTCTCGCCCGCTGCGGCCATTTCCTCGGCGGTGATGTTGCGATAGTCGATATCCAGCCCCGATTGTTCGGCATGGACCTGTGCCACCGGGATATTGCCAGCCGCCGCATCCGCGCCCACAACGGTGGCCCCAAGCCGTGCCATGGGTTCCGACAACAGCCCGCCCCCACAGCCGATATCCAGCAGGCGCAGTCCTTCGAAAGGCTTGTCGCCAGACAGGTCGCGCCCGAATTCCCCCGCGATCTGCCGCGTGATATAGTCCAACCTGCATGGGTTCATCATGTGCAGCGGCTTGAACTTGCCCTTCGGATCCCACCATTCCGCGGCCATTGCCTCGAATTTGGCGACTTCGGACGGATCGACAGTGGTTTGCGCCGCTTGCATTCTGATCTCCATATGATCTTTTGTGCCTGTCATCCTATATAGGGCAATCATGGACAAGTTCTTGGGCCAAAAAAGCGCAGTCTCTTATCTTCACCCGCCGCTCGAACCCTACGACCAGCGGATGCTGGACGTCGGCGACGGGCATTCGGTCTATATGGAACAGTCGGGCAACCCGTCGGGCGTTCCGGTCGTGGTGTTTCATGGCGGGCCGGGTGGCGGGTGCAGCCCGGCAATGCGGCGCTATTTCGACCCGAAACACTATCGAATCGTATTGTTCGACCAGCGGGGCTGTGGCCGGTCGCGCCCCCACGCCAGTGTCGATGACAACACCACCTGGCACCTGGTCCGCGATATCGAGTTGATCCGCCGCGAATTGAACATCGACCAGTGGATCGTGTTCGGCGGAAGCTGGGGTGCGACGCTGGCCCTGATCTATGGCCAGACCCACCCCGAGGCAGTGCTGCGTCTTGTATTGCGCGGCGTTTTCCTTGCTACCCAAGCAGAACTGGACTGGTTCTATGGTGGCGGTGCGGGCCGGTTCTGGCCCGAAACATGGGAACGTTTTTCCGACCTGATTCCGGTGGAAGAGCGCGAGGACATGATCACTGCCTATAACAAGCGGTTGTTTTCCGGCGATGTGCATCAAGAGGTGCGGCACGGCAAGGCGTGGTCCGCGTGGGAAAACGCGTTGGCCACGGTGCAGTCAACCGGCGTGGGCGGGGAAAGCCCCGGCGACTATGCGCGCGCCTTTGCCCGGCTGGAGAATCACTATTTCATCAACAAGGTGTTCCTTGAGGAAGATGGCCAGATCCTGCGCGACATGCACAAGATCGCCCACATCCCCGGTCATATCGTGCAAGGGCGGTATGACATGATTTGCCCGCCCGAATCCGCCTACCGCCTGTCGGAGAGCTGGGGCAAGGCCGAACTGCACATGGTGCGCAACGCCGGTCACGCCCTGTCAGAGCCGGGAATTTCAGCCGAACTGGTGCGGATCATGGACCTTGTGGCACGCGGTTAAGGGAAGCCCTTGCGAAATGGGGCGCGGGGGCTTATTTCCATTCGCCAAGCGGTGCGCCTGCGCGATGCGGGTGCCTCACCGGGAAATATCGACGGGCCGTGCGCCCGTTTTTTCGTTTTTGGGAATACCATGACCAACGATCTGATCGCCAAAGCCGCCATCGACCGCCGCCTCGCCGAGATCATCGGCCCCGTCATCGAAGACATGGGGTTCGAACTGGTCCGCGTGCGCCTGATGAGCGGAAAGACAACTACCCTGCAAGTCATGGCCGAGCGGCCCGAAGGCGGGATCGAAGTCGATGAATGCGGCGAGATTTCCACCGCCATCAGCGCTGTGCTGGATGTCGAGGATCCGATCCTGGACCAGTATGCGCTTGAGGTTTCCTCGCCTGGGATCGACCGGCCGCTGACGCGGCTCAAGGATTTCGAGACTTTCGAAGGGTACGAAGCCAAGATCGAAACCGAAGAGTTGATCGACGGGCGTCGGCGTTTCAAGGGCATGTTGGCCGGGGTCGAGGATGGCGAGGTTCTGATCAACATCGAGGCCGGCGGCGAAGAGCAGACGATCGGCCTGAAGTTCGATTGGCTGACCGATGCCAAGCTGGTTCTGACCGACGATTTGATCCGCGAAATGCTGAATGCGCGCAAGGCGGCAGGCACGCTGAACGAAGACGCGTTCGACCAGATCGACACGGATGAAGGCGACGAAGCGTAAGGCCATGGGCGGGGGGCATATGCGGCCTGCCCAGAACGTCCTTGCAGACTCGGCCCCTTGGGCGTATATAGCCAACAATAGCGGCGCGTCGGGGTCCAAACCTGATGCACCACCGAGAAAGATGCACGGGCCGCGCGGCCCGTTTTTTTGTTTCTGGGCATGCGGTTCGGGGCCATACGGCCCGCCCGGCAGATCCGCCGGAAAAAGTTTGACGCAATGCAGGCCGCAGCGCCTGAAGAGGAGTGAATACATGGCAATCACCTCTGCCAACCAGCTGGAGCTTCTGCAGACCGCCGAGGCCGTGGCCCGCGAAAAGATGATCGACCCCGGTCTGGTCGTCGAAGCGATGGAAGAATCCCTCGCCCGTGCGGCCAAGTCGCGCTACGGGTCCGAAATGGATATCCGCGTGTCGATCGACCGCAAGACGGGTCGCGCCACCTTTACCCGCGTCCGCACCGTGGTCGAAGATGAAGAGCTGGAAAACTACCAGGCCGAGATGACTGTCGAGCAGGCCAAGCAATACATGGCCGATCCGCAGGTTGGCGACACTTTCATCGAGGAAGTGCCCCCCGTGGAAATGGGCCGGATCGCCGCCCAATCCGCCAAGCAAGTGATCTTGCAAAAGGTCCGCGAAGCAGAGCGTGACCGCCAGTACGAAGAATTCAAGGACCGTGCGGGCACCATCATCAACGGTGTCGTCAAGCGCGAAGAATACGGCAATGTCATCGTGGACGTGGGCCGTGGCGAAGGTATCCTGCGCCGCAACGAAAAGATCGGCCGCGAAGCCTATCGCCCGAACGATCGCGTGCGCTGCTTCATCAAGGATGTGCGCCGCGAAGCGCGCGGCCCGCAGATTTTTCTGTCGCGCACCGCGCCGGAATTCATGGCCGAACTGTTCAAGATGGAAGTGCCGGAAATCTATGACGGCATCATCGAGATCAAGGCCGTGGCTCGTGACCCCGGCTCGCGCGCGAAAATCGCCGTGGTGTCCCATGACGGCTCGATCGACCCCGTGGGTGCTTGTGTCGGTATGCGCGGTAGCCGCGTTCAGGCCGTCGTGAACGAACTTCAGGGCGAAAAGATCGACATCATCCCCTGGACCGAGGACATGCCGACCTTCCTTGTGAATGCATTGCAGCCCGCTGAGGTCAGCAAAGTGGTTCTGGACGAGGACGCGGAGCGCATCGAGGTTGTCGTGCCCGACGAGCAACTGTCGCTGGCCATCGGTCGTCGCGGTCAGAACGTGCGACTGGCCAGCCAGCTGACTGGTCTGGACATCGACATCATTACCGAATCCCAAGACAGCGAGCGTCGGCAGAAAGAGTTCGAAACGCGCACTCAGCTGTTCATGGACACGCTGGATCTGGACGAATTCTTTGCCCAGCTTCTGGTCTCGGAAGGGTTCACCAACCTTGAAGAAGTCGCCTATGTTGAGCTGGACGAACTGCTGGTGATCGACGGTGTTGACGATGGCACCGCGCAGGAATTGCAGGCCCGTGCCCGTGACTTCCTTGAAGCGCAAGCCAAGGCTGCGCTGGAACATGCCCGCGAACTGGGTGCAGAGGACAGCCTTATTGAATTCGAGGGTCTGACACCCCAAATGGTTGAAGCACTGGCCGAGGACGACGTTAAAACGTTGGAAGATTTCGCCACCTGTGCCGACTGGGAACTGGCCGGCGGCTGGACCACGGTCAATGGCGAGCGCGTCAAGGATGACGGTATCCTTGAAAAGTTCGACATTTCACTGACCGAGGCGCAAGATATGGTCATGACCGCGCGCGTCATGTTGGGCTGGGTTGATCCGACCGAGCTTGAGGCCGAGGCTGAAGAAGCCGAGACCGGCGAAGAGGAGGCGGAGGCCTGATCGCGGGCCTTCGGTGACTGGGCGTATGGGACGCGGCGGAGCAAATAAGGCCCGGGAAGACGGGCCAGAGCGGAAGTGCATCGCCACAGGCGAGGTTCAGCCCAAACATGGGTTGATCCGCTTTGTTGTCGGTCCTGACGCACAGATCGTGCCGGATGTTGCCGAAAAGCTGCCCGGTCGTGGTATCTATGTGTCTGCGGATCGCACGGCAATTGAACTGGCCGTGAAGAAAAAGCTGTTCTCGCGCGGGGCCAAGCAACAGGTGACGGTCGCGCCGGATTTGGCCGATCAGGTCGAATCCATGCTGGCGCGGCGTGTCATTGACCTGATCAGCCTTGCCCGCAAAAGCGGACATGCCGTTGCGGGATACGAAAAGGTCAAGGATTGGCTGGTCAAAGATTACGCCGAGGTCCTGATACAAGCCAGTGACGGATCTAGTCGCGGCAAGTCGAAACTTAGCACGCCGCAGCAAGGTAGCTTTATCGGCTGGCTGACTTCGGACGAGCTGGGACAGGCCTTTGGCAAGGAAGTTGTGATTCACGTTGCGCTAGCCGCTGGCGGTTTGGCACCACGTGTTGTAGAGGATGCCGCAAGACTTAAGGGTCTGCGGGTCTCAGACAGCGGCAGGTCCGCTGGAAAGGATGAATGAGCCATATGAGCGATAACGACGGTAAGAAGACTTTGGGCGTTCGTGGTGCAGGGGCCCGTCCGGGCAACGTGAAGCAGAGCTTCAGCCATGGCCGCACCAAAAACGTCGTGGTGGAAACCAAGCGCAAACGCGTTGTTGTGCCGAAACCCGGCGCGGCTGGCGGTGCTGGCAAAGCCTCGGCGGGCACCGCCGGATCGGGCGGTCCGTCCAAGCGTCCGGCTGGTATTTCCGATGCAGAGATGGAGCGCCGTTTGAAGGCGCTTCAGGCCGCAAAGGCCCGCGAAAGCCAAGAAGTCGCGCAGCGCGCAGCCGAAGAAAAGGCCCGCGACGAAGAGCGTCAACGCCGCCGCGAGGAAGCCGAAGCCAAGGAGCGCGAGGACCGCGAGCGCGAAGAGGCGTTGAAAGCCCGCGCCGAGGAAGAAGACCGCAAGAAGCGCGAAGCCGAGGAGGCTGCCAAGCGTGCTGCCGCCGCTGCCGCTGCGCCCGCCGCGCCGACCAGCGAAGCACCTGCGGCGCGTGGATCCAAGCCCGACGCTGGCCCGCAGCGCAAGCGTGACCGCGATGGCGACGACCGCAACCGTGGTGGCCGCAACGACCGTGGTGGCGATGGCCGCCGTTCCGGCAAACTGACGCTGAGCCAAGCCCTGCAGGGCGAGGGTGGCCGTCAGAAATCCATGGCAGCCATGAAGCGCAAGCAAGAGCGTATGCGCCAGAAAGCCATGGGCGGCAGCCAAGAACGTGAAAAGGTTGTGCGCGAGGTGCAGCTGCCCGAAGCGATCGTCGTTTCGGAACTGGCCAACCGTATGGCCGAACGCGTCGCGGATGTTGTCAAATCGCTGATGAACATGGGCATGATGGTCACGCAGAACCAGACCATCGATGCCGATACCGCCGAACTGATCATCGAGGAATTCGGCCACAAGGTTGTCCGCGTTTCTGATAGCGACGTCGAAGACGTGATCAAAGAGGTCGAGGACAAGGAAGAAGACCTTAAGCCGCGCCCCCCGGTCATCACGATCATGGGCCACGTCGACCACGGCAAAACCTCGCTTCTGGATGCAATCCGGAACGCAAAGGTTGTCGCGGGCGAGGCTGGCGGCATCACGCAGCACATCGGTGCCTATCAGGTGACCACCGAAAGTGGCGCGATCCTGACTTTCCTTGATACGCCCGGCCACGCGGCCTTTACCTCGATGCGGTCGCGCGGTGCGCATGTGACGGACATCGTTGTGCTGGTCGTTGCCGCGGATGATTCGGTCATGCCGCAGACGATCGAGGCCATCAACCACGCCAGGGCGGCGAAGGTTCCGATGATCGTGGCGATCAACAAATGCGACAAGCCCGCCGCAGACCCGAACAAGGTCCGCGCCGAGTTGCTGCAACACGAAGTCGTTGTCGAAGCAATGTCGGGCGACGTGCAGGATGTCGAAGTTTCTGCCGTGACTGGCAAGGGCCTGGACGAACTGCTTGAAGCGATTGCGCTGCAATCTGAAATTCTGGAACTGAAAGCCAACCCCGACCGCGCCGCCGAAGGTGCGGTGATCGAGGCGCAGCTTGACGTGGGTCGCGGCCCCGTCGCCACGGTTCTGATCCAGAAGGGCACACTGCACCAGGGCGACATTTTCGTTGTCGGGGAACAGTGGGGCAAGGTCCGTGCACTGATCGACGACAAGGGTGAGCGCGTGAAAGAAGCCGGTCCCTCGGTTCCGGTCGAGGTTCTGGGTCTGAACGGCACGCCCGAAGCGGGCGACGTTCTGAACGTGACAGAAACCGAAGCGCAGGCGCGCGAGATCGCGGAATACCGCGAGAAAGCCGCCAAGGAGAAGCGCGCCGCTGCCGGTGCCGCCACCACGCTGGAACAGCTGATGGCCAAAGCCAAGGAAGACGAGAGCGTCTCTGAACTGCCCATCATCGTGAAAGCGGATGTGCAGGGTTCGGCCGAGGCTATCGTTCAGGCGATGGAAAAGATCGGCAACGAAGAGGTGCGCGTGCGCGTGTTGCACTACGGTGTTGGTGCGATCACGGAAACCGATGTCGGCCTGGCCGAAGCGTCGGGTGCCCCGATCATGGGCTTCAACGTGCGTGCCAATGCTTCGGCGCGGAACACCGCGAACCAGAAGGGTGTCGAGATACGTTATTACAGCGTGATCTATGACCTTGTGGATGATGTGAAGGCTGCGGCCTCTGGCCTGCTGTCCAACGAAATCCGCGAGAAGTTCATCGGCTATGCCAATATCAAAGAGGTCTTCAAGGTCTCGAACATCGGTAAGGTCGCGGGCTGTCTGGTTACGGAGGGCGTCGCCCGCCGTTCCGCAGGCGTGCGCCTGCTGCGCGACGATGTGGTGATCCACGAAGGCACGCTGAAAACGCTCAAGCGTTTTAAGGACGAAGTGCCCGAGGTTCAGTCCGGTCAGGAATGCGGCATGGCATTCGAGAATTACGAAGACATTCGTCCCAACGATGTCATCGAGATTTTCGAGCGCGAAGAAGTGGAGCGGTCGCTGGATTGATCCGGCGTTCGCTCTTCAGGTGAGACAAGAAAAAGGGGCGGCCAAGTTGGCTGCCCCTTTTTTATTCGGATGATGTCGGGATCGACAGGTTCCGGCGATGCCTCAGGCGGCTTTCACGCTTGTGATGGGTTTGCCGGCAAATTCACGCTCTCCGACACGGACAAGCACACGCCCGTCTGGAAGATCACGCACGAAAGTGCCTTGAACCGAAACGCAGGAACCAAGAGTGATAGTACGAACCATGTCTGAACCTCCCCAGGTAGTATAGACACGAAAAATTTAACCGAATTTTGGTTATACTGCGAGTCCTTGAACACCCGAGAACACCCGAAGAACTGCTTGACGATTTAGGCGTAGTAGATTCAGGTCGATGCATGATCCGCCCGAGTTTTCTCTCTTCTCCCGCCCGCCTCGAATTGCTGGCTTGTGTGAAGCGTCAGCGTGAAGACCACGGGATTGCCCGTCGGGCGAATGCGCTGTTGTTGCTCGATGATGGGATGTCGTGTGCGCAGGTCGCGCAGGTTCTTTTCCTCGACGATGACACGGTGCGGGGCTGGCATAAGCAGTATCTGGCTGAGGGTTGGGATTCTGTTGGCT
>DFBX01000082.1 GCA_002366795.1 Rhodobacteraceae bacterium UBA3069 | reverse complement strand
TAAATGAAGACGCCGCCTAGAGCTCCAGCTCGTCATCGGCCAAAAGCCGCATGAAACGCCGCTCTGGCAGCCATGGGTTCAATGCAAGCGCCGCCTCCAGCGCAAGGCGCGCATCCTGCCGTTGGCCCAGTTCCAGCAGGACCATCGCCTTGCCCGCCAATGCCCCGACATGGCGCGGGCTCAATGCCAGGGCGCGGTCCAGATCCTTCAGCGCGGGGGCGGCCTGGCCCTGCATGAACCGTACAAAGGCGCGCTGGTTCCAGCCTTCGGCATATTCGGGGCAATAGGCGATCAGCCGATCGAAATCGGCCTCGGCACCCAGCAGGTCGAACCGCGCACGCTTGCGCATCCCGCGGTACAGAACGGCCTGCGCCGCCTCGTCCGGGGCATCGGCCCACAGTTCCCACATTTCGACCGAAAACTGCTGCGCCTCGGCCTCGGACCGGGCGGCTTGCGTGCCCGCGATCAGCCGCGACAGGGCCGCAGAATGGTCCGGCCCCGCGGCGCACCCCGCCGCCTGCGCCGCCCCCGCCAGCAGCGACAGCCCGCCCAGCAGAAACGTCAAAAGATATGCGAGTGCCAGTCTCATGCCCCCAGAATGCCAAAACCTGGTTAACAAACAATTCACATGCCCGTGCGCGCGCCCTTGACCCCGCCCCCGTGCCGGTCAATCGTGCGCCCATGTTTCCGATCCGCGATCATAATCCTTCGCTCAAGACGCCCTATGTCACTTACGTGCTGATTGCGCTGAACATCGGCATTTTCGCCAGCTATTGGCAACTTTTCAGCGACGAGCGCGCGCTGTCCGCCTTTTTCTTCGACTGGGCGATGATCCCCGCGCGGATCACATCCGGCGATGGGGCTTTCACGCTTGTGACGTCGATGTTCCTGCATGGCGGGCTGATGCACCTGGCAGGCAACATGCTATTTCTATGGATCTTCGGCGACAACATGGAGGAACAGTTCGGCCACCTCGGTTTCCTGCTGTTCTACCTGGCCTGCGGCATCGCCGCGGCGCTGGCGCAACTGCTGTCCTCGCCCGGGTCCATGGTGCCGATGGTCGGCGCATCCGGCGCGATCGCCGGTGTGATGGGCGGCTACCTGTTGCTGTTTCCCAAGGCCCGCGTCGATATCCTGTTCATCTTCATCATATTCTTCCGCATCTTTACGGTTCCCGCATTCGCCATGCTGGGCGTGTGGTTCGCGCTGCAACTGTTCAACAGCATGGCCGTCAGCGCCGACTTGGGCGGGGTCGCCCATTGGGCCCATGCGGGCGGTTTCGTCATCGGCCTGATCTTGACCCTGCCGAAGTTCCTGAAGCTTGGCGGCCCCGCATTCTGGAGCCGCCACCAAGGCCACCCGCCCAACTCCGAAGCCGCCTACGAACTGAGCCGCACCAACATCCCCCGCGTTCGCAGGCGCAAATGATCCAGCGTGAGTCCCCGCAAATGACCGACGCTGTGAAACTGACCTGCCACTGCGGCGCTGTCGAACTTAGCGTGCGCCTGTCGGACGGGCTGAATACCGCGCGGCGCTGCGATTGCTCGTTCTGCCGCAGGAGAGGGGCCGTCGCCGTCTCCGCCCCGCTGGACGGGATCGAGATCGTGAAAGGCGCGGATAACCTGACCCTCTACCAGTTCGGCACGATGACGGCGAAACACTGGTTCTGCAAAACCTGCGGCATCTACACCCACCACCAACGCCGGTCGAACCCCAATGAATACGGCGTAAATGCCGGCTGTATCGAAGGGGTGAACCCGCGTGATCTGGACCCGGTGCCATGGTCCGACGGGGTCAACCACCCATCAGACCGCTAACCCCCTTCGGCTAATTAAAAAAGGCCGGACATCTGCCCGACCTTTCCATCATACATAGTCCGCAGATCAGTCGCGCGCGCGGATGATCTTGGCAAAAGCATCAAAGATATTGCCATTGCCAACGACCAGTTCGCCATACTCCAACGGCTCGCGCCCTTCGCGGATCGGGCCAACCAAGGCACCCGCCTCCTGGGCGATCAAATAGCCCGCAGCAATGTCCCAGATTTGCAGCTCACGCTCCCAGAAACCGTCGTAACGGCCCGCGGCCACATAGGCCAAATCCAAAGCAGCCGAACCAAAACGGCGCACGCCTGCGCAAACGGGCATCAAACGCGCCAGATCATGCAAAGTCGCAGGCAAGGTGCGCTTGGTGCCAAAGGGCACGCCAGTCGCAAACAGGCATTCAACCAACCGGTGCCGGCCCGACACGCGCAAACGATTGGAATCGTTCAGCCATGCGCCCTTGCCCTTCTCGGCATAGAACATCTCGTCCTTGGCGGCGTCGTAAACGACCCCCGCCACGATCTGGCCCTTATGCTCCAAGGCGATGGAAATCGCCCAATGCGGCAGCCCGTGCAGGAAATTGGTGGTGCCGTCCAGCGGGTCCACGATCCAGCGGCGCGTGGGGTCTTGCCCGTCGATGCCGCCGCCCTCTTCGCCCAGCCAGCCATAGGTGGGGCGCGCGCCCAGCAATTCCTCTTTCAGGATATCCTCGGCGGCGATATCGGCCTTCGACACGAAATCGCCCGCGCCTTTCATGGAAACCTGAAGGTTCTCGACCTCGCGGAAGTCCTTGACCAGTGAACGCCCCGCCTTGCGCGCGGCCTTGATCATGATGTTGAGATTGGCGCTGCCCTGCATCGGTCCGGCTCCTGTTTGTCCAAGCCGCGCGTATAAGGCCAAGCGCCCCGATTGCCAAGCCTCGATCCACCCCGACCAAACCGGGTGCTCCCGCCCGTTCACCGCGTATCGAAGATACGCATTCACGGTTGGGCCCGGCCCTCGGCTATCGCCTCGGGCAGGGCAGCGCCCCTGCTTTCATTTTGCCCCAAATACTCGCGCCGCAGGCATACGCCCGCAAAGCCCGCGCGCCGGCTCTATGCGGCCACGCGCCCTTATGCGTTTTGCAGCCGCGCCGCCTCGATCCCTGCCAGCCGGATCAGCTCCACCATGTAGGATTTTTCCATGTCCTCGCTGCGGGTGGCCGCATAGAGCCGGCGCGTCAGCCCGTGTTCCGTCAGCGGCCGCGTCACGTAATCGCTGGAATATTTCACCTCGCGCACCACCCAGTCGGGCAACACCGCCACGCCGCGATTGGACGCGACCAGCAGCAGGATAACCGCCGTCAATTCCGCCTGCCGCACCGCGGCTGGCTCCACCTTGGCCGGGGTCAGAAGCTGGCTGAAAATATCCAGCCGCGCGCGTTCCACCGGATAGGTAATCAGCGTCTCGCCGCGAAAATCCTCGGCGTCGATCCATTGTTTCTGCGCCAGCGGATGCTGCGCCGAGGCAACGAACACCGGCGCGTAATCGAACAGCGGGGTAAAGGTGACGCCCGGCAACTTGTCAGGATCAGAGGAGACGACAAGATCGACCTCCTCTTTCATCAGGGCGGGCATCGCGTCAAAGGCCAGCCCGGGGCGGATGTCCACATCGACATCCGGCCAGTTTTTGCGAAATGATTCGAGAACGGGAAACAGCCATTCGAAACAAGCGTGGCATTCGATCGCGATATGCAACCTGCCAGAGGAGCCCTCGCGCAGCCCGCTGAACTCTGCCTGAAGCGCCTGGATTTCGGGCAGAACCCTCTCGGCGGTGCGCAGCATCCGCATCCCCGCCGCCGACAATTTCAGCGGCTTGGACCGGCGCACGAACAGATCCACCCCCGCTTGGTCCTCCAACCCCTTGATCTGGTGGGACAAAGCCGACTGGGTGATATTCAGGATATCCGCCGCCTTGCCCAATCCGCCCGCCTCGTGGATCGCCCTTATGGCCCGCAGATGCCGCAATTCTATATGCATATTCAAATCCGCCTCATGTTCCAGATGAATTTAATGAGGTTGTTTCACAATTCGCAGCATGCAACAAGTCATCCAACAAGAGGCGACGCAATAAGGACGAAAAACGACATGACCTGCCCGAATATCTCTTTTGAATTCTTCCCGCCGCAAAGCCTCGAAGCGTCGTTCCGGCTTTGGGAAACCGTGCAGGTTCTGGCCCCGCTGGCCCCCTCCTTCGTCTCCGTGACATATGGCGCGGGCGGCACCACCCGTGACCTGACGCACGAGGCCGTGGCCCTGATCCACAAGAACTACGGGCTGAATGTCGCCGCCCACCTGACCTGCGTATCCGCCACCCGCGAGGAAACGCTGGCCATCGCAGACAATTACGCCAAGGCCGGCGTGACCGAGATCGTCGCCCTGCGCGGCGACCCGCCCAAGGGCGAGGGAAGCTTCGCACAGCATGAAGGCGGCTTTGCCTCCTCGGTCGAGCTGATCGAAGCACTGGCCCAGACCGGCAAATTTCGCCTGCGCGTCGGAGCATACCCCGAAAAACACCCCGAAGCGGCCAGCACCGCGGCGGATGTCGAATACCTGAAACGCAAGATCGACGCGGGCGCACATTCGGCCATCACGCAATTCTTCTTCGAAGCGGACACCTTCTTCCGCTTCCGCGATGCCTGCGTCAAGGCAGGTATCGACGCGCCGATCATCCCCGGCATCCTGCCGATCACCTCGTGGAAGGGCACGCGCAACTTCGCACAGCGCTGTGGCACCAACGTACCAGTCTGGCTGGACGATGCGTTCGAGAAGGCCGAACGCGACGACCGCGCCGAACTGCTCTCAACCGCGCTTTGCACCGAACTTTGCTCGGAACTGATCGAGGGCGGGGTCGAGGACCTGCATTTCTACACGCTGAACCGCCCCGAACTGACCCGTGACGTCTGCCACGCCCTTGGCGTGACACCCCGCGTCACACTCGAGAACGTGGCGTAACGGCAGCGGCACCTTGCCTTTCGGTCCGGCAGCAGGGTTTCATGGCCCCGACCCCAAGACCAAGGAGCAGCCATGTCCGACACACCCGCACGCCGCATCGCCAAATCCCCCGAAGACCTGATGACCCGCGAAGAGGCGCTGTCGATGTCGGGGCTGGAATCGATGCAGGCCATGGTCGCGGGCAAATACCCCGGCCCGCCCATCGCAGGGCAACTGGGTTATCACATCGAGAGCGTCGAAGAGGGCCGCGTGGTGTTTCGCGGTGCGCCGCAGTTTGAATTCACCAACCCGATGGGCACCGTGCATGGCGGCTGGTACGGCACGCTGCTGGACAGCTGCATGGCCTGCGCCGTGATGACCCGCGTGCCCAAGGGGTCGGTCTATACCACGTTGGAATACAAGGTGAATATCATCCGCCCGATCCCGCTGGGCATGGATGTGCTGGCGATCGGCGAATGCCAGCACGCGGGCAGGTCCACCGGGATCGCCAATGGCGAGATCCGCGGCGTGGAAGATGGCAAGCTTTATGCCACCGGCACCACCACCTGCATCATCATGCTGGTCGCGAAACCCGCAAAGGCGTAATCCGGCGGCGCGGCCTGACGGCCGCACATGGTATCTCGGCCCCCGCCCATGGCGGGGCCTCGGGCCGCCCGGATCAACCCTTGGCGGATGACCTTGAGCCATGTTCGGGCATCAAGGACGGACGCTCCGCGGGGAGTATTATCGGCAAAGCGAAAACTGGGAGGGGCGACAAACGGCACCGCCTTCGCCTGCAACACCAGACGCATTGCGCCCGGAACGGTGATGTTCTGCCTTGCGGTAAAGCGGGGGGAGGCGCCGTGGCCGCAGGCCTGCGCGCCGAGGAGGCTGCCAAACCCCCTGCCCCTTATCTTGCTGGACGACACCGCGTCAGACAGGGGCGCTTAGCCCTTCGGGCGGTTCGGGTTTTTCGGCTTGGTACAGCCTTTCGGACGGATCGTTCCCCACCTTGCGCCTTGCGCGCAGCCAGAACAGTTTGCCCCAACCCATCCATGTGCCCATCGCCGGCGCATCCGCATCCATGGGGAAGCGGGCGCGCCAGCCTTCTGGCAGTGGCAGGCCGTGCCCTTCGGCCTTTGCCAGCAGCCAAACCAGCGGAATATTCGACAGCGGGCGCGCTTGCGGGAAATCGCCAACCTGCCCGCCCACGTCGCCATGGCTGCCGGGGAACCAGACCTGTTCGACCCGACCGTCCCAATCCTGCGGGGTTTCCCACAGCACCGGCACATAGGCCGCGCGCGTTTCGTGCAGTGCCAGCGCGTGATAGCCGTGCCGCGTGGCCGGGCCCAGCGCGTGGGAATGAAACGCATGGGCCGGTTCGGACCATTTCCAAAGCAGCGGCAGGCGCAGGCCCAGCGCCTTGACCGTATCCCAGACGCCGATCATCTCGATCTGGGCGTCCGCGTGGCAGAAGGCCGCGGTAAACGCCTTGGCCACATCGCCGCCGGGCGGGGTTTGGTAATGCCGATAGGCCAGTTGGATCTGCCGTTCGGTTGCGTGTTCGGGGCGCAGCAGCCCGATGTGGTCGATTAGCCCTGCAAGCGAGCGCACCGCATAGGCCCCCCGCGAATATCCAAACAGGAATATCCGGTCGCCGGGGCGATAGCGGCTGGCCAGATAGCCATAGGCACGCCTGATCTGGCGGTTGATACCGCGCCCTATCACCACGGCGGGGGTGCTGCGCCAGTCGCACCATTGCAGCCCTGCCTCGTAGAAGGTCGACACCTTGACCCCGGTTTCTTCCAGCAGTTTGCAGGTCAGCCCTGCATTCGTTTGATGCCCTTCGCGCAGCGAGGACATGGTGCCATCCAGAATGATCACATGTGTCAGCGGGCCGCGGCGCAGCTGCCGCGCGGATTGTACGCGGCGCAGCCCCGGCCAGACAAGGCTTAGGGCCTGTCTACTCAGCCGCCACAGGTTTTTCATTCAGCATGCTCCATACCCTGTGCGGGGTAAACGGCATATCTGCCTTGCGCAGCCCGCGATCCCACAGCGCATCCATCACCGCGTTTGCCGTGGCGGCCATTGCCCCCACGGTTCCCGCCTCGCCGCAGCCTTTCATGCCCATGGCATTCGCGGTGGACGGCACGGCAATGGTTTCGAACCCGTACATTGGCATGTCCTCGGCGCGCGGCATGGCGTAATCCATGAAGCTGGCGGTCAGCATCTGCCCGTCCTCGTCATGGGCCACGCGCTCCATCAGCGCCTGACCCGCCCCTTGGGCGACGCCGCCATGCACCTGCCCTTCGGCCAGGCGCGGGTTGATCAGGTTGCCGAAATCATCGACCACGGTGTAGCGCTCCAGCGTGACCTGCCCGGTTTCCGGGTCAATCTCGACCTCGGCCACATGGGCGCCATTGGGGTAGGACCGGCCCGGCAGGGTGGCCCGCGCCTCATGCGTCAACAGCTCAGTCCGCCCGTCTTGCCGCGCCATTTGCGCCGCCTCGACATAGGTCGGCGTCAGGTTGGACCCCGGCGCCCGGAACCGCTCGTCGTCGAAGGTGACCGCGCTTTCCTCCACGCCCATCTTTTCCGCCAGATACGGGATGAAGGCGGCGGTCATCTTGTCCACCGTGGCCAACGTCGCGGTGCTTTGCGTGGTGACAGAGCGCGAGCCGCCGGTGCCGCCACCCATGGCGATCAGGTCGCTGTCGCCTTGCACCACATGGATGTCCTCGAACGGAATGCCGGTCTGGTCCGACAGGAACTTGGCATAGACCGTTTCATGGCCCTGCCCGTTCGATTGCGTGCCGACATAGATCGTCACCGTGCCATCCTCGTGAAACTCGACCTTCGCGCCTTCGGAAGGATCGCCCAGAATGCTTTCGATATAGTAACTCAGCCCCATGCCGCGCAACTTGCCCCTGGCTTCGGATGCCGCCTTGCGCGCGGCGAACCCGGCGCGGTCGGCGTTTTCCTCGACCCTGTCCAGCAGGGTGTGGAAATCGCCCACGTCATACAATTCCCCGGTGGCCGAGGTATAGGGGAAGGCATCACGCGGGATGAAGTTGATGCGGTGCAATTCCCACACGTCCACGCCCAGTTCGCGCGCAGCGTAATCCATCATCCGTTCCAGCAGGTAAATCGCCTCTGGCCGGCCCGCGCCGCGATAGGCATCGGTCTGGGTGGTGGTGGTGTAGAACCCTTCGACATGCAGGAATGCATCCTGCACGTCATAGACCCCCATCAACACCTTCGAGAACAGGACAGACTGGATCGCCTGACCGAAATTCGAATTATAGGCGCCGATATTGGCCTTGGTATCAACGCGGTAGCCAATAATCTTGTTGTTTTCATCGAACGCCAGCATGCCAAGGCTGGTCAGGTCGCGCCCGCCGTGATCGGTCAGCATCGCCTCACCGCGTTCGGACATCCAGCGCACCGGCTTGCCCAGCATCCGCGCCGCCTGCGCCACCGCGAAATATTCAGGATAAGGCGCAACCTTCATGCCGAATCCGCCGCCCACGTCGGGGATGGTGACGTGAATGTCGTCCGGTTCCATGTTCAGGATACGGGCCAACTGCGCCTTCAGCACCCAAACCCCCTGCCCGCTGAACCCAAGGTGCAGCCGCTGGCCATCGAACCGCGCATGGCAGCCGCGCGGCTCCATCGAGTTGACGATGATGCGGTTGTCGCCCACCTCGACCTTCACCACCTTCGCGGCGCGGGCAAAGGCGGCCTCGGTCTTGTCCTCGTCGCCCATGGCCCAGTCAAAGGCGCGGTTGTCGGGCAGATCATCATGCACCAGCGGCCCGCCTGCCGACAGGTCCATCTTGGCGCCCAGTTCCTCGTAATCCAGTTCGATCAGTTCCGCGGCATCCTTGGCCTGATACAGCGCCTCGGCCACGATCAGCGCGACCGGATCGCCCACGTAACGCATTTTTTCCTCGGCCAGCACGGGGCGGCGCACATCGGCCGCCTTGGTCCCGTCCCGGTTGTCCACTATGACACCCGCCATGCTTTCGGTGATGCCCGCATCCAGCAGAGCCTGCCCGGTCAGCACCATATGCACGCCCTCGGCCGCCTCTGCCTCGGTCACGTCCAACGTGACGATCCGGCCATGGGCCACGGGCGAGCGAAAGAAATAGCCATAAAGCGCGCCTTCGGGGGCGGTTTCGTCGATGTAACGCCCCGTGCCCGTCAGGAACCGCTGATCCTCAACCCGTGTGATCGGCTGGCTTTTCCCGAATTTTTCCATGTCGCCCTCTTCGCATTCCCTGTTTGCATCCGAGAGTAACCCGCCAGCCCGCACTGTCCAGAGGCAGCGGGCCGACTGACGACAAAAGTCACGCAGTCGTCACGTCTGTTTCAGGGCCCGACCTGCCCCACCGCCACGGGGGCTTCCGGCCCATAACCGTTGAACCGCGTCGCCAGCGCCAGCGAATAAGCCCCCATGCCGTGAAACAGAACCCAGTCGCCCTCGGCGGTATCGGCGGGCAGCGGCAAAGGGTCCGGCAGACGGTCAAGGCTGTCACAGGTGGGGCCATAGGCCACGCGCGCCACCGGCGCCGCGCCGCGCGGGCTGCCATCGGGGGCGATCACCTGCACCCGGTCCATGCCGGGCATGTCGCGCCATTCGGCCAGCCCGCCGTAAATCCCGTCGTTCAGGAAAACCGACCCATCCGCGCGATGCGCCTTGATCCGCGCGGCCAGTGAAAACGCCTCGGCCACCATGGCGCGGCCCGGCTCGCACACCAGCGCGGGGGCATCCGGCCCGAATGCCGCGTCCACCTCGGCCCGGATCAGGGCGAACAACACCTCAAGGTCCGGCGCATTGCCCACCCGCTGCGCCGGAAACCCGCCGCCCACGTTCAAACGCGCCAGTTTCACACCCGCCGCTTGCGCCACGCCGGCACAGGCGCGGATATAGGCCGCCCATGCCGCGCCATCCTCGCATTGGGTTCCGGGGTGAAAGGTCATCGCAGGGATGAACCCCGCCTTGGCCACGCCGCGCAACAATTCCGCCGCTTCATGCGGGTCCACGCCGAATTTCGACCCGAAATCGTAAACCGCGCCCTTCACCGGCAACTTCAACCGCACCGCGACCTCGATCCGGCCCAAGGGGCGCAGCTTTTCCAACTCGCGCCCGCTATCGACCGAGGCAGACGCGATGCCATACCGCCCCGCCAGCGCCACCTCTTCGGCGGACCGCACGGGGTTGTTGTAATGCAAAACCGCATCCGGGCAGGCCTCGCGCACCAGGCGCATCTCCGCGACCGAGGCAACATCAAACGCCCGCATCCCCGCCCGCACCAGCGCCTCGATCACCTCGGGGCGCGGGTTGGCCTTGACCGCATAGGTCACAAGCCCCGGAAACCCAGCCATGAACCGCCGCGCCTGCGCCGCCACAACGTCGGGGGCCATGTACATCACCGCCTCGTCGGGGCGGATCCGCATCAGGTGGACAAGGGGGGTGGGAAAATCTGCTGTCGCGCGCATCGGGGCCTCATTCTGTTCGGGTATTGTTGGGGGGCTGCTTGGGGTCTGCTGAATGTGTGAAGCGTTTTTCTTTTCATCATGCGGGCGTTTCCTGTCGATCCGTAGCGACATATGCGCTATTCTGCCGTCAAATTCCTGCGGATTGACGACATGCCCACACAGATCGACGACACAGACCGCGCCCTGCTGCGCCTGCTACAGGATAACGCCCGCGCCCCCGTGGCAGTGCTGTCGCGCAAGTTGGGGCTGGCGCGCACCACGGTTCAGGCCCGGCTGGAACGGCTGGAAAACACCGGCGTGATCGCGGGCTACACCCTGCGCCTGTCCGAGGTGACAGCCCCCCGCATCCGCGCCACGGCCCTCATCTCGATCGAACCGCGCGCGCAGCCGGCGGTGATCGGGCGGCTCAAGGCGCTGACGCAGGTGGATACGGTGCATACCACCTCGGGCCGCTGGGATCTGATCGCGCAACTGTCCGCCGCCACCACGCAGGAACTTGATGAAACCCTGGACAGGGTCGTCGAAGCGAAAGGCGTGAAAAGCTCTGAAAGCCTGATCCACCTGTCCACCAAGCTGGATCGCCGCTAGGCTTGCAATGGGCCGGTGAACCTGCGCCAAACCCGCCCCACCCCGACCCGGGCGGATATGACAGACCGCCTGCACCAGACACTGAATACAGCGCCTGCTTTACCTTCATCCGCTGGTATCTTGCCCCCTTCGCGCACAGCCAGAACCCTGACAAACTGTCCCGCATCGTGGCCAAAACCGCCCGCAAGATGAGCGCCGACGCCCGCGCGCTTGCCGAATGCGACATGCCCGCCCCGCTCGCCGCCCATTTCGCCCCCTGAAACAGGCGGGCTCCCGCCCGCTCACCGCGTATCAAAGATACGCATTCACGGTTGGGCGCGGCCCTCGGCTAACGCCTCGGGCGGGTGCACCGCCCCCGCAGGAACGCCCCGTCTTTCATTTTGCTCCAAATACTCCCGCCGGAGGCACCCGCCCCATCCACGAACGACCGCACCCCGGAAAAAGCGCAAAGGGGGCAAGCCCCCTCGATCGAAAGGCATACGCCTGTCGATCTTCCCCCCCCGGAGTATTTGTCGCAAAATGAAAGCACTTGGCGGCGCAACACCAGACGCATTGCGCACGCAACCACCGTTGTCAGCGCAAACGCCCCTGCGGGGGGAGGCGCGCGTGCCAAAGGCCGCGGGCCGAGGGGGCGGCAAGCCCCCCACCCATCCCCTAGGCGCGACAAGCCCCCCTTCCCCCCGGCGGCACGCTCTGTCATATTGCACGCCAACCAATCAAACAGAGCAGCAGCGCCCATGTCCGACGATCTTCTCTCCGGGACCGCCCCCGACGACTACAACGCCTCCTCCATCGAGGTGCTGGAAGGGTTGGAGCCTGTCCGCAAACGCCCCGGCATGTATATTGGCGGCACGGATGAACGCGCCCTGCATCACCTTGTCGCCGAAGTGCTGGACAACTCCATGGACGAGGCCGTCGCGGGCCATGCAAACCGGATCGAGGTGGAGCTGCACGAAGACTATTCCATGACCATCCGCGACAATGGCCGCGGCATCCCGATCGACCCGCACCCCAAGTTCCCGGACAAATCCGCGCTCGAAGTCATCCTCTGCACCCTGCACGCGGGCGGCAAGTTCTCGGGCAAGGCCTACCAGACCTCGGGCGGGCTGCACGGGGTTGGCGCATCGGTAGTCAACGCCCTGTCCGACAGCATGATCGTGCAAGTGGCCCGCAACAAGGAACTGTATGAACAGCGGTTCTCGCGCGGCATCCCCCAGGGTCCGGTCCAGAAAATCGGCGCCGCCCCCAACCGGCGCGGCACCACCGTCACCTTCCACGCGGACGAGCAGATCTTTGGCACCCACCGTTTCAAACCGGCCCGCCTGTTCAAATCCATCCGCTCCAAGGCCTACCTGTTTTCCGGCGTCGAAATCCGCTGGAAATCGGCCATTTCCGATGGCGAAACCCCGTCAGAGGCGACATTCCACTTCCCCGGCGGCCTTGCCGATTACCTGAACGAAACCCTTGGTAAATCGTCCACTTACGCCGACGCCCCCTTTGCCGGCACCGTCGATTTCCAGGAAAAATTCGGCGTCCCCGGCAAGGTGGAATGGGCCATCAACTGGACCCCCGCCCGCGACGGGTTCATCCAGTCCTACTGTAACACCGTCCCCACCCCCGAGGGCGGCACCCACGTGGCCGGTTTCTGGGCCGCGATCCTCAAGGGCATCAAGGCTTACGGAGAGCTGACCTCCAACAAAAAAGCCGCGCAAATCACCCGCGACGACCTGATCACCGGCGGCTGCGCGCTGGTGTCCTGCTTCATCAGCGAGCCGGAATTCGTCGGCCAGACCAAGGACCGCCTCGCCACGGTCGAGGCGCAGCGCCTTGTCGAAAACTCGGTCCGCGACCACTTCGACAACTGGCTTGCCGCCGACACCAAATCCGCCGGCGCGATCCTCGACTTCCTCGTCCTTCGGGCCGAGGAACGCCTGCGCCGCCGCCAGGAAAAGGAAACTCAGCGCAAGACCGCCACCAAGAAACTGCGCCTGCCCGGCAAGCTGACCGATTGTTCCTCCAACAGCCGCGAGGGCACCGAACTGTTCATCGTCGAAGGCGACAGCGCCGGCGGCTCCGCCAAGATGGCGCGCGATCGCAAATACCAGGCCCTGCTGCCCCTGCGCGGCAAGATCCTGAACGTGCTGGGCGCGGCCTCCTCCAAACTCGGCTCCAACCAGGAAATCAACGACCTGACACAGGCGCTTGGCGTCGGGCTTGGCACGCGGTTCAACATCGATGACCTGCGCTATGACAAGATCATCATCATGACCGACGCCGACGTGGACGGCGCGCATATCGCATCCCTGCTGATGACCTTCTTCTTCACCCAGATGCGCCCGATGATCGACACCGGGCACCTGTATCTGGCCTGCCCGCCGCTCTACCGCCTGACCCAAGGGGCCAAACGGCTCTACGTCGCCGACGATGCGGAAAAAGAGGCAGCCTTGGAACGCGGCCTCGGCGGCAAGGGCAAGATCGACGTGCAACGCTTCAAAGGTCTGGGCGAAATGGACGCCAAGGATTTGAAAGAAACCACGATGGACCCGAAATCGCGCAAACTGATCCGCGTCACCATAGACGAGGACGAACCCGGCGAAACCGGCGATCTGGTCGAGCGTCTGATGGGCAAAAAACCCGAACTGCGCTTCCAGTATATTCAGGAGAACGCGAGGTTCGTTGAGGAGTTGGATGTTTGAGGTAACTGTCACATCCCGCAGGAAGTATGGCTGTTTTTCGAACAGCTCCGGTTAGAGTTTGTGCCAATCCTTCATCGCCTGCAAGGGCGGCTTGCTGCCCAAGGCTGATTGCGG
>DFBX01000029.1 GCA_002366795.1 Rhodobacteraceae bacterium UBA3069 | reverse complement strand
AAGATGAACGTCAACAGCCCCTAGGCGAAAACCCGGCAAATAGTGGACGCAAGGACACGATGCGCGGGCATTCTGCATGGCACCGTCTTGCGAAAATCGCTTTCCTGACCGACGATTGCGGCCGAGGGGCGAAAAAGCCGTGTAACAACGGCGAGCAAAAGGGGCACGCATGGGACTGAACATCATGCCAACTGCGGCCAAGGCCGTGGCGGCACTGTCATTGGGCACCACGGGCTTTATCCTGTCCGGACTGGTCAAGGGGCAGATGCCGCACATCACCAGCTGGGGCTGGTTCACGATTTTGAACGTGGCGCTAGGTGCCATTTGCGGCTGGACGATGATTGGCAACCGGGTTGGGCGCGGCGTCAGTTTCATGATCTCGGCGGGGCTGTCGGCCTCTGTCATGATGGTGGTCTGGGCCTTGTTCATCCAATCGGGGAACGAGGCATTGCGGCTGGCCCTGCGCCGCCGTTTCAGCGGATTGTTCGATTTCCTTGCCGCTATGTTCGAACAGATGATCGAATGGGGCGCGATGCTGTTGTCGGTGGAATTCCTGATCGTGATGCTTCTGGGCGGGATCGTCTCGGGCATCTTGTCCGAAATCGCCAACCGCCACTGGAACTGAATTGGCGCCAGCGCGCCGGGGAACAGCATGACCGACATTTTTCTTTACGGCAGCTTGCTGGATGATGCCCTGCGCGCGCTTGTGCTTGGCGGGGAATACGCGCTTCGGCCGGTCACGGTGCGCGATCATGCGGTGCGTTGGGCCGAGGGGCACGATTTCCCACTGTTGGTTTCTGAAACGGGCGGCCTGGCGCGCGGTGCGGTGGTCACGGTCAGCGATGGTGCGCTGGCGCGGATGGATTTCTACGAGGGCGGCTTTGGCTACGAGCTGCGCGAGGTGACGCTGGAAGAGGGCGGCTATGCCCATGCATGGTTCCCGCAAGAGGGGCTTTGGCAGGTGGGTGCGCCTTGGGATCTGGCGGATTGGCAGGCGCAATGGGGCCCACTTGGGCGCGAGGCCGCGCGCGAGGTGATGGATTACATGGGCCGCTATACACCCGAGCAGGTGCTGCGGTTCTGGCATATGGTGCGTGTGCGTGCCGCGGCCCGGGTGGCGGCGGCGGGGCGCGTGGTGCCGGCGCTGTCGGGCATGACCCGCGCCGATGTGGCGCTGGACCGGCTGCACCGCCCCTATACAAATTTTTTTGCCATGGAAGAATACGACCTGCGGTTCCGCCGGTTCGACGGAAGCATGAGCGAGACGATCAATCGCGGGGTTTTCGTGGCCTCGGATGCGTCGCTTTTACTGCCCTATGATCCGGTGCGCGACCGTGTGCTGGTGATCGAGCAGTTCCGTGCCGGTCCCTACGGGCGCGGTGATCAGGCGCCTTGGCCGTTGGAACCTGTCGCGGGGCGCGTGGACCCCGGCGAGACGCCGGAAACCGCCGCGCTGCGCGAGGCCGAGGAGGAGGCGGGGCTGTGCCTGCACCGCCTTGAGAAGATCGCGCAGGGATACAGTTCTCCGGGATCAAGCAGCGAATATTTCTATGTTTTCCTGGGTCTGGCCGATCTGCCGGACGCGGCCGAAACCGTGGCGGGCAAACCCGAAGAGGCCGAGGATATCCGGTCGCATGTGCTGGACTGGGCGCAGTTCGAGGGCATGATGCAGCGCGGCGAATTGACCGTGCTGCCACTGGTGATGGCTGCGCAATGGCTGGCGTTGAACCGCGCCCGGCTGCGCGCCGCGGCTGGTGCCGTGTAGGTTCGAAAACTGTCGGTTTTCAAATCTTCGTCCCCAAAAAAGAATACCCCCAAGAGCAAAATTGCGGGCGCATTCCGAACATCGGGAACCATGCGGGTCTGTGCAGGGATTGTGCGAAAAACCGCACAAATCATGGGCGAACCTGTGCGGGATTTCGCACGGTGCCGCGCTGCAGCATGGCGGCTATGCGTGTGGCGCATGGTTACAATATTGTAAATAAACGGAATTTTCAAATCGGCGAAAATTCGGAAATCGGGGCTTGAGCCATGTGCATGGCGTCACCACAGTTGCGACATCGCGCTGTGGGTTCTGCCCCGCAAGCCCGTGGAAAATTCAATACTATCCGGGAGGAGACCCTGATGAAATTCCTGACCACCGCTGCCACCGCATTGGCGCTGACCGTCACCGCGCCCGCCGCTTTTGCCGCCTGCGACGACGGCGAAATCGTCATCAAGTTCAGCCACGTCACCAACACCGACAAGCACCCCAAGGGCATCGCCGCCTCGCTGCTGGAAAAGCGCGTGAACGAAGAGATGAACGGCAAGGCCTGCATGGAAGTGTTCCCCAGCTCGACCCTGTATAACGACGACCAGGTTCTCGAAGCGATGCTGCAGGGCGACGTACAGATGGCCGCGCCCTCGCTGTCAAAATTCGAGCAGTTCACCAAGAAATTCCGCATTTTCGATCTGCCTTTCATGTTCAAGAACATCAACGCTGTGGACGAGTTCCAGAACTCTGAAACCGGTCAGGCGATGAAGGAAGCCATGGTGCGTCGCGGCCTTCTTGGGCTGGCGTTCTGGCACAATGGCATGAAGCAGATGTCGGCCAACAAGCCGCTGATGAGCCCGTCGGATGCGAATGGTCTGAAGTTCCGCGTTCAAAACTCGGACGTGCTGAAGGCGCAGATGGCTGCCATGGGCGCATCGCCCCAGCCGATGGCCTTCAAGGAAGTTTACGGCGCGCTGCAAACCGGCGTCGTGGACGGTCAGGAAAACACTTGGTCCAACATCTATGGCCAGAAGTTTTTCGAGGTGCAGGACGGTATCACCGAAACCAACCACGGCATCATTGACTACATGGTCGTGACCTCGTCCGACTGGTGGGACGGCCTGCCCGAGGACGTGCGCAGCCAGCTGTCCACCATCATGGCCGAAGTGACCGAAGCGCGGAACGCTGAATCCTTCGCCGTGAACCAGGAAGCCAAGAAAGCCGTGATCGCGGCCGGGTCCGAAGTGCGCGAGCTGAACGCAGAACAGCGTGCCGACTGGGTCGCCACCATGAAACCCGTCTGGGACGAGTTCGTGGGCGATGTCGGTCAGGAAAACATCGACGCCGCACAGGCGATCAACGCCAAGCACTAAGGCCTGGTTTCAGGTCCGGCGTCCGGCAGCAAATGCCGGGCGCCGCGTTTTGCGGTTGCCCTGTGGTCTGGCCCTGCGCCCGTATCACCGCACCGCCTTGATATTTCACGAAATCAACGGGGGAGGGGGCCATGTCCACCGACAACCAGCCAAGGTCCATGTTGGGCCATGTGGTCAACGAGCTGGAGGAGACGGCGATTGCCGTGATCCTTGGTCTGATGACCCTCATCACCTTTACCAACGTGGTGCTGCGCTACGTGTTCAACACCGGGCTGATGTGGGGGCTTGAGGCGACGACCTTTCTGTTCGCGTGGCTTGTGCTGTTCGGCATCAGCTACGCGGTCAAGGTCACGGCCCATCTGGGCGTTGACGCGCTGATCGCCTTTCTTGCGCCGGGCGCGCGCCGGGTTGTTGGCATCTTCGTCGGGCTGGTCTGCATCTTCTATGCGTTCCTGCTGACCAAGGGTGCCTGGGATTACTGGGCGAATTTCGCCAACCTGCCGCAGACCACGGGCCATTGGTTTCCCACCGGATTCGAGGAAATGAAGCGCACCAGCTATCGCGGCTGGTACGAGGTGGTGGATATTCCCTTCCCCGAATTTCTGCGCTGGATCGAGCCGATCATGAACGAGGGCGAGCATTATGAAAAAGTGCCGCGTTTCATTCCCTATGTCATGCTGCCCTTTGGCATGGCGCTGCTGCTGTTTCGGTTCATTCAGGCCACGATCCGCGTGGCCAGGGGCCGCGCCGAGGGCCTGATCGTCAGCCATGAAGCCGAGGACGCCATCGACGACGTCCGCCACCTGAACGCCGAGGAGTAAGACCCAATGGAAGTCGCCATTCTATTTATCATGGTCGTGGGTCTGATGCTGATCGGCGTGCCGATTGCCGTCTCTTTGGGCCTGAGTTCCATCCTGTTCCTGTTGGTGCAGTCCGACACATCGCTTGCATCCATCGCACAGACGTTTTTCCAGGCGATGGCGGGGCATTACACGCTGCTGGCCATTCCGTTCTTCATCCTTGCCTCCAGCTTCATGTCCACGGGGGGCGTGGCGCAGCGGATCATCCGGTTTTCCATTGCCATCGTGGGGCATTTGCCCGGCGGCCTGGCGATTGCGGGGGTCTTTGCCTGCATGATCTTTGCTGCGCTTTCGGGGTCCAGCCCCGCCACCGTGGTCGCCATCGGGTCCATCGTGATCGCCGGGATGCGGCAGGTGGGCTATTCCAAGGATTTCGCCGCCGGCGTGATTGCCAATGCGGGCACGCTGGGCATCCTGATCCCGCCGTCCATCGTGATGGTGGTCTATGCCTCGGCCACGGATACTTCCGTTGGCAGGATGTTCCTTGCGGGCGTTATTCCGGGCCTGTTGGCGGGCACCATGCTGATGGCCACGATCCTGGGCATTGCCATTGTCAAGAAACTGCCCAAGGGCGAGTGGAAGGGATGGGGAGAGGCAGGCGCGGCCTTTGGCGATGCGATCTGGGGTCTTGGCCTGATCGTCATCATCCTTGGCGGCATCTATGGCGGTATCTTCACCCCGACCGAGGCCGCAGCCGTGGCCGCTGTCTATGCCTTCGTGATCGCGAATTTCGTGTATCGTGACATGGGGCCGCTGGCGCGGGCGGACGGGCTGCGCAACCTGTCGCTGCTGCAAAAGCCGATTTCGCTGGTGACCGCCTTCTTCCACCGCGACACCCGCAACGTGCTGTTCGAATCCGGCAAGCTGACCGTGACGCTGATGTTCATCATCGCCAATGCGATGATCCTGAAGCATGTCCTGACCGAACAGCAGATCCCGCAACAGATCGCGACCATGATGCTGGATGCCGGCTTTGGCATGATCATGTTCCTGATCATCGTGAACGTGATCCTGCTGATCGGCGGGCAGTTTATGGAACCGTCGGGGCTGATCGTGATCGTCGCGCCGCTGGTGTTCCCGATTGCGATCGAACTGGGCGTGGATCCGATACACCTGGGCATCATCATGGTGGTCAACATGGAAATCGGCATGATCACCCCGCCTGTCGGCCTGAACCTGTTCGTCACATCTGGCGTGGCGGGGATGCCGATGATGCGGGTGGTGCGCGCGGCACTGCCGTTCCTGGCCGTTCTGTTCGTCTTTCTGATCATGGTGACCTATATCCCGATCATTTCCACATGGCTGCCGACGCTGGTCATGGGGCCTGAAATCATCACTAGGTGATCATCACGAAATAATCCCACTCACAGGAAAGGGGAAAGGGCCGCGTCGGAGATGACGCGGCCCTTTTTCTATTGTTGGCGGGGTGGATGGATCAGGCGGTCAGCACCAAATGGGGTGTCCCGTCCGATGTTTCCTCGACCGTGCGCAGGTCGCGGGTGACCACCGCGTTCACCTGTTTGCGAAAGTTCGAGAAACTGTCGAAGGGCACCACGTCCACCGCCTTGTCAAAGCGCAGGGTGATGCGGTTATGCGCGTCCCCCATGGCGGCCATGGCGATGACCTCGCCGGTGAATGGCTGGCCAAGGTAGCGGCCTGTCACACGCTGTCCCATGCGCAGCGCGGGGGGCATGTTGCCTGCCCGCGCGTGCAGCGTGTTCCAGTCGCGATGCCCGTGCTGACGGGCGATCAGGTCAAGGCACTGGCCATGGGCCATGCCCTGTCCCTTAGTGGCAAGCGCCAGTTTCAACTGTTTCGCCTGCGCTTTCAGTGCGTACAAAGAAGGCAGATCGGTCATGTCCGGTCCTTTCTTTCATATGGCGGTGTTCAAAGTCGGGGCTCGCATTGCCAACAAACCGCATGAAACGGAAAGTGGATCGGTCTTGATCGTTTGACGGGCTTCACCATGGCATATACCTGCGAGCGGCGGGGGCCGTCTTCCCTGCGACCGCCAGATAGGCGTGGCGCATCCATCTGTCAATAGCGCCGGATCACGCTGGATCAGGCCGAACCATCCTTGCGTTGCACGCGGCGCATCATGTCCAGATCGCAGGCTGTGGCATCGCCCATGGCGCGCTTTATACCAGGCAGCAGCGCCGCGCCGTTCATGGCATAGGCCAATTCGATCAACCCTGCATCGCCATAGGCGGCGCGCACGGCCTCGCGCGCGGCGCTGTCATCGCCGCGATCGCGCGTCGTGGCATCGGCCAGCGCCACCACCGCGGCCAGATCGTCGGGCAGGCCTTCGCCGCGCAGGATTGCGGCGATCAACGCGTCGGGCAGCTTGGCGCGGCGGGCAAGGTTCATTTCGGCCTCGACGCAGGTGCCGCAATCGGCGGCCAGCGCGCCGCGCAGGCGTGCCGTGTGATAGGCCTGTTTCGGGCAATTGCGGTTCGGGTCCAGGAAACCGAACAGCCGGTTGTAGCGGGTCAGCAATTTCAGATCGGTGCGGGCGATGTGGCGCGTGTGATCCAGCCCCACGCCCAGCCTTTTTTCCGCTCGCCCGATCATCAAAAGAGCAATGCGGGTCAGGGCAGCCAGCCGCGTGTCGGCGTGGCTGTCGGGTTTGGCGGGTTGGGTCATGTGGTGGATATCCTTGCAGGTTGCTCTGGCCTACGCCAGGCGCGCTTCGGTGCAGTCGGGGCAGGGCAGGCAAAGCGTCACCTCGGTCCGGCCCGGTTGTGATGCGATTCCAAGCGCCCCGTCGGATCGATCAGCAAAACCAAGGGCCATCGGCAGGCCAAGCCCGGAATTCCGCCGCGGGCCCGACGTGGTGAAAAACGGTTCTGTCACGCGGTCCAGCAGGTCGGGCGCGATCCCCGGCCCATCGTCAAGAATGGAAATCATGCAATAGGTGCCGGGACCAAGCGTGCCGCAGGACAAATGCGTGACGGGTGCGGAAAACCCCACCAATCGGGCGCGCAGGGTGATGGTGCCGCCTGCGGGTGCCGCCTCGTTCGTATGGGCGGCCAGCGCCTGCAAGGCCCGGGTCAGGCGTTCGCTATCAACTTCGATGGGTGTCATGCACGCCACGGGTGCCAGCACCAACTTGCGCCCATCCGGCAGATCGCCGCGCAGCCGTGTGGCGATTTTCGACATCAAGTTTTTCAGGTCATGGTGTTCGGGCCTCAGCGGGGTTTGCCGCGCATAGGCCACCAGCCGCGAGGTCACGTCGGCGGCCAGTCGCGCCGCTTCGCGCGCGCGTTCCAGCGTCTGCTCGCGTTCGGCCCCGTCGGGCAGGTGTTGCGACGGTTCCAGATTGCCCTGTATGCCGGTCAGAAACCCGTTGAAATCGCGGGCGCTGCCGCGCGTCATCTGGCCAATGGCCTGCATCCGCTGTGCCTCTTTCGCGCGGGCCTCGGCGATGCGCGTGCGGATGTAGTTCCTGTAAATCGTGTAATGGCAAAACACGTAATAGGCCGACACCGAGAAGAAACAGAACAGCAGCAGAATCTGGCCCCACATGCTGTCCGTCCGCATGATCGAGATCGCCGCCACCACGGCAAGCAGCGCCGGAACATGGATTGACGCGAATATCGCGATGCCGCGCACATGGCCGTGAGTAATCAGATTGTGCAGTGCCATTCCGCCAATTCCGGCCAGTGCAGTGATCGTCAGCACAGGATCGTTCAGCCAGATCAGATACACCGGAGCGATACTGAAAAGGCCGGTCAGCGCCATGGAAAAGAACATCGCCAAGTGAAATGTTCGCAGGTCGAAAGGTGCATTCAATTTCAGCAGCCAGACAAGGTAGGCGAGGTTGAGAACCGTGTGCAGGCCCAGCAACACCGGAAGGATCGCCAGCCCGGTATAATTCCAAAGCGCCAGGGCGGCGCCCATGGTGATGGACAAGCGCAGGACGACTTCGGGATAGAAGACTTTGCCCGCTTGCCTCAGGATGGCCATGGCGTCTTGCTGCATCGGTGACAAGGCCGGGTGGTGTGGTCTGTCCTGATCGACGGTGGTTTGCAGGGTTTCTTTCATTGCCTCACGTTACTGTTACAGGAAGCACTTGTCTTGCGGATTTTGCCAGGCGGAATATAGGTTTAGTCAGACAAGCAAAAACCCGCCCCTTATTACGAAGGGCGGGCTCTATTTTTCGAACAAAGGTCTGCCGCGACGCGGCGGAACGGATCATTTCAGGATCGAACGACCTGCGTATTCTGCGGTTTCGCCCAGGGCTTCCTCGATGCGGATCAACTGGTTGTATTTTGCCAGCCGGTCGGAACGGGCAAGGCTGCCGGTTTTGATCTGACCGCAGTTGGTGGCCACGGCGAGGTCGGCGATGGTGGCGTCCTCTGTTTCGCCCGAACGGTGCGACATCACGTTGGTCATGCGGGCGCGGTGCGCCATGTCCACGGCTTTCAGCGTTTCAGTCAGGGAACCGATCTGGTTGACCTTCACCAGCATCGAGTTGGCGCAGCCTTGTTCGATGCCCATCGCAAGGCGTTCGGGGTTGGTGACGAACAGGTCGTCGCCGACCAGCTGGATCTGGTTGCCCAGAGCCTCGGTCAGCATCGCCCAGCCGTCCCAGTCATCTTCCGAGCAGCCGTCCTCGATCGAGATGATCGGGTAGTCGGTGACCAGCGCCTGAAGATAGGCAACGTTTTCATCAGGGGTCAAAGACAGGCCTTCGCCCTTCATCTCGTATTTGCCGTCCTTGAAGTATTCGGTCGCGGCGCAATCGAGGGCCAGGTAGATATCCTCGCCCGGCTTGTATCCGGCTTTTTCGATGGATTTCATGATGAAATCAAGCGCGTCACGCGCGCTGCCAAGGTTGGGGGCAAAGCCGCCCTCGTCGCCCAGTCCCGTCGAAAGCCCTGCGGCGGCCAACTCTTTTTTCAGGGTGTGGAACACTTCGGAGCCCATGCGCACGGCCTCGCGGATGTTCGCGGCGCTTACCGGCATGATCATGAATTCCTGGATGTCGATCGGGTTGTCGGCATGTTCGCCGCCGTTGATGATGTTCATCATCGGAACCGGCAGGGTGCGGGCCGAAGTGCCGCCGACATAGCGGAACAGGGGCTGTGCGGTGTAATCAGCGGCGGCCTTGGCACAGGCGAGCGACACGCCAAGGATGGCATTTGCGCCAAGGCGCGATTTGTTGTCGGTGCCGTCCAGTTCGATCATGGCCATGTCGATGGCGACCTGTTCGGTCACGTCGAAGCCGACCAGCGCCTCGGCGATTTCGCCGTTGACGGCGGCGCAGGCTTCCAGAACGCCCTTGCCCATGTAGCGGGATTTGTCACCGTCGCGCTTTTCGACCGCTTCATAGGCGCCGGTGGATGCGCCCGAGGGCACGGCGGCGCGGCCCATGGTGCCGTCTTCGAGGATCACGTCCACCTCGACCGTCGGGTTGCCCCGGCTGTCCAAAATCTCGCGTGCGTGGATGTCGATGATTGTGCTCATTGGGTCACTCTCCCTTTTGTCAAACGCATTTGCGGCGCTTGTAGAGGGCAGGGCGACGAAGGTGAAGGGCGTTTGCGCAAACAGCGGCGGTTTGCGCGTGCGGTGCGGACGGATGCCTCCGGCGGGAGGTATTTATGGGAACAATGAAAGGGCCCGGATCAGGAGGGGCGGTCAGGCAGAACAGCTGGCCCCGCCCAGCACGCAGAACTTGGCGCAATGGGGGTGGTTGAGGGCAACGGGCTGTTCTGCCTGTTCCAGCGTTTCGCCCAGATCGAATTGCGGGTCATAGGGCAGCAGGGTGCAGGCCACGACCGACGGGGCCGCGCCGCGCCGTTTGACCACCATGCGCGACGACGAACACATGACCTGATCGGGAGATTTGCCAAGGATGTCCCAGCATTGGGTGGTGATTTCGGGCACTTCGACGGACATGTCCATTTCGGGGAAAATCACGCAAGTGCCTGGGTTTGCGGCGCCGATATCGTATTGGCGCGCGGTGAAGAGCGCTTTGAAACCGGCGCGGGCCTCGGCCTCGGATTCGTTCCAGATGGAGCGGCCCGCGACGGCCATGGGGATGGCATTGTCGCGCAGCCAGTCCATGCCTTTCAGCGTGATGTCGAAACTGCCCGTACCGCGCAGGGCGTCGTGATGTTCGGCGCTGTGATGGTCCAGCGACACGCGCAGGGTCATCTTGCCGGGATGTGCCGTGTTCAGACGGGTCAACCCGCGTTGAACCGAGGGGCGCATCATCGGGCGCATGGCGTTGGTCAGGATAAGCACGTCATAGCCGCGCGCAAGGGCGGCTTCGGCCATGGGGATCATGTCGGGGTTCATGAAGGGCTCGCCCCCCGTGAAAGCGATCTCGTTCACGTGCCAGTTGCGGGTTTTCAACTGGTTCAGATAGGCGGTCATTTCGGCCAGTGCGATATAGGTCAGCGCGTCATTCGTCGGCGAGCTTTCAATATAGCAGTTTACGCATTCGATGTTGCACAGGGTGCCGGTGTTGAACCACAGGGTTTGCGGGTTGCTCAGGGCCACCTTGGCGCGATCCTCGCCCTTGGCGGTGGTGTTCGGATCGATGAATTTGCCCGAATTTGCAGTGATGTCTTTCATGCGGCGGCCCTTTCGCGTTGCACGTCACGCTAGCAGGGGCGGGCGCGTGAAAAAACCGGTGAAAGCATCGCTGACATCATTGTGAATGCCGCGAAATGCAGCAATGTTAGCGCAAACGCATCGTGGGGGCGGCATGGCCCGTTTTCTGGACGCGCATCATAGCATCGCAACTTCAATTGTCTTAAGCTGCGGCAAGGTGTGGGGCAGACCCTGCCCTTAAATGCGGAAAAATCAAAGAAGGGCCCCCATGGTTTCTCGCATCATTCCGGTCGATCCTTTCGATTTGGTCATCATTGGCGGCACGGGCGATCTGGCGCGGCGCAAGATCCTGCCCGGACTGTTCCGGCGTTACCGCGCGGGTCAGATGCAGGGCGAAACCCGCGTGATCGGCGCCGCCCGCGCCGAGATGGACGCGGATGGGTATCGCGCCATGGTGCGCGCCGCCTTGGAGGAGTTCGACCCGGTCAACGCCACCGATACCGATGCGATGGCGGGCTTTTTGAAAATCCTCGATTACGTGGTGCTGGACGCGATGGGCACCGATGGCTGGACCGACCTTGCCGGCAAGATGCACGAGGGCCGCGTGCGCGCGTTCTATTTCTCGGTCGCGCCGCGCCTGTTCGGGCCGCTGGCCGAACGGCTGCACCTGCATGGCATGGCTGATGATGACACGCGGATCGTGGTTGAAAAACCCTTTGGCCGCGACCTTGGCACGGCGCGGGCGTTGAACGCGTCGCTGGCGCAGCATTTTCACGAGGGGCAGATTTACCGGATTGATCATTACCTTGGTAAAGAAACGGTGCAGAACCTGATGGCGATCCGGTTCGGCAACATGCTGTTCGAGCCTTTGTGGAATTCGCAATATATCGACCATATCCAGATCACAGTGGCCGAAACCGTGGGCGTGGGCGGGCGCGGCGATTACTATGACCGATCCGGCGCGATGCGGGACATGGTGCAGAACCACATGATGCAGCTTTTGTGCCTGATCGCGATGGAGCCGCCCGCCAAGTTCGACCCTGACGCGGTGCGCGATGAAAAGCTGAAAGTGATCCGCGCGCTGGATCCGGTGGAGCCGAACGAGATCGTGCGCGGCCAGTATGAAGCCGATGACGACAAGCCCGGTTACCGCGAGCATGTGGAAAACCCGGTGTCGCTGACCGAAAGTTTCATCGCCATGAAGCTGCATGTCAGCAACTGGCGGTGGGCGGGCACGCCGTTCTACCTGCGCACCGGCAAACGCTTGCGCGCGCGCACATCCGAGATTGCCGTGGTGTTCAAGGAAACCCCGCATTCGATTTTCGGGCCCGAGGCCGGGCAGCATCGCAATATCCTGACCATCCGGTTACAGCCCAACGAAGGGATCGACCTTGGCGTGACCATCAAGGAACCGGGGCCGGGCGGCATGCGCCTGGTGGACGTGCCGCTGGATATGACCTTTTCCGAAGCATTGGAGCCCGAGGCCGAGGATGTGCCAGATGCTTACGAGCGGCTGATCATGGATGTGATCCGCGGCAACCAGACCCTGTTCATGCGCGGCGACGAGGTAGAGGCCGCATGGGCCTGGACCGACCCGATCATCAAGGCGTGGGAGGATCGGGGCGACGAGCCGCGGCCATACGATTCCGGGTCCAGCGGGCCGGAGGATGCGTTGATGCTGATGCACCGCGACGGGCGGCGTTGGCGTGACATTCGAACCTGACGGGGGCTGCGAGGGCAGGCCGGGACGCTGTCCCGGACCCTGAAGTATTTTCGGAACAATGAAGGCAGGGGGTAGGACATGGAGCTGATCGAATATCCGGACCGAGAAGCCTTGGCGATGGATCTGGCGGATGTCATTGCCTCGGAACTGGCTGGGGTGTTGCGGCACGAGGAACGGGCGACGCTTGTGGTGCCGGGCGGGACGACGCCGGGGCCGATTTTCGATGCGCTTTGCGCGGCGCGACTGGATTGGGACCGGGTTGATATCGCGCTGAGTGACGAACGGTGGGTGCCGGAGGATCATCCGCGGTCCAACACGGCGCTGATCAAGCAGCGGCTAATGGTCGAACGGGCGGCGGCGGCGACATTCCTGCCGTTTTATGCGGGCGGTGACGATCCGGATGCGGTTATGGCCGATGTCGCGGAGCGGCTGACGCCGCATCTGCCGATTTCCGTGGCCCTGCTGGGGATGGGGGATGACATGCACACGGCATCGCTGTTCCCGCGCGGGGAAAATTTGCGGCTGGCGCTGGATCCGCATGCGCCGGTGTTGTTGTCGATGCGTGTGGACAGCCAGCCCGAGGCGCGGGTGACGTTTTCCGCGCCCGTTCTGAGGGGGGCGATCAGCCTTCATATTGTCATAATGGGCAGCGATAAGCGTGCCGCGCTGGAACGGGCAAAGGGTTTGCGCCCCGAGGAGGCGCCAGTGGCGGCGCTTTTGGGCAACGCGGTGGTGCATTGGGCACCATGATAGTGATTTTGACGGAGCGTAGGACATGACCGATACGGGACGGATCTGGGACGAGTTGCAGGTTCTGGGCGGGCGCGCGAAAGAGCGCAACATGAAGCAATTGTTCGAGGATGGGGACCGCGCGGCGGAATTCTCGGCCGGGTTCGACGGGCTGTTGTTCGACTATTCCAAGACCAATATCGATGCGGAAACCCGTGACAAGCTGATCTTGTTGGCGCGCCGTGCCGGCGTGGATGTGCGCCGTCACGCCATGTTCTCTGGCGAGCGGATCAATATGACCGAGGGGCGCGCGGTGTTGCATACCGCCCTGCGCGCCACCGACCGCGCCCGCGTGATGGTGGCGGGCAAGGACGTTCTGGTCGGTGTGCGCGAGACCCGTGCGCGCATGGCCGAATTTTCCACTGCGGTGCGATCCGGCGATTTCAAGGGGGCAGGGGGCGCGATCACCGATGTGGTCAATATCGGCATCGGCGGGTCCGATCTGGGGCCCGCGATGGCGGTGCAGGCGGTGACGCCCTATGCCGACGGGCCGCGCTGCCATTTCGTATCGAACGTTGATGGCGCGCATATCGCCGATACGCTTGCGGGACTAAATCCGGCGACGACGCTGGTGATCGTCGCGTCGAAGACCTTTACGACGATCGAATCCATGACCAATGCCGCTACAGCGCGCGACTGGATGGCGCAGGCCGTGGCAGAGCCGGGCCAGCAATTCGTGGCGTTGTCCTCGGCCACGGAAAAGGCGGAGGAGTTCGGCATCGCGTCCGAGCGCGTGTTCGGATTCGAGGATTGGGTCGGCGGCCGTTATTCCGTCTGGGGGCCGATTGGCCTGTCGCTGATGATTGCCGTCGGCGCGGAAGGTTTCGGTGAATTCCTGGCTGGCGGTGCCGCGATGGACAGCCATTTCCAGACCGCCGATTTCGATCAGAACTTGCCCGTGCTGCTTGGGTTGATCGGCGTCTGGAACCACCAGGTGATGGGTTATGCCACCCGCGCGGTGCTGCCCTATGAACAGCGTCTGGCCCGTCTGCCCGCTTATCTGCAACAGCTGGAGATGGAGAGCAACGGCAAGCGCGTGTCGATGAATGGCGCGCCCCTGAAGATGGAGGCCGGCCCCATTGTCTGGGGCGAGCCGGGCACCAACGGGCAGCACGCGTTCTATCAGCTGATCCATCAGGGGGTGCAGGTGGTGCCTTGCGAATTCATGGTCGCCGCCGAGGGGCACGAGCCGGATCTGGCGCATCATCACCGGCTGCTGGTCGCCAATTGCCTGGCGCAGTCCAAGGCGCTGATGGTGGGCCGTTCGCTGGACCGCGCGCGGGAAATGATGGCGGAACGCGGCCTGACGGGCGACGCTTTGGAAATGCAGGCGCAGCACCGAGTGTTCCCGGGCAACCGCCCGTCGACCACTTTGGCCTTTGACAAGCTGAGCCCACGCCGGTTGGGGCAGATTGTTGCGCTTTATGAACACCGGGTGTTCGTTGAAGGGGTGGTTTTGGGAATCAATTCCTTTGACCAGTGGGGGGTGGAGCTTGGCAAGGAGCTGGCCAATACGCTGGGTCCGGTGATGGACGGGGGCGATTTGCCCGAAGGCACCGATGGGTCCACCCGCGCTTTGGTCGAATTTCTGCGCCGCAGCTGAACAAGACAAAGGGCAGCAAGGCAGCCGCGTCGCGGGGCGCGGAGCCCCTTGCCGTGGCTTGGGCGCCCGGCCAAGCCGTTTTGGCCTGATCTTGCCAGCTATTCCGCCGCGATACTGTCTTCGCCCAGTGCTTGCGCCTCAGGGTCGGGGAGGCCTTCACGCGACAGCAATATCGCGATGGGCCGCAAGGATGGCACCTGCGAGCAGACGATCATCAGCCCGACCATGATCGGAACCGACAGGAACATGCCGGGGATGCCCCAGACCGCGCCCCAGAAGGCGAGACTGATTATTATGCCAAAGCTGGACAGGCGCAGGGCGCGGCCCATCAGCATCGGGTCGATCACCGAACCGGCGACGAACTGGATCACCCCGATCAGCAGGAAAATCGCCGCCGTCATCCCCGGACCACCCAATTGAACGAAGGCCACCAGTGCCACCATCACCGTGGCGATGATCGACCCGATATTGGGAATGTAATTCAACACGAAGGTCACGATCCCCAGTGCCACCGCCAGATCAAGGCCGAAGAGTTTGGCGATCACGAAGACAAGCAGCCCGGTGATCGCGGAAATGAAGGTTTTCACCAGCAGGTAGTAGTTGACCCTGTGGATGATGGTGGAAATCACTTGGCCGACGCGTGCGGCCTGCGCCTCGGACCCGAAAAACGCATCCATCTTGGTGCGGAACCAGATCCGCTCGGCAAACAGGAAACCGACGAACAGGATCACCAGCACCGTGGCCTGCATCAGCCCGCCAGCCTGCCCCGCAAGGGTGGACAGCCAGGCCGACACCCGGATCGACGCGATGGAATTGTAGACCGCCTGTTCCGCGTCCGCGCCCAGCCACGCGAACAGCGAGGCTATCGCCTCGGGCGCGCGTTCGGTATAGGCCAGCGCCGTGGTCAGCACCGTGTTCACCTGGCTTAGAATGACCGACGTCAACACCAGCAGCGCCAGCGAGATTGCCATCAAGGCCGTGATCGAGGCCAGCCAGTTGGGAATTCGGAACGGCCCGATCCGCTGCCGCGCGATAAAGTTGATCGCATCCGAGGTCAGCGAGAACAGCACGATCGCCGTCGCGAGTGTCACCAGCAGAAACCGTGCCTGCACCAGCAAGAACAGCACCACCGCAAAGGCGATGATCATCAGCGCGCCGGTCTGCAATTGCCCGGTCTCGGTGCGAACCACGCGGCGCCGCGGGCTGCCCTGACGCATGGGGCGTTCGGACGGGGCAGGGGGCAGACTGGGATGGTTGCGCGGAGAGTTCATAGCGAGGGGATGTCAAATCACTGGAATAGAAGGGGTTTCGGCTAACATTGGGGTGTAGCCGCCCAAGGTTCAACCCATCAAACGCACGACTGGTTCCGCTCCTTGAAATTTCGCTGTGATTTCGGGCAAAGCAGGTCTTGCAATCCCCCTGAATGTGATTGTAGAAGGCGCGTCACGGAGAGGTGGCCGAGTGGTCGGAGGCGCACGCCTGGAAAGTGTGTAGGCGGGAGACCGTCTCCAGGGTTTGAATCCCTGTCTCTCCGCCACAAACCCTTCGCGAACCC
>DFBX01000068.1:5039-7665 GCA_002366795.1 Rhodobacteraceae bacterium UBA3069 | reverse complement strand
TGCCATATCTTGTCTCCTTCATAACAAATATTGCTCGAAAGAGGCCGGAACTAAACCGGGACAAGACCATTCATCCCTTGCCCGGCAGGGCATTGCTCGGCAATGTCCCGAGAGGGGGTAATCAGCAGTTTCACCTTGGCCAGCTGCCTCTGACGGAGCAACAGGCGCTTCTGGATGTCTATCCCTTCCTGCCCAGAACCAACATCGCCACAACGGCGGCGTCATCCTACATGAGCCTGCTGGCGGGAGGGGAGGCATGAGCGATGCACCGGAGCTGTTGCTGGCTCATCACCTCAAGACCTTGCGCCTGCCAACCTTCCTGCGTGAGCATGACAAGCAGGCTCGCATCTGCGCCGCCGAAGGCGTGGATCATGTGCGCTATCTGGCGCGGCTGGCCGAGCTGGAACTGATCGACCGGGAACGACGTATGGTTGAGCGCCGGATCAAGTCTGCAAAGTTCCCAGCCATCAAAAGCCTCGATAGTTTCGACTTCAAAGCCATCCCCTCGCTGAACAAGATGATGGTCCTGGACCTTGCGCGCTGTGAATGGATCGAACGCCGGGAAAACGTCATCGCCCTTGGCCCGTCAGGCACTGGCAAAACCCATGTCGCCCTCGGGTTGGGCCTTGCGGCCTGTCAAAAGGGGCTGCCGGTGGCATTTGTAACAGCGGCGGCGTTGGTAAATGAACTGATGGAAGCTCGCGACGAGAAGCGCCTGTTGCTCCGTCAGAGGCAGCTGGCCAAGGTGAAACTGCTGATTACCCCTTCTCGGGACATTGCCGAGCAATGCCCTGCCGGGCAAGGGATGAACTGGGCTTCGTGCCACTGAGCAAAACCGGGGCGGAACTACTGTTCGAGCTGATCTCGCAACGCTACGAACGCGGATCAACCCTGATCACCAGCAATTTGCCGTTCGAAGAATGGACAGAAACCTTCGGCACCGAACGCCTCACGGGGGCCCTGCTGGATCGGCTCACCCATCATGTGAACATCCTGGAAATGAATGGCGAGAGCTACCGCCTCAACCAAAGCCGCGCACGTCTCGCTAATCCTTCAACCCGATAAAATGAACAATTGGCCTGACGGCCAATCACTGCCCGGCAGGCGCTTCCAAAGGAAGCTGCCGAGAGGGGCGCCTCGGACCGTGCTTGCTATTTGAGGGCCGCACGCTCCAAGGCGCATACCTCAAACTGGCCTACTTTTGCTCCGCCCCAGTGGCAGGTTTTTACACCGCCGTTGACAACTTTCGTCCGATTCCGTCAGGGCCTCCCCGACCTTGAACGTTGAATTAGCATATCCTCATTTCGTTTTTGGCCTTTTACAAGGCCAACAGTTGAACTCTAGATAGCATTTGGATGGGCCGCCTTAACTTCCAGCAAACACCGGGGCACCCTTAACCGGGATCAATGCGGTTACAAACTGAACTGATAGCTTTGCACGGTGACCTATCCAAACCAAAAACCACGCGGCACGGTGCGCCTTTTCTTGGCAGGAGATGTGATGCCGGGGCGTGGGATCGACCAGATCCTGCCCAAACCCTGTGATCCGCTGATTTACGAAAGCTACATTCGGTCGGCGGCGGACTATGTGCAGCTTGCCGAGAGGCGGTTTGGGCGGATCCCGAAACCCGTAGATCCAGGCTACATATGGGGCAGTTTGCCGGACGATCTTGATAGCCGCGATTGCGACCTGCGCATCGTGAACTTGGAAACCGCGATCACCTGCCGCGGCCAGCACGCGCCCAAAGGGATCAACTACCGCATGTCGCCGGATAACGCCTCCGTTCTTAAGGCCGCCCGCATCGATGCCTGCACACTGGCCAACAATCACGTGCTCGACTGGGGCGAGACGGGGTTGATTGATACGCTCTCGGTACTGGACCGCCTTGACGTGAAGCGTGCGGGCGTCGGCCGGACGAAAGAAGAGGCTGCGACGCCCGCAGCCCTTGGGCAATCCACCAAAGGGCGTGTACTGTTGTTGGCATTCGGGCACGGCTCCGCCGGTGTCCCCCGGGAGTGGAAGGCGGCTTCGGATCGGCCGGGAATCGCAATACTGCCAGACAATCCGGAAGAGGCCGCGGCATTGGTGCGAGCGCGGACCGCCCCGGTTCGCCGGTCAAACGACATCGTAGTGGTATCGGTCCACTGGGGTGGCAACTGGGGTTATACGATCCCGCATTGGCAAAAGCGGATGGCGCATGCGCTGATAGATGCGGCAAAAGTCGACCTTGTCTTCGGTCACTCTTCGCATCATCCGAAAGGCATCGAGATCTACCACGACCGGCTGATCCTCTACGGCTGCGGCGATCTGATCAACGACTATGAAGGGATCGGCGGGCATGAGGCGTATCATCCTGATTTGGGCCTTGCTTTTGTTATCGATATCGATACGAACACAGGCCGGCTCTCGGGCGTTGAGATCATCCCCTACATTCGCCGCGCTTTCTCGCTTGCCAGGCCGGATGAGGGCACGATTCAATGGCTGGTGGATATGTTGATGCGCGAAAGCCATCTCATGGGATGGCGCATGCAGAGATCCGATGGATCGATCCACATGCAAAGGGTGATCCAGATCTGAACTCAGGGCGTTAATCTTGCCCATCCTCATTCTTCCGGATCAAGCGATC
>DFBX01000068.1:0-5014 GCA_002366795.1 Rhodobacteraceae bacterium UBA3069 | reverse complement strand
CGCGCCAATCCCAAGCAATAACTGGGGCTTGAGAAGGCAAACGACCTCGTCGACTTCTCCACGTAACGCCTCAAGCGTGTCGGGCGCCGCGACAGGTACCGCCAGCACCAGTTTCGTCGGCTTGCGCTTCCGCACGGCCTTGAGAGAAGCACGCATCGTGGCACCGGTGGCGATGCCGTCATCGACAATGATCACCGTCCGGCCTTCGACTGGAACTGAAGCGCGGCCCTTCAGGTAGATTTCCCGACGGCGCATTATCTCGTCCAGCTGTGTCTGTGCCAGCCGTTCAATCTCATCATGTGAAAGCCCGGCCTGCGCAGCAATGCGTTCGTTGATGACGATCTGGGGGTTTTCGCCGTTCACCACAGCAGCTGCAGCGAGTTCTGGCTGTCTGGGAACGCCGATTTTGCGTACCATGACCAGATCCATCGGCGCACGAAGTTCGCGCACAACCTCAATCCCCACCGGAACGCCACCATGTGGCAGGGCTAGGATGACCGGATCGGTGTAGCCCCTGCCGACAAGTTCACGGGCAAGAGCCTTTCCGGCCTCGGTCCGGTTGAGAAATCCGCTCATGATCCCGCTCCGGCTTGTGCCAGGTTCGATGCGAACCAATCCCCTGCCAGATCTACCACCCGTTCCAAGGTTCCTGGTTCCTCGAAAAGATGCGTAGCGCCCGGAACGATCTCGAGCTTGTATGGGCAGGCAAGCCGCTTGGCGGCAAACTCGTTCAACTCGATGACCTGGTAGTCCGCACCCCCGATGATCAGCAGGACGGGTGCCTTGACCTTGGGCAACGCTTCGCCGGCCATGTCGGGGCGTCCGCCGCGCGAGACGACGGCCTGAACCTCGGCGGGGGCTTGTGCCGCGGCGACCAGCGCAGCCGCAGCACCTGTGCTCGATCCGAAAAGACCGATAGGAAGCGTAGATACATCTGGACTGGATCGCGTCCACGCGATCGCCTCAATCATGCGCGTACTCAACAACGGTATATCGAAAACGTTTGCCCGGTCTCTTGCCTCCTCCTCAGACAGAAGATCAAAGAGAAGTGTGGCAATGGCTCGTTTACCCAGTTCTTCAGCGACGTAGTTGTTGCGCGTGCTAAGATGGCTACTACCTGCGCCGTGCGCAAAAATCACCAGCCCAAGCGGATTCGGCGGAAGGCGCAGGAAACCCTCAAGCGCCCTTGGCCCGACAGATACGATGGTCTTTTCCGATACAATTCTGGACATATGGCCCCTTTTGCGTTGCCTTCTGACGGCGCATTGGCGGCCCCGCATATCAGAGATTTATCCGGTGCTTCGCCGAATTGCGCCTTAACCTTGGTCAAGCAACCGGATCTCCTGACGGAGGGTCACGAAATTCATGATGTCGCGCATGGCCAGCATTCCTATGAGCGTGCCGTTCTCGGTGACCATCACTTAACTGACGATCGGTCTGGCAATCGCCATTAGGAATTCGGATTTCGCCCGCGGCGATCCTTCCTGCATTTCCGCAACACCGCCAAAGATGAAGAGAGTGATCCCAGAAATTGGATTATCGCAGAGCCGCGCCACCAGCGCGTGTGAAAATTCTTGTAAAATGATCGAAAAGAACAATCCCAACGCACCGTCGAGGCCAAGACTCAAGACGGTGTTCGCATGCAACCCCTCGATCACGCTTGGAACGTATCCTTGTGCAAGCCTCCAGACATTCAGAATTGCCAATGCGAACCAGATAAAGTTCAGGCTAATGCGAAGGCCCAAAATGGGAAATAGTTACAGCTTCCTTGTGAACACTCCCACTTGCCTTTCGACGCCCCAGCAGACCTGTATCTCGCTGATAGTCCACTGTGCTCGCTCGGCGCAGTGTCAAAAGCAGTTAATCATTACACCAAAGCCAAATTAATGCAGGTTAAAGCGCGTTGAATAACAATGTGTCTTGATCGGCCGTGCAGCAAAGGAGGCCAACATGAGCGCACTGGGTTTGAAAATTATCGATTCTGCAGTCGAATCCGCGAATATCTGGATCAATGAAGTCAATGATCACACGGGCTGGGATCACAAACAACGCGCCTATAGGCTCTTGCGTCAGGTATTGCATGTCATCCGCGATCACCTGAGCGTCAACGAGGCGGCGCAACTTGGTGCGCAACTGCCCGTTTTGATACGCGGCATCTATTACGAGGGCTGGGACCCATCAAAAACGCCGGTGACCGAACGCAGCCCCGACGGCTTTCTCGCCAAGGTACAGGAGGCCTTCGATACCGATCCGTTGGGGGATGCGCCCGCAGCAGTTCACGCCGTCTTTGCCACGTTGGACAACCACGTGTCGGGCGGTGAAATGGAACAGGTTAAACGGACGTTTTCCAAGGAAGTTCAAACCCTCTTCCGGGTTTGACCGACGCATACTGCGGCGCCTGAAGGTAACGTATGATCTGCCACCGGTTTCGCGAATTGGAGAATATTAGGGATGGATTCGGTCAAGAGCTTCCTGCTAACGGACCTTTATCAGCTTGCGACGATGGAGGCCTATCTTGCTAACGCTGAAACAGAAACAGCTGTATTTGAGGTTTTCGTGCGCAAGCTGCCGAAGCGGTGCGATTTCTTCATGTCGGCAGGCCTTGAACCGGTTCTCGCTTTCCTCGAAGACCTGCACGTACCGGAGACGGAGCTCAATTGGCTCGCGCGAAGTGGACAATTCGGCCAAGCCTTCCTCGACTATCTTTCCTATTTCCGGTTCACCGGCGATGTCCACGCCATGCCGGAAGGAACTGTCTTTTTTCCCAACGAGCCGATTTTATGCATCACCTCCCTCGAAGATGACACGCAGGAGGGCACGCCCTTGATCCAGTGCGTGATGAGAAGCGGAAATCGTGTCGGGGCTGCGCCTGACCTGCAGGCTGCTAGGGCGCATGCGGCAGCGGAGCTCATGCGCCTCTCCGACGCCTTGGGGAACTTGGATCCGACGCAGACTTACCCTGTGCGCATGGCCGACAAGCTTATCAATCCCGTTGCCGAGGTTGATTGCCGGATGGCGCGCTGGTCTACGGCTCAAACGGAAGACTTTCAATGAAAAGCGGGACATACCATCATGGAACTCAAGCTGTTTTCTTTTGCCGCGTCGTCGGAATTAGGTGGGGCCATCGCTTCAGAACTGGGCCTGCCTCTGTCTGCGCTCGAAGAGCGCGATTTCGAGGATGGCGAGCATAAAGCAAGACCGCTTGAGGCGGTGCGCGGGGCCGATGTCTATGTAGTTCAGGGGCTTTACGGCAGTCCGGAGGGGAGCCCGAATGACAAACTCTGTCGGCTGTTATTCTTTATCGGCGCGTTACGGACCAATGGCGCGGCGCGGGTGACGGCTGTGATCCCCTATCTCGCCTATGCCCGCAAGGATCGGCAGACGAAACCGCGCGATCCCCTGAATGCACGTTATGTCGCCCAGCTCATCGAAGCTGTCGGCACCGACTGTGTCGTGACGACAGAAGTGCACAATATCGCAGCGTTTCAGAACGCGTTTCGGTGCGAGACGCTCGCGCTGGATAATCGCGGAGTTCTGATTGATCGGGCGGTAGAACTGGCTGGCGACGGGCCGGTCTGCGTGGCTTCGCCCGATCCCGGCGGTGTCAAACGCGCGCAGCTCTTCCGCGAAGCGCTGGAGGAGCGGCTGGGCCGCGCGGTCGGTTTCTCACTTATGGAGAAGCGCCGAAGTGCCGGTGTGGTGTCCGGCAGTCTGATCGCGGGGGATGTAAAAGGAGCACGTGTGCTTGTCATTGATGATCTCATCGCGTCCGGTGGGACGATGGTGCGGGCGGCACAGGCGCTGTCGGGCGAGGGTGCGCGGGATATCTGGGCGATGGCAGCTCACGGGCTGTTCACCGGCGGCGCGCAGGAGGCGTTGGCTGATAGCACGGTTGCAGGTTGGATCGTCACCGATACCGTGCCGCTGTTCCGACTGTCTGATCGTCAGGCGCGATGTGTGGAACGTATTAGTTCGGCACCGCTGTTTGCTCGGGCGATCCGCCGGCTTCACGAGCACCGGGATGTCACGGATCTTCCGGCAGCCGGGTCATGATGTGGGCCTTCTCTGCCAAACCGATGTAGCGCCAGGTCAGGGGACGCCACATTTCCGGTGTGCGTGGTTTTTCATCTGCCAGATGAAGAAGCGCAAGCCTTGCCCGCAGAAGCGCGCGGTACCGCCAGTAGAAGGCAAGAAGCCCGGGTGGTGGCCAGTCGCAGCGCTTCCGCAAGCTGCGTCGCCAAGGCGGCAAAGACCCAATCTGCACCGAGAAGAACGGCCTCCATCCCAAGAAATGCTATCTCGTCAAACGGATCCACCAGCCGAAGTTGCCTGTTGAATTCTAGGCAGTCGATGATCACAGGCGGATCAATCAGAAGCTTCAGGCAAAAGCGGTTTTGATCGAGGAACCATCTGCTGGGATGGTGACGATTTCAAAAGCCGCAGAAAAGGCCAAGGTTCCGGCGATCACCGTCGTTCACTTGATCCTTGGAGGTTTTCTCGACTGTTTAGTGCGTCTCGTCGGCCAAGAAGGGATCGGTGCGCTTTTGGTGGATCCTGAGGAGGTAAAACTGCAAAAAGAGGTTGTTACCGTGGGGATGTCTTCGATGGAGGCGTTCTCAAACCTGAAGATCCCCAAAAAAGTTGGCTGGCGACTGGTCGATCAACATGAACCGATCGTTGATCTGGCTGTCATGGAGATTACGGGCGCTGATCAAAACCACAAGATCCGACGGTTCGATCCCGCCAGCGTGGCCCGGTTCAAGGCAACCTTTACAACGCCGGCTCGCCTTGCAGAGCAGTATGATCTGCAGGTTGGTGAAGTCGTCGGACGCCTGAAAAGATCAGGTGCTCGGCCGGTTTTTTCTAAGGTTGAGGTCGGTGTAGATCTCTACCGGGTCACCGACTTGCGCGAAGAAATCTTCACTTAACATAATGGGGCTTACGGTCCCATGCGCCATGTTCTATATTCAAAGCTGCCCGCAAGGGCGGCTTTATTATACCCCTATCCCTCGAA
>DFBX01000091.1 GCA_002366795.1 Rhodobacteraceae bacterium UBA3069 | reverse complement strand
ATGTCAGGCGCGGAACACTAGCGTTTCGCCCGCAGTTTTGCGAACCAATCCACGCGTTTCTTCAGTTCCCGCTCAAAGCCGCGTTCGACGGGGGAGTAAAGAACCGGGCGTTTCATCCCATCGGGGAAATAGTTCTGGCCGGAAAACCCGTCTTCGGCGTCGTGGTCATAGGCATAGCCGTCGCCATAGCCCTGATCTTTCATCATGGATGTCGGCGCGTTCAGGATATGTTTGGGCGGCGGCTTCGACCCGGTGCGCCGCGCCTCGGCCCTTGCGCCCTTGTAGGCCACGTAACCGGCGTTGGATTTCGGCGCGAGGGCAAGGTAGATCACCGCCTGCGCCAGCGCCAACTCCCCCTCGGGAGAGCCGAGCCGTTCATAGGTTTCCCACGCGTGCAGGCAGTGGGTTTGCGCCTGCGGATCAGCCAAGCCGATATCCTCGACCGCCATGCGGACAAAGCGGCGGGCCAGGTAACGGGGGTCTTCGCCGCCCTCCAGCATCCGCGCATACCAGTAAAGCGCCGCGTCCGGGTCCGACCCGCGCACCGATTTATGCAACGCGGAAATCAGGTTGTAGTGCTCTTCGCCGGACTTGTCGTATTTCGCGGCGCGTTTCATCAGGCGTTGGCCAAGCTGCGCAGTGTTCAACTTGCCCTGCACTTTCCACGCGGCGACCTGTTCGATCAGGTTCAGCAGGGCGCGACCATCGCCATCGGCCATCTCCAGCAGCGCCTCGCGCGCGGGTCCGTCCAGCGGCAGGGCGCGGTCCAGTTCTTTTTCTGCGCGTTGGGTCAGCCTTTCCAAGTCGGCCAGGTCCAGCCGTTCCAGCACCAGCACCTGCGCGCGTGACAGCACGGCGGCATTCAATTCAAAGCTGGGGTTTTCAGTGGTGGCCCCGACCAAAAGGATGGTGCCATCTTCCATATGCGGCAGAAAACTGTCCTGCTGCGCCTTGTTGAAACGGTGAATCTCGTCCACGAACAGCAGTGTACCCTGCCCGTTCCGCGCCCGCATCTTCGCGGCCTCGAACACTTTGCGCAATTCCGGCACGCCGGTGAAAATCGCGGAAATCTGCACGAAATGCAGATCGGTTTCATCGGCCAGATGCCGCGCGATGGTGGTCTTGCCCACCCCCGGCGGCCCCCAGAACACCAGCGAGGACAGACTGTTCGAGCCGAGCATGACGCCAAGCGGCGCCTCTGGCCCCAGAACCTGTTGCTGGCCGATCACCTCGGACAGCGACTTGGGGCGCAGGCGGTCGGCCAGCGGGCGGTGGCCGGATTGCACCTGAGGTTCTTCCCCGCCTTTGTCAAACAGGTCCATACGTTATATCCGCGCCGAGATGACAAGCCGTTGCAACCCGCGCTGCACATCCATCACCACGCGGCGAATACGGCCGGTCAGGGCGGTTTCAACGTCCGCCGTTGTCTCGATCGTGTCGCTGTTGATCACATGCAGCAGATCGCCCGCGCGCAACCCCAGCCGCGCGCCATATGGCCCGGGATCATCGACCACCACGCCTTCGGCACCAAGCGGCATACCGTATTCGGCCAGCACGGCGGGGTTGATGTTGGACAAGGTCAGCCCCGGAAAGACTGTCGCATCGCCCAAAGTGATCTGCGCGCGGTCCGGCACGTTGGGCGCGGCCATCAACGGCACCTCTATGTCCTGCTGCTGACCCTTGCGGATGCGGGTTATCACGGCCTTGGCCCCCAGCCCCGCCACGGACATGCGGAACACCATTTCGGCCGGTGTGTTCACCGGCTGGCCATCGACGGCCAGGATCACATCGCCGGGCTGAAAGCCAGCGGCCAGAAACGGGCTTTCGGGGTGCAGGTCGGACACCACGATGCCGCCAGGCCGGTCCAGCCCCAGCGACGCGGCGATATCGGCATCGACCGGCTGACCGTTCATCCCCGCCCAAGGGCGTTCAAACCTTTCCTTACCCGCCTCGGCCTGCGCGACGAACTGCGCCACAAGGTTCGACGGAATCGCAAAACCGATCCCGTTGGACCCGCCCGAACGGGTCAAAATCGAGGTATTGACCCCGATCAGCCCGCCGTTGATATCAATCAGTGCCCCGCCGGAATTGCCCGGATTGATCGGCGCGTCTGTCTGGATGAAATAGCCGCGTGCATTACCCGTCGCGGTGCCGGATCGCGCCAGCCCCGATACAATGCCGCTGCTGACGGTCTGGCCCACGCCGAACGGGTTGCCGATGGCCAGCACCAATTCGCCCACCTCGACGCTGTCACTGTCGCGTAAGGCCAGATGGGGCATGTCCGTTGCCCCCTCCAGCCGCAGGATCGCAAGGTCCGATTCCTCGTCTGCAAGCAACACCGTGGCGGAATATTCGCGCCGGTCATTCAATGCCACGCGAATGTCGGTCGCTCCGCCGATCACATGGTAATTGGACACCACGATGCCGCCCTCGGACAGGATCACGCCAGAACCAAGCGAGTTCTCCACCCTTGGCCGCGTCTCGCCATAGTCGCGGAACATGTCGCGAAAGAACGGGTCAGCTTGAAACGGGCTGACACGGGTTTGCACGATCCGCTTGGCATAGATGTTCACCACAGCGGGCGCCGCCTGTTTCACCAAAGGCGCGAATCCAAGCGAAATTTCAGCCTGCGAGGACGGCACGCGGGTTTCCGCGCCCAGCGGGGCGGCGGCAAGAAGGATGGCGAAAGCGGTGGCAAGCGGTCTGAACATGGCTCCCCCTTTTGAGGCATGCCAAAGATATGCGGAGCGGGGCGGCGGATTGCAAGGCCGCCATGGTACCCGCGCCCCTGGGCATGGGTCAGAGTTCGGGGCGAAAGGCACAGGAGGAAAGCCAGAAGGCAAGCGGCCCGACACCCAGCGACAGGACAAAGGCAATGGGCCAAGCGGTCAGCCAGGCAAAGGGCCATGCGTGCAACCACTGGGCAGTCAGCCCCATATGGATCGCGCCAATGATGCCGCTCATGAGAAAGGCCATAAGACCCGAAATAATAAATTGCGCGAGGGGGATGGCTTTCTTGGATTGCATGTCTGCTCCGTTCATATGGGGCGGGCGTGCATGGGCACCGCTCCGCCCCGTTGGGGTTGAGGGTGCCGTGGGTTCGGGCGCGCGGCCCGACTAGTGCTTGAGCGTGCAAGGGCCGGGCTAACCAACCGGCCTGACATTTCTCGGCTAGGGGTCAGGTAGAGGCTTGTCATCGACGGGTCAAGTTGCTGCATTGCACAAGGGAAGCCGGAAGGCGCAGCCGAGGGCCACGCCCAAGTGCGAGGGCTTTTGCCAGCAAAGCACCGAGTGCGCGGGAGCGCATCCCGTCGTTCAATCACCCTACAGAAAAGAAAAACCCCCGCCGGTTGGGGCGAAGGTTTCAAATTCATAAGGTCCGAAAAGGACGCGGGCAGTTTATTCTGCTGCGGCTTCTTCTTCGGCCAAGCGAGCCTTGTCGGCGGCACCTTTGGCGGCTTCGTCACGCTCGACGAATTCGATAATGGCCATGGGGGCCATGTCGCCATAGCGGAAGCCCGCTTTCATGATGCGGATATAACCGCCCTGACGCTCGGCAAAGCGCGGGCCCAGAATTTCGAACAGTTTCGCAACATGCTTGTCTTGCTTCAGCTGGGCTGCGGCCTGACGACGGGCGTGCTGGTCGCCGCGCTTGGCAAGGGTGATCAGTTTTTCAACGATCGGGCGCAGTTCTTTTGCCTTGGGTAGGGTCGTCTTGATTTGCTCGTGTTCGATGAGCGAGCCGGCCATGTTGGCCCACAGAGCCTTGCGGTGTTCGTGGGTGCGGTTCAGGCGGCGGTAGCCTCGTGCGTGACGCATTGTCGTATCTCCGTAATATGCCCTCTACGGGCGGTTTTGCTTTGTCTGGCAGCCGATGCGTGTCAGCCACTCTCCTTGGGGCGTTTGCCCTGGTGTTCCCCGCCAGCGCGGGCAGTTCGTGGATCAGGCGGGGATTACCCCCGCCCTTTCCAATTTCGTAGGGTGGGTTTGCAACCCACCACCACTTAGAAGGCGTCTTCGAACTTCTTCGCCAGATCTTCGATGTTGTCTGGCGGCCAGTCCTCGACATCCATGCCAAGGTGCAGGCCCATGCCCGACAGCACTTCCTTGATCTCGTTCAAGGATTTGCGGCCGAAGTTCGGCGTGCGCAGCATTTCTGCTTCGGTTTTCTGGATCAGGTCACCGATATAGACGATGTTGTCGTTCTTCAGGCAATTTGCCGAACGCACCGACAGTTCCAGCTCGTCAACCTTCTTCAGCAGAAGCGGGTTAAACTCCAGACCGTCATCCTCGTCCTGGCGACCGGCAGCTTCGGGCTCGTCGAAGTTGACGAAGATCGACAGCTGGTCTTGCAGGATGCGCGCGGCATAGGCCACGGCGTCGTCCGGCGTGACAGAACCATCGGTTTCCAGCTTCAGCGTCAGCTTGTCATAGTCCAGCACCTGGCCCTCACGGGTGGGCTGCACGTCATAGCTGACTTTCTTGATCGGCGAGAAGATCGCGTCGATCGGGATCAGACCGATGGGCGCATCTTCGGGCTTGTTCTTATCTGCCGATACATAGCCCTTACCGGTGTTGACGGTCAGTTCCATGTACAGATCAGCGCCGTCATCGAGGTGGCAGATAACGTGGTCCTTGTTCAGAACCTCGATGCCTGCACTGTCCGAGATGTCGCCGGCGGTGACAACGGCTGGACCCTTGGCATTGATCGACAGGCGTTTCGGCCCTTCGACATCCATGCGCAGGGCAACACCCTTAAGGTTCAGGATAACGTCGGTGACGTCCTCGCGAACACCCGCAACCGAGGAGAACTCGTGCAGGACATTGTCGATCTGAACGCTGGTGATAGCCGCGCCTTGCAGCGAGCTGAGCAGGATGCGGCGCAGCGCGTTGCCCAGTGTCAGGCCAAAGCCGCGTTCCAGCGGTTCGGCGATCACAGTCGCCTGACGTGCCGGGTCATTGCCCGGTTTCACGTCCAGCTGTGCCGGCTTGATCAATTCAGCCCAATTCTTGTGGATCATGCGTCCCTCCATTCCTGTCTGCCTTCCATGTCCCAAAAGGCAAACGCCCGAGGTTTCAAAATGACGTGCTGGGGCCTTGCAGAAATGCAGGACCCCAGCGGGTAGTGTCGGATTTAGACGCGGCGGCGCTTCGGCGGGCGGCAGCCGTTGTGTGCCATCGGGGTCACATCACGGATCGAGGTGATGTTGAAGCCGACAGCGGCCAGAGCGCGCAGAGCCGATTCACGACCCGAACCGGGGCCCTGAACTTCGACTTCAAGCGTTTTGACGCCGTGTTCCGCAGCTTTTTTGCCCGCGTCTTCAGCGGCCATCTGAGCGGCGTAAGGGGTCGATTTGCGCGAACCCTTGAAACCCATGGTGCCGGCCGAAGACCACGCAATCGCGTTGCCTTGAACGTCCGAGATCAGGATCTTGGTGTTGTTGAAGCTGGAGTTCACATGTGCGACGCCAGCTGCGATGTTCTTGGAGACCTTTTTCTTGCCCCCACGACGGGTATCACGTGCCATTGGTGCTGCCCTCCCTTATTTCTTCTTACCGGCAATGGCCCTTGCGGGGCCTTTGCGGGTGCGAGCGTTGGTGTGGGTGCGCTGACCGCGAACGGGCAGGTTACGACGGTGACGCAGGCCGCGGTAGCAGCCGAGGTCCATCAGACGCTTGATGTTCATCTGCGTTTCACGACGCAGGTCGCCTTCTACGGTGTAGTTGGCGTCGATATGTTCACGAACGGACAGCACTTCGGCGTCGGACAGTTCGTTCACGCGACGGGTCGCGTCGATACCAACAGCTTCGCAGATGGCTTTAGCCGAAGTATGGCCAATTCCGGTGATATAGGTGAGGGCGATCGGGACCCGCTTGTGGGTCGGGATGTTTACGCCGGCGATACGTGCCACGTGTCACTTTCCTTTTCGTTGCGATTCCGTAGTTCCGGAACCTTTTTTCACAACGGAGGCCCGAGGCATCAAACCGTCGGGCCGCAGCTGATTCAGGTGATCGATTCGGGTGCCGGGTGCGACCCAACGTAGAATCGTTACTCTTTCGAGATAGGGCTGGGTATGTAAGATAAAGGGGGCCGTCAAGCCCCCTTCCCTCATTCTTTGCGAATTGGCCGGATCAACCGTCCAGCAACGCGCCAAGCGCAGCCTGAACAACCTTGATATCGGCCATGCCGTCGATCCGCTTCAGCAGACCCTTCGCATAGTAATAGCCGATCAGCGGCGAGGTTTTCTTGTAATATTCCATCAGGCGAATCTTGAGGCTTTCCTCGTTGTCATCCGCCCGCACGGGCTGTCCCGCCGCCTTGGCTTCTTCGGCACGGCCCACGATACGGGCCACCAACGCCTCGTCGCGCACGCGCAGCTCAATCACCGCGTCCAGCGTCTCACCGCATTCTTCCAGCAGCTTTTCCAGCGCATCGGCCTGGGCCAGCGTGCGGGGGAAGCCGTCAAAGATGAAGCCGCCCTTCTTGTCGCCTTGCAGTTTTTCGCGGATCAGACCGATGACGATCTCATCGGTTACAAGTTCGCCCCGATCCATGATCGCGGCAACCTTCTGGCCCATTTCAGTGCCAGAGGTCTTTGCCTCGCGCAGCATGTCGCCGGTGGACAGCTGGATCATGTCGCGGCTGTCAACCAAGTGGGTGGCCTGCGTTCCTTTGCCCGCTCCGGGCGGTCCAAGCAGAATGATGTTCATCGACGAGCGGCTCCCTTTCTAGTGCGGCGCTTACCTTTACCCCGAAGCTGCGATTTTTCAATCAGCCCTTCGTATTGGTGCGCCAGAAGGTGCGAATGAACCTGTTGAATTGTATCCATTGTCACCGACACAACAATCAACACCGAGGTGCCGCCGAAATAGAACGGAATGGCCAACTGGCTGCGCAGGATTTCAGGCAACAGACAAACCGCCGCCAGATAGGCCGCCCCCAGCACAAGAATGCGCGAGACGACGTAATCCAAGTAATCGGCGGTCTTCTTGCCGGGGCGGATGCCGGGCACGAAACCGTTCTGCTTTTGCAGGTTCTCGGCGACCTCGTCGGGCTTGAAGGCCACGTTGTATGTGTAGAAATAGGCGAAGAACACGATCATGCCGGTGAAGAACAACAGGTACAGCGGCTGGCCGGGGCCGAAATAGGCAAGGATTACCGACAGGATACCGCTGGTCTGGTTACCCGAGAAGGTCGCGATGGTGGTCGGCAGCAGCAACAGCGAGCTGGCGAAGATCGCGGGGATCACGCCGGCCGGGTTCACCTTGATCGGCAAGTGGCTGGAACCGCCTTCGTAGATCTGCATCCCGCGCTGCTGGCGCGGGTACTGAATGTGAATCTTTCGCAAGGCCCGTTCCATGAAGACGACAAAGGCAATGGTGGCGATCACCATCACGATCACACCGACGATCACGGCGGGGCTGATGGCACCCGCGCGGCCTTGGCTCATGAACTGTGCCAGCGCGGCGGGAACCTCGGCGATGATGCCGACGAAGATGATCAGCGACACGCCATTGCCGATGCCGCGGTTGGTAATCTGCTCGCCCAGCCACATCAGGAACATGGTGCCGCCCACGAGGGTAATCATCACGGATGCGCGGAAGAACATGCCCGGATCATGGGCCAGGTCGCCGGCCTCAAGGCTGGCGGCGATGCCGTAGGATTGCAGCGTCGCAAGGGCCACGGTGCCATAGCGCGTATACTGGTTGATCTTCTTGCGCCCAGCCTCGCCCTCTTTTTTCAAGGCGGCAAAAGACGGCAGCATCGAAGTCAGAAGCTGAACGATGATAGAGGCCGAGATATAGGGCATAATGCCAAGGGCAAAGATGCCCATACGGCCAAGCGCACCGCCGGTGAACATCGACAGGATGCCGCCGATACCGGCCGCCGCGCCTTCCATGAACTCGCGCAGCGCCGCACCGTCGATCCCCGGAACGGGAATATAGGTGCCAAGGCGGTAAACGATCAAAAGGCCGAGGGTGAAGACGATGCGTTTGCGAAGGTCGGTCGCCTTGCCGAGCGCGGCCCAGCTTGTGTTCGCGGCCATCTGTTCTGCTGCGGATACCATTCGAGGTCTCTCTTCATATGACAACGCCGCCAGAGCGGTTTTCCAGCTCAGGCGGCGTTATTGGAAAACTGGGTCGTATGTAAGCGGCACGGCGGCCGCTCACAACCCGGTTATTCTGCCGCGGCGGTGGCCGGAGCAGCGACGGCCAGCTTGCCGCCTGCTTTTTCAACGGCTTCAACGGCCGATTTCGACGCGCCGGTCACGGAAATGTTCAGCTTGGCCGAAACATCGCCCTTTGCCAGAACGCGGACACCGTCCAGCTTACGGCGAACCAAGCCGGATTCGACCAGCGTATCCTCGGTGATGTTCGAACCGTCCAGCTTCTTCTCGTCGACGAACTTCTGGATCAGGCCCAGGTTGACGACTGCGAATTTCTTGCGGTTCGGCTTGGTGAAGCCACGCTTGGGCAGACGTTGGTAGAGCGGCATCTGGCCACCCTCGTAGCCATTGATCGAAACACCCGAGCGGGATTTCTGACCCTTGATACCACGGCCACCCATCTTACCGGTGCCCGAACCGGGGCCACGCGCAACGCGCTTGCGTTTCTTGTTGGCACCTACGTTGTCGCGAAGTTCATGAAGTTTCATTGTCGCTTCTCCTATGCCGGAACTGCCCCCCAGCGACGGAACGAGCAAACACGGCTTGATGGTTTTGATTCTTGCGGCACGGATGGCCACCGGGGGCGTATAGACGGGAGGGAGGGTTGATGCAAGATGTTAGCCGCTGACTTTCGCGCCGAGTGTAAAGCGTGTTCAATCAATGCCAAGGCATCACTCTTTCGTTTTTGAATTGCCCTAGTAAACTTCACAATATTTGCGAACTTTGCACCTCCGCGAGGCAGGACGATAACCAAACCTATGACGGACAGAAGAACAGCGCCCAACCCGTCTCCGTGAGCGATCCCAAGAGATAGAGACGCGCTCTCAACAAGTTCGAAAAGTTTGGATAGGGAAGTCTGGGTAGTTTCCTGCATCGTCACACAGAGGTGGCTGCGAAAATCTG
>DFBX01000051.1 GCA_002366795.1 Rhodobacteraceae bacterium UBA3069 | reverse complement strand
CCAGCCCCGCACCGTGTCATCGTCAAGGAAAAGAACCTGCGCGACCTGCGCACACGACATCCCATCATCGAGCAACAACAGCGCATTCGCCCGACGGGCAATCCCGTGGTCTTCACGCTGACGCTTCACACAAGCCAGCAATTCGAGGCGGGCGGGAGAAGAGAGAAAGCTCGGGCGGATCATGCATCGACCTGAATCTACTACGCCTAAATCGTCAAGCATTTCTTCGGGTGTTCTCGGGTGTTCAAGGACTCGCAGTATAGTTGATGTATATTAAGAGGGTAGGCCGAAACCCGCCCGCAGCGCCAGTTCGGGCGACGACAGGACAGGTATCCCCAGACGGGTCAGTTTTTCCGCTGCCCCCGCCATCGATGCCTGGGCCAGCACGATGCAGGATGGCGCGGTATCTTCGGCCACGGCACCAATGGCGGCCCCCAGCATGGCATGGAATTCATCCACCTCGCCCGCCTCGAAAAAGGGCCAGTATTGGCCAAGGAACAGGGGCGTGATATCGGCGGGCTTTCCTTCGGCATCGAATGCGCCGCGCAGCGCGCCCAGCGAGGTTTCCTCGGTCGAGTGCAGGCAATAGGCCATCAGGACTGGGCCGCCGATGTCTGCCGCGCGGGCCATCATCGGGCGGTCTATGCGCTGCGCGCCCGCCGCTTCGGCCAAGTCGCCGATGGTGGTGCAAGTGCAGATGACGGGGCCATGGGCGCGGCGCACGGTATCGGTGATTTCCGCAGCCAGCGTGGCGTCGCCGCCGGACTTGGCGCGGGCCAGCCAGTCGGTGCGCACCTGCTGCTGCATCGCGGCCCCTGGCGCGATGCTGGCGCGCAACGCGTCAAAGGCGGGCACATGGAATTCGGCGGTGTGCAGCAGGGTCAGCATGGCGGCAGGTTAGACCAGCAGGATTAACGATGCCACCAGAAGCGCGGCCATGGTCCAGTTGAAGGCGCGCAGCCGCTTGGGATCGGCCAGGAAACGGCGAATATGGGTGCCCAGCACTGTCCATATGCCGACGCAGGGAAAGCAGACCAGAAAGAACACCGCCGCCACGGTGGCGACCGCGGCAAGGCTGTTGTTGGCGGCGTAAAGCGTGATCGCCGTCACCGCCATTTGCCATGCCTTAGGGTTGATCCATTGAAAGGCGGCGGCCTGAAGGAAGGAAAGCGGCTTGCCGGCAACCGCGGCGCTGCCGGGCGCGGCGGCATGGGCGATTTTCCACGCCAGCCACAAAAGATAAACGATGCCCGCCACGGTCAGCACGGTTTTCAATTGCGGAACGGCGGTGAACACCTGCGCCAGCCCCAGCCCGACCAGCATGACCATGAAGCCAAACCCAAAGGCGATGCCCAGCATATGTGGCAGCGTGCGGCGAAACCCGAAATTCGCGCCCGATGTCATCACCATAACGTTGTTCGGCCCCGGTGTGACGGTGGCGACGGCGGCGAACCCGGTCAGGGCAAGGAGGAGGTCATAACTCATGGCGCAATGATAGGCGCGGCGGGGCGGTTTTAAATTGCGTTTTGCTGCGGAATTGATGACAGTACGCAATAAATGGCGCATAATGATGTGATAAATGACAGGATATTGCAGGAGATGTCCCGCGACGGGCGGATCAGCAATATCGAACTGGCCGAACGGGTGGGCTTGTCGCCCTCGGCCTGTTTGCGACGCGTTGCGGCGTTGGAGGCAAGCGGGGTCATTCGCGGCTATCGCGCGGTGATCGACAGCGCGGCGCGGGGCGTGGGCTTTGTTGCCTATGTCACCGTCGGGCTGAACCAGCATACCAAGGCCGCGCAAGAGGCGTTCGAGCGCGCCATCGCCCGCGCACCCGAGGTGCGGGAATGTCACAACATCACCGGCAACGTGGAATACCTGCTGCGGATTGAGGCCGCCGACCTGGCCGATTACAAGCGGTTCCATACGGATGTTCTGGGCACGCTGCCGCAGGTGAATGCGATCACGTCTTTTGTTGTGATGGGGTCGCCCAAGGACGCGCGGGCGTGAGGCGCTGACAGGTTTGGATGCCTCCGGCGGGAGGTATTTTCAGAACAATGAAAGGGCCGGATGTGAAAAGGGGCGCCCGTGATTGACGCCCTTGTTGAATGCCGGTCGGGTGGATTAGCCCTTGGCGATCATTTCCGACTGTTTGACGATCACCTCGGCCTGTTTGATCGAGGCGATATCGACAAGGCGGCCCTTGTAGACGGTGGCGCCTTCGCCATTGGCCTTGGCCTGTTCCATTGCGGCGAGGATTTCACGCGCTTCGGCTACGGCTGCGTCGGAGGGGGTGAAGACCTCGTTCGCAAGGGCGATCTGTTTAGGGTGGATCGCCCATTTGCCGACCATGCCAAGGGTGGCCGAGCGGCGCGCCTGTGCGCGGTAGCCTTCGTCATCGGAGAAGTCACCGAACGGGCCATCGACCGGCAGCACGCCATGGGTGCGGCAGGCGGCGACGATGGCGGTTTGCGCCCAGTGCCACGGATCGGAATAGTGACGGTTTTCACCGTGCAGCATGTAGTAGTTTTCCTGAGTGCCGCCGATGCCGGTGGTTTGCATCCCCATGGAGGCGGCGAAATCGGCCGCGCCGAGGCTCATGGCGACAAGGCGGGGGGAGGAGGCGGCGATGGCTTCGACATGGGCGATGCCGGCTGCGGATTCGATGATCACCTCGAAGTTAATTTTTTTGGAGCGGCCCTTGGCGGTTTCAATCGCGGTAACGAGGGCGTCGACGGCATAGACATCCTCGGCGCAGCCCACTTTGGGGATCATGATCTGGTCAAGCCGTTCGGGCGCTTGTTCCAGCAGGTCCACCACGTCGCGATACCAGTAGGGGGTGTCGAGCGAGTTGATGCGCACCGAGATGGTTTTATTGCCCCAGTCATGTTCACCAATGGCCTGAATGATATTGGCGCGGGCCACGTCCTTGTCGGAGGGGGCGACCGAATCTTCGAGGTCGAGGTTGATCACGTCGGCATCCGATGCGGCCATCTTGGCGAACAGCTTGGTGTTGGAGCCGGGGCCGAACAGCTGGCAGCGGTTCGGGCGGTCGATCGGAGCGGGCTGAAGACGGAAGCTCATGTTAGGACCTCTTGCGGTAAGGAAATTACGTTTGGATTGCGGGCAGGGTTATTAAATTGCGCCGCGCCACGCAAGGCGATTCTGCGCTGCGGCGCGTGGGGGCGACGTGGTGGCGGTGGGGTGAAACCCCACCCTACGCAGCCTGCCCCCGATGGAGGGGGATTCACGCCGCCGCCCGCCTAGCGTTCGAAGATAATTGCACGAAATTCATTCATTTTGCGGATTTCTTCGATTGCGCGATCTTTCCTTGGGAAGATTGCAAAGACATCCCGGCTTTGCGCATGCAGCATTGGGAAAAGCGACAGGAGAGCAGCCATGATTCAGACCCCATACCTATTGTTCCTTGGCGATGCGCCCGACGGATTGGCCGCGAAAGTGGCGCAGGGCATCAAGGACTGGCGCCCCGAGAATGCCGTGGGCCAGTTCCGCATGGAAGGGTGCAAGGCCGATCTGGGCCTGACCGACATGACCCTGACCGAAGCCAAGGCTGCGGGTGCCAAGACGCTGGTGATCGGCGTGGCGAACCGTGGCGGGGTGATTTCGGCGGCGTGGAAAAAGGTGCTGGTGGCGGCGCTGGAGGAAGGGTTCGACCTTGCCAGCGGTTTGCACAACCTGCTGTGCGACGAGCCGGATCTTGCGGCGGTGGCCGAGGCCTGCGGGCGGCAATTGCACGATGTGCGGGTGCCCTCGGTTGAATATCCGATTGCGAACGGGGTGAAGCGGACCGGCAAGCGCTGTCTGGCTGTGGGGACCGATTGTTCGGTGGGCAAGATGTATACCGCTTTGGCGATGGATGCCGAGATGCGCGAACGCGGCATGAAATCGACCTTTCGCCCGACGGGGCAGACCGGCATTCTGATCACCGGCGATGGCGTGCCGTTGGATGCGGTGGTGGCTGATTTCATGGCCGGGTCGATCGAATGGCTGACGCCGGACAATGACCCCGACCATTGGGACATGATCGAGGGGCAGGGCAGCCTGTTTCATGTGTCCTATTCCGGTGTGACCATGGCGCTGGTGCATGGCGGGCAGCCCGATGCGCTGATCCTGTGCCACGAGCCAACGCGCGAGCATATGCGGGGGTTATCCGGGTATCAGTTGCCCTCGCTTGAGCGGCTGCGCGATCTGGCCCTGGTTTTGGCTCAGGTGGCGAACTCCGATTGCAAGGTGGTTGGCATTTCGGTGAACACCCAGCATATGGCCGAAGATCGCGCGTTGGACTATCTGGCAGAGGTCGAAACACGCATGGGTCTGCCTGCCACTGACCCTTACCGTTTCGGAGCGGGGAAACTGGTGGATGCTTTCGCAGCTGTCTGAGGGTTGCGCTTTGGCGTCGCGGGTGGGAGCCTGCGGCGCTGGTATTTGAAGAACAATGAAGGCAGGGGGACGGCGATGAAGGTGAGTGTGACGCAGGATGTGTTCCGTCTGGCGCAGGTATTCACAATCTCGCGCGGGAGCCGGACCGAGGCGCATGTACTGACGGTTCGGGTGTCGGATGGCGGTCATGTGGGATGGGGCGAATGCGTGCCCTATGCGCGCTACGGCGAGACCTTGGCGAGCGTCGAGGCCGAGATTGCCGCACTTCCGGCGCGTTTTGATCGAGCCGAGTTGCAGGGGCTGTTGCCTGCGGGGGCGGCGCGCAATGCGGTGGATTGTGCCTTGTGGGATCTGGAGGCAAATAAGGCTGGTTGCCGCGTTTGGGAATTGGCCGGCTTGCCGGAGCCGGGGCCGGAGATTACGGCCTATACCCTGTCTTTGGCGGAACCCGAGGAGATGCAGGCGCAGGCGGCCAGGAATGCGCATCGCCCGCTTTTGAAGATCAAGCTGGGCACGCCGGATGACATGGCGCGTTTGGAGGCTGTGCGGGCTGGTGCGCCTGTGTCGCGGATCATTGTCGATGCGAACGAGGGTTGGTCGGCGGAGGTTTACGCCGATCTGGCCCCGCATCTGTTGCGGCTGGGTGCCGATCTGGTGGAGCAGCCTTTGCCGGCGGGTGAGGATGAAGCTTTGCTGGGCATGGCGCGGCCTGTGCCGGTTTGTGCCGATGAAAGCTGCCATGACCGGGCGTCGCTGGCGGGGCTGAAGGGCAAGTATGATGTGGTCAATATCAAGCTGGACAAGACCGGCGGGTTGACCGAGGCCTTGGCGCTGCGCGAGGCGGCCTTGACCGAGGGGTATCAGGTGATGGTGGGCTGTATGGTCGGGTCTTCCCTGGCCATGGCGCCAGCCACATTGGTGGCGCAGGGGGCATTGGTGACCGATCTGGACGGGCCGTTGTTATTGGCCGAGGACCGCACCGATGCGTTGCTTTTTGACGAGGCAGGTGTGCATCCGCCCCGTGCGGCGCTTTGGGGGTAGGATGGAATTCGCGGTTGCTGGCAATGCGTTTGACGCTGCGGCGATCGGGCCGCAGGTCACGCATCTGGTGATCCACCGGATTCGCAAGCCGGATTTGGCGCGGCTGGCGGGCTTGGCTGATCTGCCGATCAAGACATTGGAACTGCGTTGGGTATCGGCCCCCGATCTGACGCAGGTGCCATTGCCGGCGGCGTTGGAGGTGCTGGATATCTGGCAATCCCCCAAGTTGAAAAGCTGTGCTGGTGCGGAGCGGGCCAAGGGGGGGGGCGGCTGCGCTGGTCCGAAAACGGCCCCATTGAAGACGGGCGAGTGCTGGGCCTGTTGCCGGACCTGCGGGTGCTGAACATTGAAGCCGGCGTTGAAATCAAGCAAAAACTGGTTGATCTGGCATTTCTGCGCGGGCTGCGGCTGGACGAATTGCGCCTGAACGGGATTGCCCCGCATGATCTGGATATTGCGCCGTTGCTGGCGCTGGGGGGATTGAAGCGCATCGCGATCCACGGCGCGGATTGGAGCGACGACAACCTTGCCGCCATTGCCGCACGGTTTCCCGCAGTGCAGGCCGATTTGCGCCAACTGCGCGATTGCCCGGCCGATATTGGGGGGGGCGCTGTGTCAAATGCAGCGGCGTGCGCAAGATGCTGCGTATGCGCGGGCGCAAGTTTCTGTGGTGTCCCGTGTGCGATGCCAAGGGCTTGCAAAAGCTGTTGGCGGGGTTTGATGCGCGGGTTGAGGCCGCTCGACAAGAAAACAATCAAGGCGTATCAGATGCGCAAATTGCATAAGGAACAGACCATGACCCGCACCGTTTATGTGAATGGCGAATACCTGCCCGAAACCGAAGCCAAGGTGTCGATTTTCGATCGTGGTTTCCTGATGGCGGACGGGGTTTACGAGGTGACCAGTGTGCTGGGTGGCAAGCTGATTGATTTCGCGGGCCACGCCAAGCGGTTGGAGCGGTCTCTGAGCGAGTTGGACATGGCCGCGCCTGTCACCATGGACGAGCTGTTGGTCATTCACCGCGAGTTGGTGAAGCTGAACGGGATCGAGGAGGGGATGATTTACCTTCAGGTCACGCGCGGCGCGCCCGGTGATCGCGATTTTGCCTTTCCCGATCCGGCCGAGACCCCCTCGACCATCGTTTTGTTCACGCAGAACAAGCCGGGGCTGGCAGACAATCCGGTGGCCAAGAAGGGCATCAAGGTGATCGGGATCGAAGATATCCGCTGGGGTCGCCGCGACATCAAGACGGTGCAGCTGCTTTACCCGTCGATGGGTAAGATGATGGCCAAGAAGGCCGGTTGCGACGATGCCTGGATGATCGAAGATGGCAAGGTGACCGAGGGCACGTCGAACAACGCCTATATCGTGAAGGGCGGCAAGATCATCACGCGTGAGTTGTCGAATGACATCCTGCACGGGATCACCCGCGCTGCTGTTTTGCGGTTCGCCAAAGAGGCGCAGATGGAGGTCGAGGAGCGGTCGTTCACCATCGAAGAGGCGCAAGGCGCGGATGAGGCGTTTGTCACCTCTGCCTCGACCTTCGTAATGCCGGTGGTCGAGATTGACGGGGCTGCGGTGGGCACGGGCACGCCCGGTCCGGTCGCGGCGCGCCTGCGCGAGATTTACTTGGAAGAAAGTCTGAAAGTGGCTGTCTGATTTCAGCGCCCGCTAATGTGAAAACGCCCGTGGCCTAAGCTGCGGGCGTTTTTGTTTTTGGCGATGGATGCCTCCTGGCGGGAGTATTTGGGGCAAAATGAAAGCGGTGTTTGTGCCCTGTTCGCCGTCAGTCGAAGCCGATGAAACGGGCGGTGCCGGTGGTGTCGCGGCGGGTGGATTTGACCGTATTGGCTGCGAAGCTGTCGTCGGGCCAGCCCATGGCGACGCAGGTAAGGATCACCTGATCCTCGGGGATTTGTGCCTCTTCGCGGACCACGGGGCTTTGCATGATGCCTTGGCCGTTGATGACGCAGCCAAGCCCGCGCGACCATGCGGCCAGCGTCAGCCCGTATGTCACCGCACCCAAATCGAAGGCGGCTATGGTGCTGTGATCCTTGAGGGATTTGTCGTAGCAGACGACGATGGAGACAGGCGCGTCGAATTGGCGGAAACCGCGCATCACCCAGTCTTGCCGGGCGTCCTTGTCGTGGCGTTCGATCCCCATGGCGGCGAAAAGTTGCTTGGCGATTTCGATTTGCCGCTCGCGGTGGACGCCTTCGTATTGGCCGTGATCCATGATTTCGCGCTGTGGCGGGATGCCCGCCAGCATCCGTTCGGTATTGCCCTTGCGGACCCGTTCCAGCACGTCGCCGGTCAGCACATGCAGGTGCCAAGGCTGCGTGTTCATTGACGACGGCGCGCGGGCTGCAAGGGCGATGACCTCTTCCAGAAGGTCGCGCGGGACGGGGTCCGGTTTGAAGCCGCGGATGGAGCGGCGTTCGTTCATGGCTTGGTCTAGGTTCATTGTGGTTCCTCCCTGTCCTTGGGGGGCAGGACAGGGGGAAAGCAGGGCGATGTCACGCGTTTCGTTGCGTCAGGCGGGCTTTTATTCCGCCTTGCGGATCATTCCTTGGCGGTGCCGACGTTTTCGGCAAAGGCTTTCTTGAATTCTGCCTGTTTCTCGGCCGATGCCGCTGTCTGGTTTTGGGCTTTCCAGTCGTCATAGGGCATTCCGTAATACAGCGTGCGCGCCTCTTCCTTGGACATGTCGATGCCACGTTTGTTCGCGGCCTCTTGCACCCAGCGGGACAGGCAGTTGCGGCAGAAGCCGGCCATGTTCATCAGGTCGATGTTTTGCACATCGGGGCGTTTTTCCATCAGGTGTTCGCGCAGGGTGCGGAAGGCGGCTGCCTCGATTTCGGTCATGGTTTGCTGGTCGATCTTGTCCATTGCTTACTCCTCAGGCGGTGTGGGTCAGGGCTTGGGCCAACAGGGGGGCCAGGCGGGCGCCCCATACCTGTTGCTGATCCTGCGTTTCGATCAGGTCGTTGCGCAATTCGATCAAGGTATTGTGGCGTTGATGCGCGATGGCATGGCGGGCGATGGAATCGCCGGGCAGGTGGCCGCCATAGGGCTCATTCTCGCCCACGCAAAGGTCGGGTTCGTCGCGCAGCAGGTCGATCAGGGGGCGCGACAGGCGGGTGTCTGCCGCATATAAAATGCCGACATGCCAAGGGCGCGGCGGGCGCCCGCGCAACTGCCGCGTATAGGAATGGATTGAAACGATTACCGTGTCGGGGCGGCGTGCGGCCAGCTGTTCCAGTGCGGTGTGATAGGGGCGGTGGCAGCGGATCAGGCGCTGTTGCAGCTCGGCATGATCGGCGTGGCGGTTGCCGGGGATGATCGTGCCGTCATACAGCTTCATCAGCAAGGTCGGGTCGTCCTCGCCGCGGTTGGGGTCGATCACGAGGCGCGAGAAATTGGACAGGATCGCGGGGGCATCCAGCGCATCGGCCAAAGCCCGCGTGACCCCGGCCGCACCCGGATCGTAAGCGATGTGGCGGGTCATGTCCTGCGGCGGCAGGCCCAGCGATCCGCCATTGACGAAATCGGGCACGGTATTGGCGGCGTGATCGCAGGTGATCAGCCATTTGCTGTCGCGGTTTTCGCCAATGATCTGGTACGGTTCGTATGTCATGTCGATGTTACTTCCATACCTGACATCTAGGACAGGTGCGACAGGAAGGGAATTGGTCTTTCCGTCGCCATGTGGTTAGGTTAGCGGTAACAAGAAAAGGCGGCGGCGCAGTCCGCTGCAACGAGAACAGGGACGACACGACATGAGACGCCACCGCAACGTGAAAATCGTGGCCACGCTTGGCCCGGCATCGAACACCTATGACATGATCCGCAAGTTGCACGAGGCAGGCGCGGATGTGTTCCGCCTGAACATGAGCCATGGCAGCCATGACGAGATCCGCGAGCGGCACGCCATGATCCGCGAGGTCGAGCGTGACCTGGACAGGCCCATCGCCATCCTGGCCGATTTGCAGGGGCCGAAACTGCGGGTTGCGACCTTCAAGCTGGGGTCGGAGGAGTTGGAGGAAGGGCAGGATTTCCGTCTGGACCTGGACCCGACCGAGGGAAACAAGACCCGCGTCTGCCTGCCTCACCCCGAGATTTTCGCCGCCTTGGAGGAAGGATCGCACCTGCTGGTCAATGACGGCAAGATTCGTCTGAAGGTGAAATCCTGCGGCAAGGATTTCGCCGAATGCGAGGTGATCACCGGCGGCACGATTTCCAACCGCAAGGGGGTGAACGTGCCCGACGTGGTGCTGCCCGTGGCGGCCCTGTCGGACAAGGACCGCAAGGATCTGGAATTCGTTTGCGCGCTGGGCGTGGACTGGCTGGCGCTGTCATTCGTGCAGCGCCCCGAGGATGTGATAGACGCGCGCAAACTGGCCGGCGGCCGTGCCGCGATCTTGTCGAAGATCGAAAAACCGTCGGCCGTGAAGGTCTTTGACGAGATATTGAAAGTGTCGGACGGGATCATGGTGGCGCGGGGCGATCTGGGGGTGGAACTGCCGGTGCAGGCGGTGCCGCCGATCCAGAAACAACTGGTGCGCAAATGCCGCGCCGTGGCCAAGCCGGTGATCGTCGCGACCCAGATGCTGGAATCGATGATCGAAAGCCCGATGCCGACGCGGGCGGAAGTGTCGGACGTGGCCACTGCCATCTATGAAGGTGCGGATGCCATCATGCTGTCGGCGGAATCGGCGGCGGGCAGTTACCCGGTCGAGGCCGTGACCACCATGGACAACGTCGCCATCGAGGTCGAGGGCGACCCGACCTATCGCGAGGTGATCGAGGCAAGCCGCAGCGGCACCCGCAACACCGTCGCCGATGGCATCGTCGCCGCCGCGCGTGAGATTGCGGAGACCACCGACATCAAGGCGATCTGTTGTTTTACCCAGTCGGGCACCACCGCCGCGCTGACCGCGCGCGAACGCCCGCGCGTGCCGATCATCGCCATGACCAGCCTGCGCGGTACCGCGCGGCGCATGGCGATGACATGGGGTGTGAACTGCGTCATGACCGGAGAATTGGAGCGGTTCAAGCAGGCGGTCCTGAATGCCGCACGCGCCGCCCGCGCGCAGGGTTACGCGACCGAGGCCGACCAGATCGTCGTCACGGCCGGCGTGCCCTTCAACATTCCGGGCACCACCAACATCCTGCGCGTCGCCCCCTGCGAGGAGCGTTTGATTTTTGCCTCTGACCCAGAGTAAGCTTGTCGCTTAATAAATGTCATTGAGAGTGCAGTCATCATGGACGCAGATTTTATCCTTGTTGTTGGGCTAACCTTGGCGCTGTTTTCCATCCCGTCGATCATGTCGGCCTTTTCGGACAACCGTGCCCCGCGCGTGGCAGCCATCGTGCTGATCGTCGGCGGCGCGCTGTCGGTCTATGCCATCATCAACAAGCCCGGCGGCTATACGCTGGCCGAAATTCCCGACATCTTTGTGCAGGTGGTCGGGCGCTACGTGAACTAGGGCCGTAAAGCCCGGAGTCACGAATGCCCAGATTCAGTATTGCAATGCGCGGCGTGCCCTTCTATACGGCGCTCCTGTCTGCGTGACCGGCCGAAAGTGGCATGCCGAGTCGCGCTTTATACCGACCCGAAGATAGAGGAGACGGAAATGCCCAAGATGAAGACCAAGTCGAGCGCCAAAAAGCGCTTTAAGGTGACCGCGACCGGTAAGGTCCTGGCAGGTCAGGCCGGCAAACGCCACGGCATGATCAAACGTCACAAGAAATTCATTCGCGACGCGCGTGGCACCACCACGCTGTCCGCCCCCGATGCGAAGATCGTCAAGGGCTTCATGCCCTACGACCGCTGATCCAGACCGAGAGGAGATAGCACATGTCCCGCGTCAAAGGTGGTACCGTAACCCACGCCCGTCACAAGAAAGTCATCAAGGCAGCAAAAGGCTATTATGGCCGCCGCAAGAATACTTTCAAAGTCGCCCGTCAGGCCGTTGATAAGGCCAATCAATACGCGACTCGCGACCGTCATAACCGCAAGCGGAATTTCCGCGCGTTGTGGATCCAGCGTATCAACGCTGCTGTCCGCGCACATGACGAAGCCCTGACCTATTCGCGCTTCATCAACGGCCTGAACCTGGCCGGTATCGAAGTGGACCGCAAGGTGCTGGCCGATCTGGCCGTGTATGAGCCTGCCGCGTTCACTGCGATCGTTGAAAAAGCCAAGGCCGCGCTGGCGTAAGCCCGCAGTCATCGCAAAAAAAGGCCGCGCTTCCGGTAGGAGGCGCGGCCTTTCTCTTTTTGTCAGGGCTGTTGCAAGCCACTGTTCGGCCTGCGTCACATGTTCCTACTGCGCCTGCGTCACAAGGTGCTTACTGCGCCTGCGTCACAAGGTGCTTAGTGCGCCTGCTTCACAACGAACTCCACGTGGCGGTCCACCACGTCCCAATGCGGGCAAACCGCGCCGTTGTGTTTTTGCATATGGGATTTGACCGTGAAGGGCTGCGTCGAGAAGCCGCCGGATTTGATCGTATTCAGAACGGTATTGGCGCGTTTCCAGCTGAGCGCAAGATTGATCGCCGGATCGCCCTTGGGGTCGGTGAACTCTACGATCATCACCCGCGCCTCGGGGCATTTCTGCACCATGGACGCCAGCAGGAACGCCGCCTCGCGCGAGCGTTTGTCCAGCGCCGAGGAAGAGGAGTTGAAATAGATCGTGGTGCGGTTTGCCACGGTCTTGATCTCGTTCACACAGGCCGACAGGTTCGGGTCGGGCGCGGTCATCATCATGCCATGATCGTCATGATCGTTATGGGTGGCGTGGTTGTCCTTGTCCGGGATGGCCGATTGCGCAGGCGCGAGGGACTGACCGTTGATGGCCGCGCGGGCGGCTGCGGTTTCCTCGGCCAGTTGGCTATTGTCCGCCGCCGCAGGCTGCGCACTGATCTGGTTGGTGCCGCTGGGCAGGTCGGCCTGCATCGCGGTCAGTTGTGTGCCCGATCCGGGGCGCAGTTGCGGGCGGGTTAGTGCGCGCGGATCGACCAGTTTGATCGCATCGGCAGGCGCGGCCACACGGGCAGAGGACGCCTCGGCGCTGTTGGCATTGGCGATAATGTCGCTGAGAAGGTCCACGGTGTTGCGCGTCGGCGTGTCATCCGCCTGTTCGGCCACGCGGATCACGGGCAAGACATCGACCGGTGCATCCGTCGGGGTCATGCCCCCCCCCCCCAGAACCGCCGCAAAAATACCCGCAGACATTGAAAGCGTAATCATTTTTGACCCCCAGAACCGCCAATTTCCAAATCTTGGCGGGGTATCTACCTATATATGCGTAACCGCATATTGTTACTCTCTATATCTAGGAAATTATCATGATTCCTTTCCGAATGCTAACGCTAGGTCAGCCTATCCACAGGCAATCCACAGAAATGTGATCATCTGCGGCAGTTTTCCCTGCAAACGCCCGCGATGCTTGCGATTCCGGTCCCTATTGGCTAGGGGAAACGCAGCCCAAGCGGAGTGCTGAAGATGAGCGATTTGCGCGAAAAATACCTGACCCTGATTGCCGGTGCCTCGGACGAGGCCACGCTGGAAGACATCCGCCTGCAAGCGGTTGGCAAAAAGGGCGAAGTGGCGCTGAAAATGCGCGAACTGGGCAAGATGACGCCCGAGGAACGGCAGGTCGCCGGCCCCGCGCTGAACGCCCTGAAGGACGAGATAAACAGCGCCCTTGCCGCCAAGAAGTCGGCCCTGTCCGATGCGGCGCTGGACGAACGGCTGCGCGCCGAATGGCTGGATGTGACCCTGCCGGGGCGTGAACGCCGCCAAGGCACGATTCACCCGATTTCGCAGGTGTCCGAGGAGGTCGCGGCGATCTTTGCCGACATGGGGTTCGCTGTGGCCGAAGGGCCGCGCATCGACACCGATTGGTATAATTTCGACGCGCTGAACATTCCGGGCCATCATCCCGCCCGCGCCGAAATGGACACGTTTTACATGCACCGCGCGGAAGGTGACGACCGCCCGCCGCATGTGCTGCGCACCCACACCAGCCCCGTGCAGATCCGCTCGATGGAAGCACACGGCGCCCCCTTGCGCATCATCTGCCCCGGCGGTGTGTATCGCGCGGACTATGACCAGACCCACACGCCGATGTTCCACCAGGTCGAAGGCCTGGCCATCGACAAGGACATTTCCATGGCGAACCTGAAATGGGTGCTGGAAGAGTTCGTGAAAAGCTTTTTCGAAGTGGACGATGTGGAACTGCGCTTCCGCGCCTCGCACTTCCCCTTCACCGAGCCCTCGGCCGAGGTGGACATCCGCTGTAGCTGGGAAGGTGGCGCATTGAAGGTTGGCGAAGGCGACGACTGGCTGGAAATTCTGGGGTCCGGCATGGTCCACCCCAAGGTTCTGCAAGCGGGCGGGATCGACCCCGAGGTCTGGCAAGGCTTTGCCTTTGGCATGGGCATCGACCGGATCGCCATGCTGAAATACGGCATCCCTGACCTGCGCGCGTTTTTCGATTCAGACCTGCGCTGGCTGCGCCATTACGGGTTCTCTGCGCTGGACGTGCCGACGCTGCATGGGGGGCTTAGTCGGTGAATCAGTGGTTTGAGTCGGTCTGGTCTGTTCTTCTTCCTTTCAAAGAAGAATTAATCGGGCTTGGTTTCACATTGCTTGCCGCGTCAATCCTCTATGCGTTTCGCGCGAAGGTAAAACTTCACTATGGCAGAGCGAACAACTCGCGGAATGTTGTTTTTTCACCTCAGAGCGACGAAGGAGTGGCGCCCATTAGCACCGAGGTTTTTGTTGATAAGTATTTTCTCCAAAATATCGGGCGAAAGGTTGCTACCAACGTGGAGTTTGTCCTTTCAAATAGACCCAACGATATAATGGTTTGGCAACCAAGGGACGCTGAATACAAGACGGTGGAAAAAGGTAATCTCTTGGTGAAAATACCGCAGATTTCGCCTGGTGAACTGGTCATCATTGACTGCCTGTACTTGAATCAGCAAGCCGCGTTCGTAGCCTCTGTTAAATGTGCTGAGGCAATGGGCAAAGAAGTTCCCTTTTGGACGCTTCGACGGTTTCCGCCGTGGTTCAACGGTCTTGTGCTCGTGCTCTTGCTTTTTGGCGTGGCCTTCACCGTTCAGATCATAATCTCTCTCGTGGGAAGTTAATCAAAATGAAATTCACCCTCTCCTGGCTGAAAGAACACCTTGAAACCACGGCATCCGTGGACGAGATCACATATGCCCTGACCGATCTGGGGCTAGAGGTTGAAGGGGTGGAAAACCCCGCCGCCAAGCTGTCGGCGTTCACGCTGGCAAAGGTCAAGCACGCGGAACAGCACCCCGATGCGGACCGGCTGCGCGTGTGCACGGTTGAGACCGACGAGGGCGACAAGCAGATTGTTTGCGGGGCGCCCAACGCGCGCGAAGGCATCACCGTGGTGCTGTGCAAGCCCGGCGATTACGTTCCCGGCATTGATGTCACGCTGAGCGTTGGCAAGATCCGCGGCGTGGAATCGCACGGCATGATGGCCTCGGAGCGCGAGCTGGAACTGTCGGACGAGCATAACGGGATCATCGAATTGCCCTCGGGCGAGGTTGGGCAAAGCTTTGCCGACTGGCTGGCGGAGAATGACCCCGCCAAGGTCGATCCGGTGATTGAGATTGCCATCACCCCGAACCGCCCCGATGCATTGGGTGTACGCGGCATTGCGCTGGACCTGGCCGCGCGTGGTCTTGGCACGATGAAGCCCGCCAAGACGGCCAAGATCGACGGCACATTCCCGTGCCCCATTTCCGTGACGATTGCCGAAGATGCGGCGACCGAGGGCTGCGAGGTGTTCGCGGGCCGCTTGATCAAGGGCGTGAAAAACGGCCCCTCGCCGGAATGGCTGCAATCGCGGCTGCGGGCGATTGGCTTGCGCCCGATTTCGGCGCTGGTCGATGTGACCAACTTCTTCACCTATGACCGCAACCGCCCGCTGCATGTGTTCGACGCGGGCAAGGTTGCGGGCGGGCTGACCATTCAGCGCACCAAGGGCGGCGAAACGATGGTGGGCCTGGACGAGAAGGAATACACCTTTGCCCCCGGCATGGTGGTGATTTCTGACGATAATGGCGTGGAATCCGTGGGCGGCATCATGGGCGGTTTGGCGACGGGCTGCACCCTTGAAACGACCGACGTGTTCCTTGAGGCCGCCGTCTGGGACCGTATCCAGATCGCGATGACGGGGCGGGGGTTGAAGATCAATTCGGACGCGCGTTACCGGAACGAGCGCGGGATCGACCCCGCATACAACATGCAGGCGCTGGACGATGCGACGCAGATGATCATGGACCTGTGCGGCGGGGAACCGTCGGATGTGGTGGTCGCGGGCAAGGTGCCGGATGTCAGCCGCGCCTATAAACTTGACCCGGCCCGCGTGATTTCGCTGGTCGGGATGAACATCCCCGAGGCCGAGCAGCGCCGCACGCTGGAGGCATTGGGCTTTCGTCTGGAAGGCGACATGGCTTGGGTGCCAAGCTGGCGTCCCGATGTGCTGGGCGAGGCGGACCTGGTGGAAGAGGTGGCGCGCATCGCGTCCCTGACCAAGCTGCAAGGCGAGCCGATGCCACGCGCCCATACCGGCGTGCCCAAACCGATCCTGACCGTGGCGCAGCGCCGCGAGCAGATTGCGCGGCGCACCACGGCGGCGCTGGGGTATAATGAATGCGTGACCTATTCCTTCATTGATCAGGCCGGCGCGGCGCTGTTCGGCGGGGGGACCGATGCCACGATGGTGGCCAACCCGATTTCGTCGGAAATGAGCCATATGCGCTCGAACCTGCTGGCCGGTCTGTTGCAGGCCGCCGCCCGCAACCAGGCGCGCGGCTTCATGGATCTGGCCCTGTTCGAAGTTGGCGCGGTGTTCAGCGGTGGCGAGCCGGGCGAGCAGGCGGTGCAGGTCGCCGGCCTGCTGGTGGGCCGCACCGGCCCGAAGGACGTGCATGGCGCGGCGCGGGCGGTGGACCTGTTCGACGCGAAGGCCGACGCCGAGGCGGTTCTGTCCGCCATCGGCGCGCCCGCCAAGACGCAAGTGTTCCGCAATGGCGAGGCGTGGTGGCATCCGGGCCGTCACGGCCAAGTCTGTCTTGGCCCGAAAAAGGTGCTGGCAACCTTTGGCGAATTGCACCCCCGCGTGCTGGAGGCCATGGATGTGAAAGGCCCCGCCGTGGCCTTCACCATCGCCCCGGCCCAAGTGCCCGAACCGAAGAACAAGACCGCCACCCGCCCTGCGCTGGTTGTCAGCGACCTGCAAGCGGTGGAACGTGATTTCGCCTTTGTCGTGGACAACGGGGTCGAGGCGTTGACGCTGGTCAATGCCGCTGCCGGTGCCGACAAGGCGCTGATCGAAGGCGTCCGCGTTTTTGACGAATTCACCGGCGACAAGGCCGAGGCACAGATGGGCGCGGGCAAGAAATCCATCGCCGTCACGGTGCGTCTGCAACCTGTGGATAAGACCCTGAAGGACGAGGACATCGAAGCTGTGTCGAAAAAGATCGTCGAAAAGGTCAGTAAGGCCACCGGCGGTACGTTGCGCGGCTGATCCTTGCGTAATGAATGAAAACGGGCGCTCCATCGGGGCGCCCGTTTTGCTTTTTGGGTTGTATCGGCGGGTAAAGCGGCGGCCCCTCTTCGCGATCAGTCGCGGGCCGGGATGTTCTTGCCGCGCTGAACCGCGGGGCGTGCATAGAACCGATCGACCCACTTGACCACATGCGGGTGGTCGTCCCATCCGACCACTTCACGCGCGCCGTAGAAATTCAGCGCGTTCAGCCAAGGGCACAGCGCGATATCGGCAATGGAATAGTCCCCCGCGATCCAGTCGCGCCCGTCTGACATTTCGCCCTCAAGCACATCCAGCAGGCGCTTTGCCTCGTTGATATAGCGTTCGCGTGGCAGGGGGTCTTCGACCTTGCTGCCTGCGAATTTGTAGAAGAACCCAAGCTGGCCGAACATCGGGCCGACGCCGCCCATCTGGAACATGACCCATTGGATCACCTTGGCCCGGCCCGCAGCATCGGAGGGCAGCAGCTTGGCGGTCTTTTCCGCCAGGTAGATCAGGATCGCACCGGATTCGAACAGGCCCAGCGGGCCGGACGGGCCGTTGGGGTCAATGATCGCGGGGATCTTGCTATTGGGATTCAGCGACAGGAATTCGGGGCTTTTCACATCGGCATCGGCCAGCGTGACCTTGTGCGCCTCGTAGGGCAGGCCGATCTCTTCCAGCATGATCGAAACCTTCACCCCGTTCGGCGTGGGAAAAGAGTAGAGCTGCAATTTCGACGCATCGTGGGGCGACCATTTGCGGGTGATGGGGAAGTCATCGGGGAAGTTCATGTCGTCTCCTTTACGGGGGATTTGGGGGGAAGGTAACGCCGCTTTCCCCTTAAAACCATTAACCTTTGTGTGCAAAACGATGGTAAGCTATGTGCGCGAACCGGCAATGCGCGGAAAAGACTGCGCGAGCCATAAGAAAAAGGGACAGAAATGCTTAAAGAGTTCAAGGACTTCATAGCCAAGGGCAATGTCATGGACATGGCCGTGGGTATCATCATTGGTGCGGCATTTACCGCGATCGTGAAATCCATGGTCGCCGACCTGATCAACCCGATCATCGGACTGTTCACCGGCGGGATGGATTTCACCAACAATTACGCCGTGCTGGCCGGCGATGCGCCTGAAGGGGCCAACCTGGAGGCCGCGCGCGAGGCCGGGGCCAGCATTTTCGCCTACGGCTCTTTCATCATGGCGGTCATCAACTTCCTGATCATCGCCTTCGTGGTGTTCATGCTGGTGCGTTACGTGAACAAGGTCAAAGCCATGGCCGAAAAGCCCGAGGAGATCGCCCCCGAGGTGCCGACCGGCCCCAGCGAGCTGGACGTGCTGCTGGAAATTCGGGATTCGCTCAAGAAAGGCTGATCCCGCGAAACAACATCATTCATGCGCGTGATGATGGCCTCCGCCGGTTTCGGCGGGGGTTTTTATGTGCCCAAGTCGTAGCTGACCAGCGGGTCATAGATCGGCCCCTCTGGCCTGAGGATCGAGCGGTAGAGGGTCATGCTGTCCGGTGTGAATGGGGGCAGGGATTTGCCCGCGTATGTGGTCAGGAAGCTGTGCAGCTTTGCCTGGTCCTGCGGGGGCTGATTGCGGGGTATGCGCAGCAGTGTCACATGCGGACGAAAGCGGCGGTGTTCGAGCGTGATGCCCGATTGGCGCAGAGCGCTGGCCGTTGTCTTGTGCAGGGCATTCAATGTGTCATTGGGCCGGATCAGCGCGGCGACGCTGCGCGCGGGGGTGCCAAAGCCGCCCAGCCCGTCGAATTCCAGATCGGGGGCGGGCAGGGGCCGCGCCGACAGGTTTTCATGCGCCTCTTCCAGCAGGTCCACGGGTTGATCGCCCAGGAAATGCAGCGTCAGGTGCAGGTCGTCCCAATCGACCGCGCGGCCCGTGCGGCATTCTTCGGACAATGCCTCTAGCGTGTCGCGGATGTTGTCCGGCAGGTCGATGGCAAGAAAGGTACGATAGCTGTTCATGGCACCAAAATGGGCGGAGGCCGCGCGGGGTGCAAGGGGCGGCCTCCGCCACGCCAGCCCCTGAAGGGGATCGGCGGGCTGGCGTGTTCGCGATCAGGCCGAACGCAAGTCGCCCCGGCTTTCCAGCACTTCGGACAGGGGGGTGACGGGGCGGTCTTGTGCCTCGCCCACGGATTGGGTCAGCAGTTTGCCGTCATGCACGTTCAGGCCTTGGGCCAGGTGCGGATCGTCGATGCACGCCTGCTGCCAGCCCTTGTCGGCCAGCGTCACCATGAAGGGCAGCGTGGCATTGCCAAGCGCCATGGTCGAGGTCCGCGCCACCGCGCCGGGCATGTTGGCCACGCAATAATGCATGATCCCGTCCACCTCGTAGATCGGGTCGTGATGCGTGGTCGGCCGCGAGGTTTCGAAACAGCCGCCCTGGTCGATGGCCACATCGACAATGGCCGCGCCGGGTTTCATGGTGGACAGTTGCGCGCGGGTGACAAGACGGGGGGCGGTGGCACCGGGAACCAGAACCGCGCCAACCACCATGTCGGCGCTTGCGACCAGTTCTGCCGTGGTCGCCTTGTCGGCATAGGCGGTGCCGAACTGCCCGCGAAAGGCATCGTCAAGGTAGCGCAGGCGGTGCAGCGATCGGTCCAGCACGGTCACATCCGCGCCCATGCCAGCGGCCACGCGGGCCGCATGGGTGCCGACCACGCCGCCGCCGATCACGACGACACGGGCGGGCAGCACGCCGGGCACGCCGCCCATCAACACGCCGCGTCCGCCATTGGCCTTTTGCAGGGTCCATGCGCCGACCTGTGGCGCGAGCTTGCCCGCGACCTCGGACATCGGTGCCAGCAGGGGCAGCCCGCCACCGGCCTGAGTCACGGTTTCATAAGCGATGGCGGTGCAGCCGGATTTCAACAGGTCGGCGGTTTGTTCGGGGTCCGGCGCAAGGTGCAGGTAAGTGAACAGGGTTTGGCCGCGGCGCAGCATGGCGCGCTCTGCGGCTTGCGGTTCTTTCACCTTCACGATCATCTCGGCCTCGGCAAAGATGCTGGCGGCATCGGGCAGTATGGTCGCGCCCGCGGCAACATAGGCGGCATCGTCAAAGCCCGCTTCGATCCCTGCGCCCTGCTGGATCAGCACGGTATGGCCATGGGCCGTCAGCTCGGCTGCGGCCTGGGGCGTGATCCCGACGCGGAATTCCTGCGGTTTGATTTCGGTGGGGCATCCGACTTTCATTGGGGGTCACCTCCTGATGGGCGCTGGACAGGTTGTCGCAGGCAGAATGGCACGGCGTCAGCGCAAGAGGGTTGAAAAGGTGGTCGCCAAACAGGGCTTTGTTGGGATATTCTTGCACTAAATGGCAGTAACGTCGAAGGAAGCCGCGAAAATGCAATTGGACGAGACGGATCGGCGTATCTTGAAGGTGCTGCAACGGCGCGGGCGGATTTCCAACGCGGAACTGGCCGAACAGGTAAATCTGTCGGCAAGCGCCTGTCACCGCCGCGTGCAACGGCTGGAGGCGGACGGGTTCATCCGCGATTATGTCGCCCTGCTGAACCCCAAGAAAATTGGCCTGCCCACCACCGTTTTCGTCGAGATCACCCTAAGCACTCAGGCCGACGAGGTGCTGGAAGCCTTCGAAGCGGCTGTCAGCCGTATTCCAGACGTGTTGGAATGTCACCTGATGGCGGGCACGGCGGACTACATTCTGAAGATCGTGGCCGAAGACACCGAGGATTTCGCCCGCATCCACCGCCAATACCTGACCCGTCTGCCGGGGGTGGCGCAGATGCAATCCAGTTTCGCACTGCGCACTGTGTTCAAGACAACGGCCTTGCCGGTATGAGGTGGGCGTTGATCCTTGCCCTGTTGGCTACGCCGGCACTCGCGCGGGATGGTGACGGCGCTGGCGACCGGCTGCGGCAGGCGCTGGAACAGGCAATCGAAGCGGCCCGGCGCGAGGTTGACGCGCCCGCGCCGGCACCCGAGCCTTGCTTCAATGGCGATGACGGGCCGCGCATCAAGGTGCAGGCGGGCCGTTTTACGGGGTGGGTGCCCGTCGATTACACGCAATGGCTGGCGCCGAAAGTCCAGCGGTTCACGTTCGATCCGGGAAATCTGGCGCTGCGCGTGCAGGTGGACAAGGGGCAGGGCATTTTTGGCCAAGCGGCACCGGAACGCCAGATGCCAGGCCTGCGCCCAATGGCAGAGGGTGTGGCGCTGCCTGATGGCAGGCTGGACATCGGCGGCGGCGTTTCGCTGTTGCGGGGGCCGGACGGGGCGGTGATCGTGGTGTTTTCCTGTTCCGGGTCCAAATGCCGCAAACGCTGGATCAGTGGCAGTTTCGATGTTTCGGCCGATTTCGATGCGGGTATGCTGCCTGAATGGCCGCAGATCATGGCGTGGTCCGAGGAATTCCTGCGCTGCGCCTTTCCCGCAGCCTATGCGATGCCCAAGGGGGCGCAGCCGGTGCAGAACCGCTAACTGCGGGCCTGGCGCAGTGCCAATCCGTTGCGGATTCTCTGTATCTTAAGGTTTGAATGTTTCTGTCCCCCAATATCAGGGGTAACGGAATGGCCTTCAGCATCTTCGCGCTGGACAATGAATTCGCTGTATCCTCGGGCTCGAATGTAAATTCCAGCCCGGGGCAAAGCAAGTTTGACTATCCGCCAAATTCCTCGCTTGACTTGGTCATCACCACAAAGGATGGCGATCCTGACCCTCGCCTGTTCGAGGTGGGCGATGTCTATGACATTTCCTATGGCGGTACAGGGGGCGGGGCGACCTTGGCCGATGCGGTGGTGATCCGGTCGGACGATGCACCAAGCGGTGGCGGGCTCATCGTTTTTGAAGGGCTTGATGAATTCGGTGAGCTGACACAGGTCATCTGGACGCCGGATTTCGGTTTGGAAACATGGTATTGGGATAATTTCAGTGGCAGGCTGCCGTCGGAGTTTCACACCACCGACCAGAACGCAGCCTATGATCACAGCTTTGTCTGTTTCGATGGCGCGGCCCGGATCGACACGCCGGCGGGGCGGGTGTCTGCTGCGGGGCTGCGCGCGGGTGATCGGGTCTTGACGCTGGATGCGGGGCCGAAGCGGCTGATCTGGGTCGGATGGCGGCGGGTGACAGGGGCCGGGGCGGATGCGCCGGTTGTATTTGCCCCCGGTGCGATCGGTAACCGCGCCGAGCTGCGCCTGTCACAGCAGCACCTTGCGGCCTGCGCCGACATTTTTAACTGGCCGCTTGCGCCGCCGGCCAGAAGGCGTTGCCCCGACGGCTTGAAGGGCAGGCCTTTCCCGCCTCACTCCTTGGGTCTTTTCGCCAAGAAAAGGCCGGTTGGGGTGGTTTTCAGAATGTCAGACATTTAGCATCCGCCCCGATCGGCGCCGCGGCGCTGCTGTTGTTGCGGGGAAAGAGCCATGTCTTGGGATCATATCATTGTGGGCGCGGGCAGCGCGGGTTGCGTGATGGCCAAGCGCCTGTCGGATGCAGGACGCAAGGTGCTGCTGCTGGAGGCCGGGGGCAATGACAATTACCATTGGGTGCATATCCCCATGGGCTATCTTTACTGCATCGATAATCCGCGTACCGATTGGCGTTATCGCACCGCGGCAGAGCCGGGGCTGAACGGGCGCAAGTTGCTGTATCCGCGCGGCAAGGTGTTGGGCGGATGTTCGTCAATCAACGGAATGCTTTACCTGCGCGGGCAGGCGGCGGATTACGATGGATGGCGGCAGATGGGCCTGCCCGGCTGGGGCTGGGATGACGTTCTGGAATATTTCAAGAAGTCCGAGGATTTCGTCGATGGCGCAGACGAGGCGCATGGCACGGGCGGCGAATGGCGGGTGGAAACCCAGCGCCTGCATTGGGACGTGCTGGACGATTGGAAGGCGGCAGCGGTGGCGGCCGGATTGCCCGAGGTCACGGATTTCAATTGTGGTGACAACGAGGGCGTCGGCTATTTCCGGGTGAACCAGCGTCGCGGCTGGCGAATGAACACTGCCAAGGCATTCCTGCGCACCCGCTCGGGGCAAAGCCTGAAGGTGGAAACACACGCCCATGTGCGCCGCTTGATGATCGAGGAAGGGCGCGTTACCGGCGTGGAATGGGAGCGCCGCGGCGTGGTGCACAAGGATCGCTGCGGCGAGGTGGTCCTGTCTGCGGGGGCGGTGAATTCGCCCGCGATCCTGCAATTGTCGGGGCTGGGACCGGCGGGGTTGTTGCAAAGGCACGGGATCGAGGTGCAGCGCGACATTCCCGGTGTTGGGATGAACCTTCAGGACCATTTGCAACTGCGTTGCGCGTGGAAGCTGACCGGCGCGAGGACGTTGAACACCATGGCGGCCAGCCTTTTGGGCAAGGCGATGATCGGGGCGGACTACGTGTTCCGGCGGCGCGGGCCTATGACCATGGCCCCTTCGCAACTGGGGGCGTTTTCACGCTCGCGGCCCGATGTGGCCTCGGCCGATCTGGAATATCACGTCCAGCCCCTGACCCTTGAGGCATTCGGCCAACCCTTGCACGATTTCCCGGCTATGACGGCCAGCGTGTGCAACCTGCGCCCCGAAAGCCGGGGCAGCGTGACCATTGCCAGTGCCGATCCGCACGAGGCGCCGGTGATCGCGCCGAACTACCTGTCGACCGAGGGCGACCGCATGGTGGCCGTCGCCGCGATCCGGCAGGCGCGGAACATCATGTCGCAATCCCCGATGGCGAAATACGAACCCGAAGAGATGAAGCCCGGCATCGCCGCCCAGACCGAAGAGAAGCTGGCCCGCGCGGCAGGCGACATCGGCACGACCATTTTCCACCCGGTCGGCACAGTGCGGATGGGGGCGGATCAGACGGCCCCTCTGGACGCCACGCTCAAGATGCGCGACATTGCGGGCCTGCGGGTGGTCGATGCAAGCGTCATGCCGACGATCACCAGCGGCAACACCAATTCGCCTACGATCATGATCGCGGAAAAAGCCGCCGACATGATGCTGAAGGCAGGCTGAAACGAGGCGCAGATTTATGGCCAATATTGCCATTCCTTATGCATCCGGGCGCGGGCACACCCGCCGCTTGGCAGAAGAAATCGCGGTCGCATTGGGCGCGGCGGAATGCAACGCCCGCGTGATTGACGTGATGGAAATGCAGCCGACCGACTGGCAGGCGATGGAAGCGGCCGATGCCATCGTCATGGGCGCGCCGACCTACATGGGCAGCGTCTGCGCCGAGTTCAAAAGTTTCATGGATGCCAGTTCGGAAATCTGGGCGGACCAGCGCTGGGCCGACAAGATGGCGGCCGGTTTCACCGTGGCGACATTTGCCGGTGGCGACAAACTATCCAGCCTGATCCAGCTGTCGATCTTTGCGGCGCAGCACGGAATGGTCTGGGTCGGGCAGGACCAGTTGGGTGCGCCCGTCGTCAAGGAAAACGAGGGGATCAACCAGTCCGGCACATGGCTGGGGCTGGGGGCGACCAGCGTGCGCGACAAGTTCCTGATGGTCAGCGCGGGCGATCTGGAAACCGCGCGCCGGTTCGGTGTGCGCATCGCCCGCTTGGCGCGGCGCTGGGCGCGCTGATCTATTTCGGCATCAGCCAGTAAACGTCGCTTTCCAACGCCATTTCGCGCAGGGCCGGCATGCGGATTGCGGGCGGGTGCAGTCGTTTGGTCAGGATCAGCCGCAGATCGGTCAGCACGGACCGGCTTTCGACATAGGCATTGTGATTGAGCGAGAACATCGCGGTTCCGGGGGCGGTCACGTCGATCGTGTAGACGCCGGGTACGGCGATCGGGCCGCTGTCCGGCACGCCGCCCGCGCGGGGGAAATCGTCGCGCAGCTTGTGGCTGGCCATAAGCGCGCGGTCGTTCCCGCAGGCATATAGGGTCACGTTCTTGGCGGCCTTGGTGAAATGCTCTGCCACAGAGGCAAAGATGGTGGCGTCGATATCCGGCGCGGCAAGGATCATCTGGTCGAAGGTGCGGCCCCGTTGCGACAGCCGCGTGCCAGCCCGCATCAACAGCCCCGCCAGCGCGCGGTTGCCCATGGAATGGGCGATGATATGCACCCGTTCGACGCCCGGCGTGTCGAACACATGATCCAGGAATTCATCCATGAAAGGCGCGGCGCGGTCGGCGCTGTCGGTGTCGGTCACATAGGATGCCCGCCGGTCTTGGCTGGGCCAGCTATACAAGAATGTCGGCCCATCGAATTCCAGATCATGGGCGATCTGGGCGGTGCGGAACAGCGCGTCGTCAAAGCCGAATTTGAAGCCGTGGACAAAGACCAGCGCGGTGCCTTCGAAATTTTCCGCCTGCGCTGCGGCTTGCCCCGCGATGAAGCGGAATTCCGAGGGCGACAGTAGGCTGCGCTTGTAGATCGTCATGTGTTTGTCGCGGTCCTCGCGTTGCAGGGGGATGGTGACGCGGCCCGTGCCGAAGGTGGGGCCGGCTGTGTCGGCCTTTTCCTCTTTGCGGTCGGTGCCGAAGAACACCCGCTGCACGACGAAGCTGTCGCTGTCGTCAAGGGTTGGAAGCGCGGGCGATTGGGTGGATTTGGGCGTTGCGGTGGTCAGGTTCGCCGTTTCCCCTTCTGACGGGCCGGCTGCGGTTGCGACCTCTTCTTCGATGATAGTCTCTTCGACGATCATTTCTTCAATGGCATATCTTCGACGGTGACGGCTTCGACGGGCGGGTCATCGGCGGCGTCGGAATCGGCGGTCGGCGCGACCTGACCGGCTTGCGGCATCGAATCAGCTTCTTTCTGGGCGGGCCCAAGCGCATCTACCATCGGTGCGCCGGATCGAATCTGCGGCAGGGCGACAAGCAGGCCAATGGCCAGACAGGCCAGAACAACGACAAGGATCTTGCGGCGCATCGGGGGCCTCCGGTCGAAAAGCGTTTTATGAAATCTGCATTAACCCTGCACAGCCCCGCCCCCGTGTGACAAGTCCGGCAAACCCTACCTGCAGCCGAATCGCGCCGCGGGCCGGAAAACATACCGCCAGACATAAGAAACCCCCGAAGCCAAGGCTGCGGGGGTTGTCAAACTTTTAGGTCCGAATAAGCCGGAAGGTGTGCTTAGAGCATACCCTCGCGCTGAGCTTTCTTGCGTGCCAGTTTACGGGCACGGCGGACGGCTTCAGCTTTCTCGCGCGCTTTCTTGACGGAGGGTTTCTCGAAATGTTGCTTGAGCTTCATCTCGCGGAACACACCTTCGCGCTGCAGCTTCTTCTTCAGGGCACGAAGCGCCTGATCGACGTTGTTGTCGCGAACACTAACCTGCATGTGGTTTTCACCACCTTTCTAAGTTGAGTTGCGGAAATCGCAGGAAGTGGCCCTATAGCAACCCGCGCCCTATTTGTCTAGGGTATCCAAGACAAGGAAGGGAACGGAAATGACCCAGACCGAACAAGACCCGAAAGAGGCGCTGCTGGATGCGGCGTTGATGCATGTGCCCTTTGATGGCTGGTCCGACGAGACTTATCGCGCCGCCATCCAGGACACCGGAATTGACCCCGCGGCGGCCAAGGCGCTGTTCCCGCGCGGAGCGGTCGATCTGGCGCTGGCCTATCACCAGCGCGGCGACGCGGCCATGGTGGCGCGGTTGTCGGAAACCGACCTGTCGGACATGCGGTTCCGCGACCGCATCGCCTTTGCCGTGCGCGCGCGGCTGGAGGCAGTCGAGGACCGCGAGGCGGTGCGCCGTGGCACCACGCTGTTTTCCCTGCCGCAATACGCGGCCGACGGGGCGCGGGCGATCTGGGGCACCTGCGATGCGATCTGGAACACGCTTGGCGACACATCGAAGGATGTGAACTGGTACACGAAACGCGCCACGCTGTCTGCGGTTTACGGGTCCACCGTGCTGTTTTGGCTGGGGGACGATTCCGAAGGGTATAGCGCCACTTGGGACTTCCTTGACCGGCGGATCGACAACGTGATGCAATTCGAAAAGCTTAAGGCCAATGTGCGCGACAACAAGGCGCTGAGCGCGCTGCTGGCAAGGCCCTTGGCCGTCTTGGGCGCGATCAGGGCTCCGGAATCGGTGCGCGAGGATGCGCAGACCGGAATGCCCGGACGATGGAATTCTTAAACAGGCAGGACAAGATATGAATGAAACGATGCGTGCCATTGAAATCACTGAACCCGGCGGCCCCGAGGTGTTGAAACTGACCAGCCGCCCCATGCCCGAACCGGCAGCGGGGCAGGTGGTGATCAAGGTCGCCTATGCCGGGGTGAACCGCCCCGACGCGCTGCAACGTGCGGGGGCCTATGCGCCGCCCCCTACGGCCAGCGATCTGCCGGGGCTGGAAGCCTCGGGTCAAATTGTCGCCTTGGGCGAGGGTGTCAGCGAATGGGCGATGGGCGACAAAGTTTGCGCGCTGTTGCCCGGCGGCGGCTATGCAGAATACGTGGCCACCCCGGCGGCGCATTGCCTGCCCATCCCCAAGGGCATGGGCATGGCCGAAGCCGCCTGCCTGTGCGAGACCTATTACACCGTCTGGTCAAACGTGTTCCAGCGCGGGGGCCTGAAAGCGGGCGAGAAATTCCTGATTCACGGCGGGTCCAGCGGCATCGGTACAACGGCGATCCAGCTGGCGCGCGAATTCGGCGCGCGGGTATTCGTGACGGTCGGCAACCAGGAAAAGGCCGCCGCCTGCGCCAAGCTGGGGGCCGAGCGCACGATCATTTATAAAGAAGAGGATTTCGTCGAGGTGATGAAAGCCGAAGGCGGGGCGGACCTTATTTTGGATATGGTTGGCGGGCTGTATATCCCGCGCAACCTGCGCGCTTTGGCCGATGATGGGCGCTTGGTGCAGATCGCGTTTTTGCAAGGACCGAAGGTCGAATTGAACTTTGCCCAGGTAATGACCCGCCGACTGACCATCACCGGATCGACTTTGCGTCCGCAAAGCGATCTGGCCAAGGCGAACCTCGCCGAGGCATTGCGCAAACAGGTCTGGCCCCTGCTGGACGCGGGCAAAACCGGCCCGATCATGGACAGCGAATTCCCGCTGGAAGACGCGGCAAAGGCCCATGCGCGGTTGGAAAGCTCGGACCATATCGGGAAAATCGTGCTCAAGGTTGGGTCGTAGTCCAGTTATTCGCGAATTGCGCGAAAAATTGCTGAAATAGTGCATTATAAAGGCGGAAACCCGAGTTTCCGCCTTTTCTTTTGAAAAAATTTTCTTATTGCAGTATTTATGAGAAGTGGATTTTCTATTCACTATCGGGAATGTGAAAAGAACGGAATGAACCATGTCTGAAATAGACCTTACCGGCCTGTCGCTGGAAGAATTGAAAGCCCTGCAAAAGCGGGTGAACAAAGCAGTCGAAACCTATGCCGAGCGCCAGAAACAAGAAGCGTTGGCCGCATTGGAAGCCAAGGCGCGTGAAATGGGTTTCTCGCTGTCCGAACTGACGGGCGCGGCAAAGAAATCTAAAACGGTCGGTGCGCCAAAATACAGCCACCCCACCGATCCGTCCCTGACCTGGACCGGAAAGGGCCGCCAGCCCAACTGGATCAAGGAAGGTCTGGCGCAGGGCAAGTCCCTGGATGATTTCCTGATCTCGAAATAAGACCAGCCCCGTTTCGCGGGGATGTATTGAGGCGGTGTATGGGTCGGGAAGCCCATACGCCGCTTTTCGTTTCGCCTATTGAATGAGGCGAATTGTGACAGATAATTTGAGGTTATTGACGCGCGGTTTGATGTATCGCCGCTAATTGGCATCAATATTAAGCGGATTAGGTGTTTTATCCCATGGGACTCTGCTGTTGACAGTGCTGATGATATAAAGGAAAGACTATGGGACAGATACGTCACGGCTGCGCCACGTACTGTTACCCGGCAGGCGATTTGCATGGCAA
>DFBX01000043.1 GCA_002366795.1 Rhodobacteraceae bacterium UBA3069 | reverse complement strand
ATCATGATCGTGCGCGAACTGACCAGCGGCATCTACTTCGGCGAGCCGCGCGGCATTTTTGAAGAGGGCAACGAGCGTGTGGGCATCAACACCCAACGCTACACCGAGTCCGAGATCGCCCGTGTGGCACGGTCCGCGTTCGAGCTGGCCCGCAAGCGCGGCAACAAGGTCTGCTCGATGGAGAAGGCCAACGTGATGGAATCGGGCATTCTGTGGCGCCAGGTCGTGACCGAGGTCCACGAGGCGGAATATGCCGACGTGGAACTGTCGCATATGTATGCCGACGCCGGCGCGATGCAGCTGTGCCGCTGGCCCAAACAGTTCGACGTGATCGTGACTGACAACCTGTTCGGCGATCTGCTGTCCGATGCGGCGGCGATGCTGACCGGCTCTTTGGGCATGCTGCCCTCGGCCAGCCTTGGTGCGCCCATGGCGAACGGTCGCCCGAAGGCGCTGTATGAACCTGTCCACGGGTCTGCCCCCGATATCGCGGGTCAGGGCAAGGCCAACCCGATTGCCTGCGTCCTCAGCTTTGCGATGGCGCTGCGCTATTCCTTCGACATGGGAACCGAGGCGGATCGCCTTGAACAGGCCGTGGAAAAAGTGCTGGCCGATGGCAAGCGCACTGCGGACCTGCTGGGCGAAGAGGGCGTGACCCCCGTCACCACCGCGCAGATGGGCGATGCGATCGTGGCGGCACTGGACGCCAGCCTGTGATTTCAGCGCGGGCCTGACCGGGCCTGCACCAATTCGCATTTGAACGGCATCCACCCTTGTCGGTGGGTGCCGTTTTTGATTGTGTCGAGATGTGTCGCCGCTGCGCGGCCCCCTCCAACGCAGAAAGCCACCAACATGAAAGGCGCGCTGTTCGGCCTGATGGCCTTTGCCCTCTATGCCAGCCACGATGTGATCATCAAGCTGCTGGGGGCCAGTTATTCACCCTTTCAGATCATCTTTTTCGCATCGCTGTTCAGCTTTCCGCTGGTGACGTTCATGTTGATACGCGACGCCACGATGGGCAATCTGCGCCCCGTGCATCCGTGGTGGATCGCGCTGCGCACCTTTTGTTCAGTGGTGGCGTCGTCCTGTGCGTTCTATGCTTTTTCGGCGCTGCCACTGGCGCAAACCTATGCGATTCTGTTCGCCATGCCGTTGATCATCACGGTGCTGTCGATCCCGATTTTGAAAGAACGTGTGGGCGGGCACCGTTGGGCCGCTGTGGCCGTGGGGCTGGCCGGCGTGCTGGTGGTGCTGCAACCCGGTGCGCAGGCGTTAACCCTTGGCCATACGGCCGCTCTTGCCGCGGCGCTGTTCTCCGGCACGGCGGCGATCATCATCCGCAAGATCGGCCGCGAGGAGCGCCCCGTCGTGGTGCTGCTGTATCCGCTGGCGGCGAATTTCGTGGTCATGGCGGTGCTGTTGCCGCTGGTATATAAACCGATGCCCCTGCTGCACCTGGGCGGGCTGGGGGCCTTGTCGGTTCTGGGATTCGTGGCGGGGCTGCTGCTGATCGCCGCCTATCGCCATTCCGAGGCGGCCATTGTCGCCCCCATGCAATATTCGCAGATCATCTGGGCCAGCCTGTTCGGCGCGCTGCTGTTCGGTGATCAGCTGGACCGCATGACGATGATCGGCACAGGAATTATCATCGCTTCGGGGCTTTATATCGTGTTCCGTGAAAGTCGCGGGGGGCGGTCCAAGAATACGCCGGTTCTGCGCACCCGCTCGCGCGGGTCCACCGCGGCCAGTTTCCGCATTTCCCCGCTGCTCAGGCGCAGCAAGCCGCGCGTTTAGCCCTTGCCAAAGCCGCGCGCATTCTTTAACCCGCGCGCATACGGTCGGGCTGTAGCGCAGCCTGGTAGCGCACCTGCTTCGGGAGCAGGGGGTCGGAGGTTCGAATCCTCTCAGCCCGACCAATAAACAAGGCGCCTCAGTGGCGCCTTTTGTTTTTTCCACCAACTTGTTTTGCCCATGGCCGCGCAGGGGCTGCTGCGAGCCATGCAGCGACAAAAAGCGCATCGCCGGCTGTGCCGGATCAGGCGGAAATATGCCGTGCGCCCGCGCCGTTCCCCCCTCCTTTCGCGTTTCTTGACTTTGATCAAGAAACGGATTTGGGCCGAAGAATATAATTGGAGTGTTGAAAAGTGAGGGTCGCGCGCCAGATTTTGGCCCGCCATGTTCGAGTAGCTTTCAATCTTTATTCTGGAGAATTTGACAATGGAATCCAACGATAAACCGCAATCCATTCATCAGGTTACACGGCGTGCTTTGCTGGGGGCAGGCGCTGCTGCGGGCGCATCGCTGGCAATGGGCGGCGCCGCGCAATCGGCCCCGCTTGATGTGCCCGAAACATGGGATGAAGAGGTCGATGTGATCGTCGTCGGCACGGGGTTTGCCGGCCTTGCGGCTGCCTACGAAGCGAAGAAGGCCGGTGCCACCGTGGCCCTTTTGGAAAAGATGCGCACGCCCGGCGGCAATTCGATCATCAGTGGCGGTGTGATCGCGGCTGCCGGTTCCCCGTTGCAGGCCGAACAAGGGATCGAGGATTCCGTGGACAGCCTGTATGACGACATGCTCAAGGCCGGTCTGTATCTGAACCATCCGAAACTGGCGCGCACCGTGGCCGAGAAATCGGTGGAAACGGTGCAATGGACGATCGATGAGTTGGGTGTCGAGTATCGCGGGCTGGCCCATATGGGTGGCCATGCGGTGCCGCGTTCCTATGCGCTGTCCGCCGCAAGCGGGTCGGGCATCGTGGTGCCGCAACTGGACAAGCTGAAGGAAATGGGGGTCGAGCCGCGAACCCGCACCCTGCTGAAACGCCTTATCCGCGACGGTGAAGGCCGCGTCAAAGGCGTGCTGGTGCATGAAAAATTCAAGCATCCCGATATGGAAAGCGGCACGCCCAAAACGATCAAGGCCAAGCGCGCCGTGGTCATGGCGACTGGCGGTTTCGGCAACGATCCGGCGTTCCGCGAGATGCAAGATCCCCGTCTGGGCGAAGGGCTGGACACCACCAACCAGCCCGGCGCAACCGCAGAAGCGCTGCGCGAGGCGCTGGATATAGGTTGTATGCTGATCCAGCCATCGTGGATTCAGCTTGGCCCGTGGACCAGCCCGGACGAACGCGGCTTTGGTATGGCCCCGCATTTCGTGCAGGGGATCACGGCCTCTTACGGGCTGTGGGTGGACACGAAGACCGGCAAGCGGTTCGTGAATGAACTGGCAGATCGCAAAACCCGGGCCGATGCCATCTTGAAAACGGGCAACCCCTGTATCGCCTTCTCGGATTCCGAAGGCTATGCCAAGGGGACCACGGGCCGGCCCACGGATAACCGCGGCAAGATGAAAAAGGCCGGCGTTCTGCGTGAATACCAAAGCCTTGAGGAGATGGTCGAAGATTTCGATATCCCGCTGGATGAGTTGAAATCCACGGTCGAGGCCTTCAACGCCGGTGTGGACAAGGGCGATGATGCGGAAATGGGCCGCTACATGCCCAAGAACATTGGTAAGATCGGCAAGCCGCCGTTTTATGCCGTGCGGCTGTCACCCAAGATCCACCACACCATGGGGGGCTGTGGGATCAATGAAAAAGCGCAGGCGCTGGATGTGAAAACCGGCGCGCCGATCGTGGGTCTTTATGTTGCCGGCGAAGCGGCGGGCGGTGTGCATGGCGCGTCGCGGTTGGGGTCTTGCGCATATGCCGATTGCCTGACCTTCGGGCGGATCGCAGGTCAGAACGCTGCGGCCGAGGCCGACTGGGGCTGAAGCGAACCGATAAGGTGCCGCGCAGGGGTTGCCTTGCGCGGCACATCGTTTTCCTGACCTTCCGCCAAGGGGCATATTTCATGAAAGCTGTTTCAACATTTCTTGCATTCGGTCTGGTTGTGGCCGGATGGTTTGTAGGCATGGCTGACCGTGCAGTGGCAAGCCCCGCGTTCGGTGGTGATTGCGTGGGCTGCCACGTCAAGGCTGACGCGATGCCCGGAACCCATATACCGATCAAGAACATGACGCCGGACGATTGCGCCGCCTGCCACCCGGCAAAATCCTCGGCCTTGCCGCCCGATACGGCGCGGCCTGCCCTTTTGGGCTGTGCGGATGGGGCCTGCCTTGTTCAGGTCACGGGCAAGGAACAAAAGCGCCTGCGCAAGCAGTCTCAGGCGACCCGGCATTCCGGCGGTTCCGGTGCCTCCGATGACGGTGGCCAAACTAGCAGCAAAGCGTCCGGTGACGCCGCCGTACCGGATAGCGCAGCCAAGGCGGCTACTGCCGTAGCAGCCCATGCATCCGAAGCGCCCTGCGTCACGTGCCACAGCGATATGGCGATCCTGCCAGACGGGCACATGCCAACCGCGGGCATGTCGCTTGAGAAATGCGAGGCCTGCCATGCGCCCGATGGCCCGATGTCGATTGCGGCGGCGCTGAACCTTGATCATGGGCACTATATGGCCGGGGTCGAATGCGCCGCCTGCCATGGCGATGCGGACCCCAAGGCTGAACCGGACATGGATGTCTGCACCGATTGCCACGGTGATCTGGCGGCATTGGCCGAAGCAACCGCCGGTCTGCCCGATGCCAACCCCCATGACTCGCCCCACGGTGCGCCCTATGCGGAATGTTCGCTGTGCCACATGCAGCACGAGCCTTCTGATAACTTTTGTGCAACCTGCCATGATTTCGATTTCACGGTGCCCTGATGACGGTTGTCCCTTGTCGCGCCCCTGTTGATACGACCCGAAAAGGACGGTTCGAATGACATTCCAAAGTTGTGACGGGGCCATGCGGCGCTGCTTGTTCGCTGCGGCGGCTGTTCTTGTGCTGCTGATGGCTGGTGCCGCGATGGCAACACCTGAGCGGGGCGAAAATTGCACGGCCTGTCACACGGCTTCTTCCATGCCGGCGAAGCACCCGCCGATTACGGCGGATACCGCGATCTGCACCAGCTGCCATGCGACAGAGCGCAGCCGCGCCAACGATCAGGCGCATGATCACGATCAGGACCGCGACCGTCACCAAGAGCAGGACCAGGACCGCGATCAAGAGCGTAAGCAGACCCAGGTCCGGCTTGGCGGTGATGCGCTGACCGTGCCCGGCGCGCTGCGCGGCGCGACCATGCAAAGCGGCATCCACCCCAAGGAACACAGCCCGGTGACGTATGAACTGATCCTTGGCTATCTCTATTCAACGGATATCGAACAGCATCATTCCGGCTCGCATCTGGGGGGCGGGGATCATGGCGGCGGTAACAGCCACGGCAACTTGCCCTCGGACGAGGGCGAAGGGCATGCAGGGTCGTTCTTTCGGATGGGTGGAAAGGTGAAATACAGTTTCGACCTGGACGACGCCAACAGCCTTGGGATCGAGGCGGCATTGAACCGCGATATTTTCACGGGGCAAGAATTGCGCCGCATCATGGCCCGCGTCGGATTGAATTGGAAACGCGAACACGCGCTGGGCAAGACCGTGATCCGTCCCTATCTTCAACGGACCCATTACGACTTGGGAACATTGCCCAGTTTCCGGGCCTTCGGCCTGAACGTGAATCACCATGTGGCGCTGAAACTGCGCCACGCACTTAGCTACACGTTCCGGGCCAAGCGCCGTCTTTTCGATGGCGAGGATGACCCGCGGGGATGGGATTTGCGAACCGGTGCCGTTTATCAGGGGCCGCTGGGGGATCACGCGGATTACCGCCTTGGCTTTACCCTTCTCAGCCGCGGCAACCCCAAGAAAGAAAGCAGGCAATACAAGGGAGGTGTGCTGTCGCTGGGGGCCGCGTGGGCGGTTGGCCAGAACGCCACCTTGGGTGCCCACACGGAACTGGGGTACCGTGTCTATGACGCGGTCGATCCGATATTCGGCACGACCCGCCGCGATAACACAATCGGCATTGGCATCAGCTTTCAGAACCGCGAATGGCAGTTCATGGGCAGCGCGCCCAGGTTCTCATGTTTTATCCGGCGCACGGATTCTAACATTGCCACGTATGATTCCGATGCCACCTTTTGCGCGGTCGCGCAGGAAATCCGTTTTTGATGATTGCCCTATGACACCGTGAAGGGCCAATAGGATCGGTGCGGGCGCGCAACCATCTACATTATTGGGAAATTTGGTAGCGGAGGAGGGACTTGAACCCCCGACACGCGGATTATGATTCCGCTGCTCTAACCAACTGAGCTACTCCGCCACGGTGGAGGCGACTTAGGGGATCAATCCGGTCGGGTCAAGCAGGAAATGCGCGGGAAAATCCGGTTTCCGTGCAGTGTGTTTTCCGATGTGTCGAAATGCGCGTTGCGGGATCGGGCGCTTCGCCTGTGGGGAATTCGGAAATTGCCCAATAAATGAGCGTTGCGGCGCGCCAAAAGGCAAAATTGCACCCTGACCGGCAGGTGGACGCGCCGCGCGGTCTTGATCATGCCGGGGGGATCGGCCTTTTGTTGGAAAGCAAGACATGGGGGCGGCCATCACTTCAGCGGCAGACATAACAGTGGCGGAAACGCAGCCAAGGGCGCGCGGCGAGGTGATGCTGTCGGCCCACCATGACGGCCGCACGCGGCTGCGCGATTTGCGCCAGTCGGGCTGTATGAAAGTGTTGTTCCCCAACACGGGTCGCGATTTCCAGGCGGTATTGCTGAACAGTTCGGGCGGGGTGACGGGGGGCGACCGCCTGTCCGTCGCCGCGCGCGCCCAGGCGGGCAGCCATCTGACCCTAACCAGCCAGGCCGCCGAACGTATTTATGCCGCGCAGCCCGGCCATCTGGGACGCGTGACCAACCGGCTGACGGTGGATGCAGGCGCGCGGCTGGACTGGCTGCCTCAGGAAACCATCCTGTTCGACAGCGCCGCGCTGGAGCGGCTGCTGGAGGTTGATCTGGCCGAAACCGCCCGTTTCCTGATGGTCGAGGCGCTGGTGCTGGGCCGCGCGGCCATGGGCGAGCAGGTCAAAACGCTGCACCTGGACGACCGCGTCAGCCTGCGGCGAGGCGGCAGGTTGCTGTGGGCCGATGCCACGCGGCTGGACAGCGCCAGCCTGCCCGCGCTGTCGGGGCGCGCCACCCTGAACGGGGCCGGGGCGATGGCCCTTGCCGCCTATGCTGGCCCCGATGCCGAGGCTTATCTTGAACCCCTCCGCGCCTTGACCGATGCGCTGCCTGCGGCGGTGTCCCTTGCGCGGCCCGATCTGGTGGTCCTGCGCGCCGTGGCTGCCGACAGCTATGTGCTGCGCAAGACCCTTATACCCGCGCTGGAACTTTTGCGCGGCTCGAAACTTCCCCGAACATGGACCATCTGACATGCAACTGACCCCCCGTGAAAAAGACAAGCTGCTGATCGCCATGGCCGCCGAGGTCGCCCGCAAGCGCCTTGCCCGTGGCGTCAAGCTGAACCACCCCGAGGCAATCGCCCTGATCACCGATGCCGTGGTCGAAGGCGCGCGCGACGGGCGCAGCGTGGCCGACATGATGCAGGCCGGTGCGCAGGTCATCACCCGTGACCAATGCATGGAAGGCGTGCCCGAAATGATCCACGAGGTGCAGGTCGAGGCGACCTTTCCCGATGGCACCAAGCTTGTCACCGTTCACAACCCGATCCGATAGGAGACCCCGATGAAAGCCCTTGCACCCCTTTCCCTTTCCCTTTCCCTTGCCCTGCTTGCCAACCCTGCTTTCGCGCATTCCGGCCTGCATTTGCATCCCCATGCCGACAGCTCGTCCTGGGTGCCGCTTCTGGCCGGTTCGCTGGCCATTGGCACGGCGGGTCTGATCGCGTGGATGCAAAGATGATCCCCGGAGAGCTGTTCCCCGCCGAGGGGGAGCTGGTGTTGAACCCCGACCGCGAGGCGATCACCCTGATGGTGGCCAACACCGGCGACCGGCCCGTTCAGGTGGGCAGCCATTACCATTTCTTCGAAACCAACCCGGCGCTGGATTTCGACCGCGGTGCCGCGCGCGGAATGCGGTTGGATATTGCCGCCGGCACCGCCGTGCGGTTCGAGCCGGGGCAGCGGCGCGAGGTGCAACTGATCCCCCTGTCTGGCAAGCGCGAAGTTTACGGCTTCAACCAGAAAATCATGGGGAAGCTGTAGATGCCGTTTCGCCTGTCCAGCCTGCCGCAACTGCTGCATACCCAGATGACCCTTGGCATGATCGCCGCCGAATCCTCGGCCGTGATCTGGATGCGGATGTTGGGGATGGGCGGCATGTGGTCCGTCACGCCCCATGAAAACACCCGCATGGTGACGGAAAAAACCGCTGCCTATGGCAAGGCTGCCAATGCCGCGATGGAGGCCGCGATGAAGGGCCACAACGCCGAGCGCGTGCTGGCGGCCTCGTTCAAGCCGATCCGTCAGGCCACCCGCGCCAATGCCTGCCGCCTGACCAAGCGCAGCCTCAAACTGCCGAAATAGGAGAGCCCGATGCCCGCCCGCATTTCCCGCAATGACTATGCTGCCATGTATGGCCCCACCGTGGGCGATCGCCTGCGCCTTGCCGATACCGACCTGATCATCGAGGTAGAGCGCGACCTGATCGCGGAACGATCCGGCGGCGCATCCGGCGGGGCGGGCAAGAACGCCATGTCCTATGGCGAAGAGGTCAAGTTCGGCGGTGGCAAGGTGATCCGCGACGGGATGGGCCAGTCACAGGCGACACGGGCCGAAGGGGCGGTGGACACGGTCATCACCAATGCGCTGATCGTGGACCATTCCGGTATCTACAAGGCCGATGTCGGCCTGCGCGGCGGGCGCATTCACAAGATCGGCAAGGCGGGCAACCCCGACACGCAACCGGGCGTCGATATCATTGTCGGCCCGGGAACCGAGGCGATTGCCGGCGAGGGCAAGATCCTGACCGCGGGCGGTTTCGACAGCCATATCCATTTCATCTGCCCGCAACAGATCGAGGATGCACTGCATTCCGGCCTGACCACCATGCTGGGCGGCGGTACTGGCCCCGCCCATGGCACGCTGGCCACTACCTGCACCCCCGGCCCGTGGCACATTGGCCGCATGATGCAGGCCGTCGATGGCGTGCCGATGAACATCGGCTTTGCGGGCAAGGGCAATGCCTCGCGCCCCGATGCATTGGTGGAAATGGTCAAGGCAGGCGCGTGCAGTTTGAAACTGCATGAGGATTGGGGCACCACCCCCGCGACGATTGATAACTGCCTGTCCGTGGCCGATGACATGGACGTGCAGGTGATGATCCATACCGACACGTTGAACGAATCCGGTTTTGTCGAACATACAGTCAAGGCCATGAAGGGCCGCACCATCCACGCTTTTCATACCGAGGGCGCGGGGGGCGGCCATGCGCCTGATATTATTAAAATCTGCGGCGAGGAGCACGTCTTGCCGTCCTCGACCAATCCGACGCGGCCTTTCACCGTCAACACGCTGGAAGAACATCTGGATATGCTGATGGTCTGTCACCATCTGGACAAATCCATCCCCGAGGACGTGGCGTTCGCCGAATCCCGCATCCGGCGCGAAACCATCGCCGCCGAGGATATCCTGCACGACATGGGCGCGTTTTCGATCATTGCCTCCGACAGTCAGGCCATGGGCCGCGTGGGCGAGGTGCTGATCCGCACATGGCAGACCGCCGACAAGATGAAGAAACAGCGCGGGCGGCTTTCGGAAGAAACCGGAGACAACGACAATTTCCGCGTTAGGCGCTATATCGCGAAATACACGATTAATCCGGCAATTGCGCATGGGGTTTCCCATGAAATCGGGTCCATTACCGAAGGCAAACGCGCCGATCTGGTGCTGTGGTCGCCTGCGTTCTTTGGCGTGAAACCGGAAATGGTGCTGATGGGCGGGTCCATCGTTTGTGCGCAGATGGGCGATCCGAATGCGTCGATCCCCACGCCGCAGCCGGTCTATTCGCGGCCCATGTTCGGGGCCATGGGCCGCGCGGTGGAACATTCCGCCGTGGTCTTCGTGTCCGAAGCGGCCCACGCGGACGGGATCGGCAAGCAGCTTGGGTTGGCGAAACAGACCTTGGCGGTGAAGAACACGCGCAATATTGGCAAATCCGACCTGATCCTGAACAATGCCACGCCGAAAATAGACGTGAACCCCGAAACTTACGAGGTTCGCGCGAACGGCGAATTGCTGACCTGCGCCCCGGCAGAAGTGCTGCCCATGGCGCAACGCTACTTCATGTTCTGAACGAGATGTTAACAGATCAAGCACCCTTGCGCCGTACGACGGGCGGTTATGCAGATGCAGCATTTGTGGAAATGCTGCAGCGCAGCTATGCTGTGGGAAAGAGGGGAGACCTCGACATCTTAGGGAGGTTTTCCAATGGCATTTATAAATGCATCCGCAGAACACGCAGCCGAGTCGTTCTTTGCGCGCGCATTCGACAAGTTCTTTCGTGGGCTGGTGTCCATGGCCGAAAACTCGCCGCGCATGAAGGCTCTCAACACGCTGCACGCGATGGACGACAAGCAACTGGCCGATATGGGCCTGCGCCGCGAGGATATCGCGCGCCACGTTTTCCGCGACGTCTACGCAATCTGATCCGCGCGGGCCGTTCGGCCCGGACCGTATCGTTATCACAAGGCCGCATCCCCGTATTCGGGGGCGCGGCCTTGATTCGTTTGGAGGGCGCGAAATGACCGCAAAAAGCTATAACTTTCACCGCAAGGGTCACTGGCAAGGAGCCGTGGATTACCTGCTGCTCAGCTATGACGAACGGTTTCTGCGCCGCCGCGTTCTGACCACCGAAGCGGGGGCAAAGTTGCTGGTCGATCTGGCGCAGACGTCCTCTGTCGATGATGGGGATGCGTTCGAGTTGAAAACCGGTGGCATGGTCGAGGTCCGCGCCGCAGAGGAGGCGCTGCTCGCGATCACCGGTGATGATCTGGTTCGGCTGGCGTGGCATATCGGCAACCGCCACACCCCCTGCCAGATCGAACCTGCCCGCCTGCTGATTCAGCGCGACAAGGTGTTGCGCGACATGCTGGACAAGCTGGGCGCGGATGTGACCGAGGTGACGGAACCCTTCACCCCTGAGGGCGGTGCATATGGGCACGGGCGCACCCATGGCCATTCCCACGGGGATGCACATGGCCATGAACATGATCACAGCCAAAACCATCACCACGACCACCATCATGACCATGCCTGACACCGCCGCGCTTCTGACCCTCATGCAATGGCTGTCACCGGCCTATCCGGTCGGTGCGTTCAGCTATTCGCACGGGCTTGAATGGGCGGTCGAGGCCGGCGATGTGACCAACGCGGGCAGTTTCGCCACATGGATCGGCGACATCCTGCAACATGGCGCGGGGCGCAACGATGCCATCCTGCTGGCCTCGGCCTATCGCGCCACACTGGACGAGATGGCAGATATCGACGCCACCGCCCGCGCATTCGCCGCCAGCCGCGAAAGGCTGATGGAAACCCAATTTCAGGGCGATGCCTTTTGCAGGACAGTCGCGGCCACCCATGGGGCCGCGCTGAACGGGCTGTGCTATCCGGTGGCCGTGGGCGCAGCGGCGCGGTTGCTGGATGTGCCACTGGCGCAGACCCTGCCGATGTATCTGCACGGCTTTGCCGCCAACCTGACATCCGCCGCGATCCGTCTGGTGCCGCTGGGACAAACCGAAGGGCAATCGACCCTCGCCGGTCTGGCACCGCTGTGCCAAACCATCGCCATGCAAACCGCCGGTCAAACGCTGGACGACCTTGGCGGTTGTTGCATCCTTGGCGATATCGCTGCGATGAAACACGAAACCCAATACACAAGGCTATTCCGTTCATGACATCCCCCAACGGCCCTCTTCGTATCGGCATCGGCGGTCCCGTCGGCGCGGGCAAGACCACGCTGACCGCCGCCCTGTGCCGCGCCATGTCCGCCGATTTTTCCATCGGTGCGATCACCAATGATATCTACACGCAAGAGGACGCCGAGGCGCTGATGCGGATGCAGGTCCTGCCGCAGGACCGCGTGATCGGGGTGGAAACCGGCGGCTGCCCGCATACGGCGATCCGCGAGGATGCCTCGATCAATCTGGCCGCCGTGGCCGAAATGCAAAAACGCCACCCGGATATCGAGGTCGTGCTGATTGAATCCGGCGGCGACAACCTGTCCGCTACTTTCAGCCCGGAACTGGCGGATATCACCCTTTACGTGATCGACACCGCCGCCGGAGAGGAAATTCCCCGCAAGGGCGGGCCTGCCATCACGAAATCTGACATCCTGATCATCAACAAGACCGATCTGGCCCCGCATGTGGGTGCTTCGCTGGAGGTGATGGACTGCGACGCCAAGCGGATGCGCGGCGACTTGCCGTTTGTCTTTGCCGCCCTGCGCCATGGCAAGGGCGTGGACCAGGTCGTGGATTTGATCAAGGAAATCGGCGGGCTTTAGCGATTAACCCTTGGCCAGCAGCGTTTCAATCGGGCGGGTGATGGCACCGGACATAGGTTTCACTGGCGATCCCCAATAGCCCTGCACACGCCCATCCGGCCCGATCAGAACCTTGTTGAAATTCCACCCCGGAACGAACCCGGTCTGCGCGGCGACCCATTTGTAAAACGGGTGCGCATCGGGGCCTTTCACATGGGTGATCGTGGTCATCGGCAGGGTCAGGTTGAAATTCAGCTCACAAAACTCGGCGACCGCCTTGTCGCTTGACAGCTCTTGCTTGAAATCCTGCGAGGGCACGGCCAGCACCACCAGCCCGCGATCCTTGTAGGTGTCATAAAGTGCCTGCAATTCGTCATATTGCGGGGTGAAACCACAGCGCGAGGCAGTGTTGACCACCAGCACGGGTTGCCCGCGCCATGCTGTCAGGTCCAGCGTGCCGCCCTCGATCGCTTCGAAAATATCACGATCGGCTGCGGTGGCGGGCAGGGCCATGGCACACAGTCCGGCCACAAGAACGAAAAGCTGCGCGATGCGGCGGAAGGGGTGGGTCATTTGCATTGCCGATGGCTCCTCGGATGACGATACAAGGTAAAATAGCCCGCCCCAAGCGCTTGTCCAGACTTGCACTTGCCACAGGCGGGAAGCACAGTCAGCCCAATTGAGGAGAGGCCGATGATCTACAAGTTGCAAGCTATTCTGGGCCCCGAATACGTGCTGCAAGGCAAGGATGCCGAAAAATGGAGCCATGATTGGACGGGTCAATACCAGTTCACCCCACTGGCCGTGGTGCGCCCCGCATCGACTGCCGAAGTTTCGGCGGTGATGAAACTGGCCCATGAGGCTGGAATGCCGGTGGTTCCAGTGTCGGGCAATACCGGGCTGGCGGGCGGCACTCGCGCCGATGGCGCGCTGATGCTGTCGGTGGACCGGATGAATCGCATCCGCGACATCCGCCCCGATGCGCGTATCGCCATTGTCGAGGCAGGCGTGATCCTTCAGACCATTCAGGAAGCGGCGGAAGAGCAGGGCATGATTTTCCCGCTGACCTTTGGTGCAAAGGGGTCGGCCATGGCGGGCGGTTTCCTGTCCACCAATGCGGGCGGGTCCAACGTGCTGCGCTATGGCAATACCCGCGATCTGTGCCTGGGGTTGGAGGTCGTCCTGCCCGATGGCGAGGTGCTGGATATCATGTCGGAACTGCACAAGGACAATTCGGGCTACAACCTGCGCCACCTGATGATCGGGGCCGAGGGGACGCTTGGTATCATCACCGCAGCTGTTCTGAAACTGCATCCCAAACCGTTGGCCTATGGCACGGCGATGGTCGCCGCGCCTTCGCTGTCTGACGCTTTGGAATTGCTGAACCGTCTGCAAGAGGCAACGGGCGGAAAGGTCGAGGCATTCGAATACATGCCGCGCAACTACATCGCCCATCACCAGCGGATCAAAGGTGGCAAACCGCCGTTTGACGCCGATTATGACGTGAACATTCTGGTCGAGGTGGCCAGCGCATCCGCCGCCGATTGCACCGAGGATGACAGCGGCCAGACCCCATTGGCGCGACATCTGGAAACCGTGCTGGAAGGGCTGTTCCAAGACAGGCTGGTGCTGGATGCCGTGGTCGCCCAATCGGGCGCGCAGCGGGCCGAGATGTGGGCCCGCCGCGAGGCCGCCGCCGAGGTGATCCTGTCCAAGCTGCCGCTGGTCAACAACGATATCGCCGTGCCGCTGGACAAGGTCGCGACCTTCCTTGAAATCATGGGGGAAAAGCTGCCGCAGGTCGATGCGGGGGCCGAAGACGTGTCTGTCGCCCACCTTGGCGATGGCAACGTGCATTACGCAGTTTGGGCGGGCAATGACGACCCGGCGGTCCATGACCGGATCATGGAAACGGTCGAGGATGTCGTGATTTCCCTTGGTGGCAGTTTTTCCGCCGAACACGGGATAGGCACGTCGAAATTGTCATCCATGGCCCGGCGCAAGAACCCCGTGGCAGTGCGCACGATGAAGGCGATCAAGGCGGCGCTTGACCCCAAAGGGATCATGAACCCCGGAAAAGTCCTGCCGGAATAGTTACTTCAGCGGCACCGACACGCGGAACTGGATCGTCTCAAGCCCCGGGTTGACGGCGTCCAGTTCGGAATTGGAACGGTGGTCATAGGACGCACCAAAGCGCACACCGTTCGAGGCGATGTAACCTATTTCCGCACCGGACCGGATTTCAATCGCATGACCCAGGTCAGGCCCGCTGCCCTGCGCATAAAGGCCGGGCATCAGGTGCAACTGGACATAGGCGTGGCGGCCAAGCTCTTGCGTCCACAGCGCGCCGAAACCCACCCATGCACTGCCCTGATCGGTGACAGACAGGCCAAGGGCCGGTTGGAACGGGCCGCGTGTCTGGCCCAATTCGTAACGGACGTAAGCCTCTGAGGCGATGGAATCTTCCTGGAACTGCACGTCGCCGAATGACAGCGACATGCGCGATTGCGCGTCTTGCTGCGCAAGGCAGCCGCCATTGCCGCAGTGGTTCAACCCCATGTCGGTCAGCCCTGCGGCCAGAAAAAGTGCTGCTAGAAACCCGTCCATCTATCCCTCCGGCTTTAATGGAATCGGGTTAGCACAGCTTGGCGCTATGGTCACGCCAAGTCTTGGCTATGCGTCGAAACCGGACAGCAGTTCGCGGATCAGTTGCGCGTCTTCTGGGCGGGCAAGGCTGGGGGCGTGGCCGCAGCCTTCGCTCTCGGTGATCGAGCGGACGCAGGGCAAGGCCATCATTCTGTCGGCAATGTCCTTGGGCAGGATGTCGGATTGCGCCCCGCGAAGCACATGGACCGGCAGCGTGATACGCGCCATCTGGTCCCATGTCCGCATCTCGGTTTCGAAATGCGGAAAGGCGGCGATGATCGCGGGGTCGTAATGCAGGGTCAGCCGCCCGTCGCCGCGCCTGCGGACCGAGGTTCCGACCATACGCTGCCAGAAGCCATCGGGCGCGGGGCCGAAGGGGGTATAGACCGTACGCAGCCATTCCCGCGCCTCGGCCATGGTTGCGAAATCGGGCAGGGTGCCGGCGTATTCCATGATCCGCGCGACGGCCTTTGCCGGGATTTCGGGGCCGATGTCATTCAGGATCAGCCCTGTCAGGCGGCCGGATTGTGCCAAGTGAATGCCGATCAACCCACCCAGCGAGGTGCCGATCCACGCGGCGCGATCAATTCCGTAATGGTCCAGCATGGCAAGCGCCGTCCGGGCATAGGCCGAGGGGCCGTAGTCCGCATTCGGTTGCCGTGACCACGATGACATCCCCCGCCCGATCGTATCGGGGCAGATCACGAAATAGGCGTCTGAAAGCGCCCGCGCCAATTCGTCGAAATCGCGCCCCGTACGGGCCAGCCCGTGCCACATCACCAAGGCGGACGCTGCCGGATCGCCCCATTCGGTGACGTGAATTTCATGGCCATCCAGCGGCAGGAACACAGAACGCCCGCTCATTTCGCGGCCCCTTTCTTCATCAACGTGTCAGCGATGCCCGCGGGGAAGAAACAGACCAGCAGGATAAAGATGATGCCCAGCCAGAACAGCCACCTGTCGGGGTTCAGCAATTCGGGAAGCAGCGGGATTTGCGCGGCGGCCTCGGACGCGGCACCCATCAGGTCGCGCAGGTAATATTGCGCCAGGACCATCAGCGTCGCGCCAATCGCCGCGCCCCAGATCGTGCCCATGCCGCCGATCACCACCATCAACAGGATGTCGATCATGATGGCGATACTCAGCGCTGTGTCCGGCCCAGCGTATTTCAGCCAGACCACATAGACCGACCCCGCCAGCGAGGCGACCATGGCCGCAAGGCAGAACACGAAGGTGCGGTAGGCGACGACACGATAGCTGATGGCCTCTGCCCTGGTCTCGTTCTCGCGGATCGCTTCCAGCACGGTGCCAAGCGGCGATGCGGTGACCCGCATCAAGCCGATGAACAGCACCAGAGATGTGACGAAAACAAAGTAATACGCCGCCAGCTTGCCGTTCATCTTGACCCCCGCGATGCGCAGCACTTTGCCGTTTTCATCGGTCATCAGCTTGTTCGCGGTCTTGAACAGTTCGGGCGCGCGATAGGTGATCCCGTCCTCGCCCCCTGTCAGGTTTGAGAGTTGCGAGGCAAGCACCATCACAACGCTTGCGGCGGCAAGCGTGATCATCGCGAAAAAGATCGCTTTGACCCGCAGCGACAAAAGCCCGATCAGCACCGCCATCACGACCGATACGGCCAGCCCGGCAAGGGTGCCGAGCGCCACGGCATCCCAGCCCGGCCCCATCTGTTTCAGGCAGATCGCAGCCCCATACGCGCCAAAGCCGAAGAACATGGTGTGGGCAAAGGACACGATTCCCGTATAGCCCAAAAGCAGGTCATAGCTGGCCACCAGCACGATGAAGATACAGATGCGGGCGGCGACTTCGATCGCGCGGACATCCTGGAACAGGAAGGGCGCGAACAGTAGCAGCGCGCCGATCAGCACCACCACGGATTTAACGGCGAGGGTTCCGGTTCTTGAGTTCATGTCAGCCTCACTTCACCGCCGGGGCCAGCCCGGAGGGCCGCCACATCAGGATTGCCATCATCAGGATCATGTTCGATGCCAGCGCCATTTTCGGGGCCAGAAAGCCCACGTAATTGCCCACCAGCCCCACCATCAGCGCACACGGAAGCGTGCCGCGGATCGACCCCAGCCCGGCGATGATCACCACGATGAACACGATGGTCATCATTTCGGCGCCAAGGGCGGGGGAAATCAGCGTCTCGTATCCGGCCCACATCGCGCCGCCCATGGCCGCAAGGGCAGATCCCAGCATGAAGACCCCGATGAACAACCGGTCGATGCGAAAGCCCAATGCATCGACCATCTTGCGGTTTTCGACGCCTGCACGGATCAGCAGACCGAGACGCGAGCGGTTCAGAAGCAGGTAAAGCAGCCCGTATGTGACGGCCCCCACGAAAAAGGCAAAGACGCGGTAGATGTCGATAGAGGCACCGCCGATCAGCAGCGACCTTCTAGGAACGCGGGGCGCAGCACAGTGATCGGCGCGCCGCCCCAGATCGCCAGTATCATCTGTTCGGCCACGATCAGCGCGCCCATGGTGATCAGGATTTGCCGCAGGTGGTCCTTGTAGACCGGCTTGATGATGACCCGTTCAAAGAACCAGCCCGCCACAAGGCCGAACCCGATGGCGGCCATGATCGCCAGCGCTGTCAGAACCGAGGCGGCGACGAAGGCCCCGAAGGACACGAAAGCCGAATGGCCGAAATTGAGCACGTCCATCAGGCCGAAAACAAGCGACAGGCCAGACGCCATGAGGAAGATCATCATCCCCATCCCCATCCCCATCCCCATCCCCATCGATAGCCCAGCCACAGTCAGCGTCAGCCATGACGACGGCGCGCCGATTGTCTGACGTCAGCACTCGTGGG
>DFBX01000125.1 GCA_002366795.1 Rhodobacteraceae bacterium UBA3069 | reverse complement strand
GAACGCAAGCGTGACAAGACCACCCTGACACGACCATTCACGATCGGAACAGAAACATGGAAACCGATTATGCCATTATCGGAGGGGGCGTCGTGGGCCTTTCCGTCGCTTGGGGCTTGCTCCGGCGCGGGCGATCCGTGACCGTTCTGGATGGAGACGACGGATCATTCCGCGCCAGTCGAGGCAATTTCGGGCTGGTCTGGGTGCAGTCCAAGGGAATGAACCAACCCCGCTACGCCCGCTGGTCGCAACAATCCGCCGCGATCTGGGCCGAGTTTGCGAATGAAATCGCAGGCAACACCGGTCAGGCGATCCCGCTTGAACAAAATGGTGGTTTTGATTTCCATTTCTCCGAAGAAACACTGGAAGCGACCGTCGAGAAATACGAGATCCTCAAGGCCCAGCTTGACGGGGATTACCCCTTTGAGGTGCTGGGCCACAACGCGCTGCGCAAGGAAGAGCCGCATATCGGCCCAAAAGTCATAGGCGCGATCCTGCATCATCAGGATGGCCACGCGAACCCGCTGAAACTGCTGATGGCCCTTGCTGCGGATGTGCGGCGGATGGGGGGCCGTGTGTTGACGGGCAAGACCGTCACAGATGTGACCAAGCCGGACGGGTTTCGCGTCATCTGCGATGATGGCACGACTGTCACCGCCGGAAAAGTCGTTCTGTCCGCCGGTCTGGGGGCGACGCAACTGGGCCCGAAGCTGGGGTTCAAGGCGCCGGTCCGGCCGCAACGCGGTCAGGTCTTGATTACCGAAAAGCTGCCCAAGCTGATCAATCGCCCGTCGCTTATCGCGCGGCAGGTGGATGAGGGCGGTATCCAGATCGGGGCCACCAACGAAGAGGTCGGTCTGGATGACCGGGTGACGCAGCCCGGCCTGTCGGGGCTGGCCGCCGAGGCCATCGCCGCCTATCCGGCGCTGGCGCGCGCGCAATTGGTGCGCAGCTGGGGCGCGTTGCGCGTGCTGTCCCCCGACGGGCTGCCGATCTATCAGCAAAGCGCCGACATGCCGGGCGCCTATCTTGTCACCTGTCACAGCGGCATCACCCTTGCCGCCGCCCATGCCCGCCTGTTGCCCGACTGGCTGGAGGGCACGGATGCGGCGCCAGATCTGGAGGTGTTCAGTGAAAACCGATTCGCCGTTTCTTGAACTGGACAGCGGTTCGCGCGTCGAGGTGACCTTCGACGGTGTGTCCTACCGTTTGCCGGGGGGGGGGGGCGAACCTTGCCGCGGCCCTGCTGGCGGCCGGGGTCGAGGTGTTCCGCCATACACCTGTATCGGGTGCGCCGCGCGCGCCGTTTTGCATGATGGGGGCGTGCTTTGACTGCCTCGTCGAGATAGAAGGCGTGGTCCGTCAGGCCTGCATGCTTGAGGTCACCGAGGGGCTTGAGATCAGACGCCCGCATGAGGGGGAGGCAAGCGATGGTTTCGCGTGATCTGGTGATTATCGGTGCGGGCCCGGCGGGCATGGCCGCCGCCGCGCAGGCCGCAGATCTGGGCCTTGGTGTGACGGTGCTGGATGAACAGCCGCGCGCCGGTGGGCAGATTTACCGCGATGTGGACCGGGTGGCGCCCCTGCGCGGCGATATTCTTGGTGCGGATTACACCGATGGCACCCGACTGACTCAAAGCCTGGGCCACGACAAGATTGAACATGTTTCCGGTGCCGTGGTCTGGGCCATAGAAGACGGGTTTCGCCTATCCTACACCTGCGAGGGGCGCGGCGCGCAGATCGAGGCGGATCGCATCTTGATGGCCACTGGCGCGCTGGAGCGGCCGATGCCGATACCAGGTTGGACCCTGCCGGGCGTGATGGCAGCCGGGGCTGGTCAGATTCTGTTGAAGCAATCCGGCGTTTTGGCGCGCAATGCCGTGTTGGTGGGCTCGGGTCCACTGCTTTATCTGATTGCGGCTCAGATGGTGCGCGCAGGCATGCCGCCCGTGGCAATGGTCGAAACCCAGACTCGGGGCGATATGATCCGTGCGGCGCGGTATATCGGCGGTGCCGTGCGGGGTTGGCCATATATGGCCAAGGGTCTGAAGATGCTGGCCCAGCTCACGCGCGCCGGGGTGCCGCGCTTTGCCGGTGCAACCGCGATCGCCATTGAGGGCGAGGGCAAAGCCGAGGCCGTGACATTCACACACAAGGGCCGAACGCAGCGCATCGGCTGCGAGACGGTATTTCTGCATCACGGCGTGGTGCCAAATACGCAGGCCGCGCGGTCCCTTGGCATTTCCCACAACTGGAATGTGGCCCAAGGCGCATTTGTGCCCGTGCTTGATGACTGGGGCCAAAGTGATGTCGCCGGGGTTTTCATCGCAGGCGATGGCGCAGGGATCGGCGGGGCAAAAGCCGCCGAGAACGCCGGAAAGCTGGCGGCACTGAAATTGGCGGAGGAAGCGGGTCACCTGTCGACACACGAACGCGATCACAGGGCCGTGCCCATGCGCCGCGCAATGGCGCGCGAAATGGCCGCGCGCCCGTTCCTTGATGCGGCCTACCCGCCATACGGCGCTGCGTTGCAACCGGCCGACGGCACTGTGATCTGCCGCTGCGAAGAAGTCACCGCCGGTGATATCCGCAGCTACGCCAAGCTGGGTTGTCGTGGCCCGAACCAGTCCAAAGCGTTTGGGCGCGCGGGCATGGGCCCGTGTCAGGGCCGCTATTGCGGGTTGACGGTCACGGCGTTGCTGAGCCAAGCAAACGGGCAGTCGCCCGATGAGACAGGCTACTACCGCATTCGCCCCCCACTGAAACCTGTTACACTGGGCGAACTTGCGGCAATGGACAACGCAATGCAGGACGCGGCTGAATAGGAGAACGGGATGATCGAACGGATCGAAACGGGCCCACGCATGAGCAAGATCGTCAAGCACAACGGTGTGGCTTATCTGTGCGGACAGGTGGGGGATGGCGCAACGGTCGCCGAACAGACCCGCGACTGCCTGTCGCGTGTAGAAGCGCTGTTGGCAAAGGCCGGATCGTCGCCCGAAAAGATGCTACAGGCCGTTATCTGGCTTGCCGATATAGCGGACTTCGCCGAGATGAACGCTGTCTGGGATGCGTGGGTTCCGCAAGGCCACGCGCCCGCCCGCGCCTGCGGCGAGGCTAAGCTCGCCCGCCCGGACCTGAAGGTCGAAATTATCGTGACCGCAGCATGTTGAACCGCCTCTGCGATCAACCGATCAAAGAACTTTGCCCGATGCCCTTCTCCTTGGCGTCACGACGGGTCCATATATCAGCAGCAAAAGGGCGAAAGACGTGCTCATCGGCCCGCGCCGGGTAAGTCGGCGATTTCATTCTTGCTCTGCCTTGCTTGAATGGCCGGTTTTTTCGCCGCATGGCAACAACAGATGACCAAGCAATTGCCGCATTTTTTGTTCTGAATGCGCACGCAGCGCGTAAACAGAAATTACAGGGTGGGCGCAAAACGCCCGTTGGCGCTGGCCGCGTTTTCATAGTCGAATCTCACTGCGTGTCGAAGCATCTTGACGCTCAAACTTCTGAGAATGCGCCATTGCCAAGCGCGGGATGTGGGCAACACAGGCGCGGCGCGCGTCCGCGCTGCCTTGACCGCGCGGGCCAGATCGGCAAAACCCTGCGTTAACAAATGAGGGACTGACATGGCTTCTATGACCGGAAAACGCGGCCTTATCATGGGCGTGGCCAATGAACGCTCGATCGCTTGGGGCATTGCCAAGGCCATGTCTGATGCCGGGGCTGAACTGGCATTCACCTATCAGGGCGAGGCGTTCGGCAAACGGCTTGAACCCCTTGCGACCCAGGTGGGCAGTGATTTCATGGTCGACGTGGACGTGACCGATGATGCGTCCCTTGATGCCGCGTTCGAGGGGCTTTCGGCCCGCTGGGACAGTATTGATTTCGTTGTCCACGCCATTGCCTTTTCGGACAAGTCCGAATTGACGGGCCGGTTCATGGATACCAGTCGCGCGAATTTCAAAAATTCGATGGATATCTCGGCCTATTCGCTGATCGAGGTGGCGCGCCGCGCCTACCCGATGATGAAGGACAATGGTGGGTCGATCCTGACGCTGACCTTCCAGGGGTCGAACACCATCGTGCCGAATTACAACGTGATGGGCGTGGCCAAGGCGGCGCTGGAATCCACCACGCGCTATCTGGCCAATGACCTTGGCCCCGATGGCATCCGCGTCAACGCCATTTCCCCGGGTCCGATGAAAACCCTTGCCGGTGCGGCCATCGGTGGTGCGCGCAAGACCTACAAGCACGCCGAGATGAACGCGCCCCTGCGATCCAACGCGACGCTGGAGGCCGTCGGCGGCACCGCGGTCTATCTGGCGTCCGACGCGGGCGCCTATACCACGGGCGAAATCATCCATGTCGATGGCGGCTATCACATCCTGGGCATGCCGCAGCAGGAAAACATTTAAGCGTTTTCTGCACACACTGCCGGGTAGAAGGGGCCAGCCCCTCGACCCGCAAGCGGGTCTTGCTCCGGGAAATTTGACGACCAAAGAAGCCGTGGCGCTGCACTCTGCCTGTTTAGTGCTGTAAATTTCCCCGCCAGAGGCTTCCGCAATTTCCGCAGGCGAAAGTGTTCGATCATGGGAACCCCGCACGAGACCGGGCGTTTCCTTTCCAACAGGAAAGGAGATTGCCATGAGCTATGAGCTGACATTGCAAAAGATCGAACCCTGGGGCGCGATCCATGACGAGGGGCCGGGTTATTTTATCGCGGGCGGCGCGGGGGTGACACCCTTCATCGCGATCTTGCGCAAGCGGCTGGAACAGCGCGGCACGCTGAAAGATTGCACGCTGATCTTTTCCAACCAGACCGAAAAAGACATCATCCTGCGCGATGAATTCGAAGGGATGGAGGGGCTGACAACAGTCTTTACCGTGACCGATGAAAAACAGGGCAGTGTACAGACCGCGCTGATCGACAAGACCTTTCTGTCGCGCCATATCGACCCGGAAACCGGTCACTATTACGTTTGCGGACCGGAACCGCTGATCGACGATATCAGCGCAGCATTGAAGGATCTGGGCGTCGATGAGGACCGGATCGTGATCGAGGATCTGGATTGAACGCCGCACTGCAGCCTAGAACCACTGCCCCGGCTCCATCAGTCCTAGGTCCAGCAACTGGCGCGAATGCCACTCGAACGGCGTTGAATTATGCCAGCGGAAGGTTTCGATATCGAAGGTCGAGCCGGGGTTGGATTTAAGCGCCTTGGCAGTGCGGAACGAACAGATCGCCGCGGTCAGGTTGTGGTGCCACGGGCAGGCGTAGGTGTTGTATTCCTCGTCCTCGAAGGTGTTGTCGTCGCGCAGCTTCAGGCCCGATTTCGATCGGAACAGCGCGATGCGGTCGATCTTGCGGCGGCGGGCGGGGATATGCTCCTCGTACCGCCAGCGCAGGCCGCCGAAGAAATCCAGTTGCCGTTCCTTGGGATGATTGTGGTCGGCCGCGTCGGGGCGGGCAAGGGCGTAATAGCCAGAGCGGTCGATGAACGCATCCTCCAGCGCAACCGCGTTGCGGTGCTGGTTCAGGTCACCTGCGTAGAGGTCGATCACATAGGTCAGCATGGAATCGCGCCGTTCCTCGGTGTGAAAGGCCAGCATTTCACCCACGGTGCGGGATTCGCAGAACGGATAGAACAGGTATTCGGCATTGTAGCAGTAATACATCCACAGGCCCGGCGCGGCATTTGTCATGGCGTTCACCGCATCTTCCAAAGCGCCAGGACGGGTCATGTCATAGTCGATCCGGTGAACCTGCGGTTTGGTATCGGCGGCAAGGCTGAAACTTTCAGGCATGAAGACCAGCACGGGTTTGAACCCGATTTCAAGATAATGGCGAATGGTCGAATCAATCTCGACCTCGTCCTCGACCAGGATCATGGCGACTGGCCCCTTTGCCAGCGCGTCACGTCCCTTGGACAGGAAATCCTTGATGCCCGAATAGCGCATTTTGCCCCTCATCTTCTTTGTGGCCCAAATTCTGCCAATTCCGCCCGCATTGCAAGCGGGGGCCAGCCGCAGTATACGCCCGGTCTGAAACCGCGACAGGATGGCGTGTCATGGCCGAGCCCAAGAAGCTTTATATCAAAACCTATGGCTGTCAGATGAACGTCTATGACAGCGAACGCATGGTCGAGGCCATGGGCGGTGTCGGCTATGTCGAAACCGACCGGCCCGATGACGCGGACATGATCCTGCTGAACACCTGTCACATCCGCGAAAAGGCTGCCGAAAAGGTTTACTCCGAACTGGGGCGATTGCGTGAATTCAAGGATGCCAAGCCCGATCTGAAAATCGGCGTGGCGGGCTGCGTGGCCCAAGCCGAGGGCGAGGAGATCATGCGCCGCCAGCCTTTGGTGGATGTGGTCGTTGGCCCGCAAAGCTATCACCGGCTGCCGCAGTTGGAAGCGAAAGCGCGCGCCGGGGAAAAGGCGCTGGACACCGATTTCCCCGAGGAAGACAAGTTTGAGAATCTGAAGCAGCGGCCCAAGGCGATGCGCGGTCCGTCGGCCTTTTTGACGGTGCAGGAAGGCTGCGACAAGTTCTGCGCCTTCTGCGTGGTGCCCTATACCCGCGGGGCCGAGGTCAGCCGCCCCGCTGATCGCATCCTGACCGAGGCGCGCGACCTGGTCGAACGCGGCGTGCGCGAGATCACCCTGCTGGGCCAGAACGTCAACGCCTATCACGGCGCGGGGGATGGCGGCGATTGGGGTTTGGCGCGTCTGATCTGGGCGCTGAACGATATCGATGGGCTGGAACGTATCCGTTTCACGACCTCTCACCCCAATGACATGGATGACGCCCTGATCGCGGCGCATGGCGAATGCGCCAAGCTGATGCCCTACCTGCATCTTCCCGTGCAATCGGGCAGCGACCGCATCCTGAAACGGATGAATCGCAGCCATACGGCCGAGCAATACCTGCGCCTGATCGAACGCATCCGCGAGGCGCGCCCCGATATCCTGATTTCGGGCGATTTCATCGTCGGTTTCCCCGAGGAGACCGAGCAGGATTTCGAGGACACGATGGACCTGATCCGAGCGGTGCGCTACGGCACGGCGTATTCGTTCAAGTATTCCACCCGCCCCGGCACCCCCGCGGCAGAGCGTGACCAGGTGGACGAGGATGTGAAATCGGACCGCCTGCAACGGCTGCAAGCCTTGCTTTCCGAACAGCAGAAAGCCGCGCAGGATGCCATGGTCGGCCAAGAGGTTGGTGTGTTGTTCGAGAAAACCGGCCGCCACGAAGGGCAGATGGTGGGCAAATCGGATCATTTGCACGCGGTTCACGTTCAGGCCCCGCTGGATGTCAAAGGGCAGGTGCGGCGCGTGCAGATCGTTGAAAGCGGTACGAACTCCCTGTCGGGCACGCTGATCTGATCTGCAAGGCGGCAACCTGAAGGTCACTGAAACCTGTGCAGTTTCCACTTTGGAAGCAATAAACCTTGAGTTTTTGCTTCACACTCTGGTGATTTTCCTACATCCTTAAGGGTGTTAGATGAGAAGACTCTTCTGCCATTTTTATTCGGGTCTTTTCTGGGGGATAATTTGAATAGGGTTGAAGCTGTGGCGACAAAGATATCCAAAACAGTTCGGAACCTGACGGCCTTGGTGGCTGCGGTTCTGCTCATGGGGCTTGCCGGTGCCGGAAGCGTTTCCGCACAGGAGGGGCTTTTCGACAGTACGAAAGGTACCACGAACGAGCGTTACGCGCCGACCGTCTGGGTTGATCCCGACGGGTGCGAACACTGGGTGATGGACGACGGTTTCGAGGGCTACATGACGCCCCACGTCAACCGCCAAGGCATTCCGGTCTGCCGTCGCGGCAATGTTTGCGGCGTCATGAACTCGGACCAGTATTTCGCGACCGACAGCTACAAGCTGTCGCGCAATGGTGTCGCCCAGCTTCAGAACTTCTTCCGTCAGGCGGGTGCGCGGGCCTACATCATCGCGGGCCATACCGACAGCCGCGCGTCGGACGAGTATAACATGCGCCTCAGCTACAACCGCGCCAACACGGTTGCGAGCGTGGCAAAAGGCCTTGGTGCGCAAGTCGTCGACGTGCGCGGCTATGGCGAGCGGATGCCTGCCGCGCCGAACAATACGGCAGGCGGCATGGCCAAGAACCGCCGTGTTGAAATTATCTGCATTCGCTAAGGGGACGTATCAATGAAAATCGTTAAAGCATTCGCGTTCCTTGCAGCCGCTGGCGCTTTGTCAGCCTGCGAAGGCGGCATGGGGCAGGTCAACACCAACAAGACAATCGACTATGGTTTAAAGAGACACCACCTTTCCACCATGGTGGCCGGTGTATGGGTTGACCCGAACGGCTGTGACCACTGGATGATCGACGACGGGATCGAAGGGTACCTGTCGCAGCGTCTGGATAAATACGGCAAGCCGGTCTGCTCGGGCGCAGCGCCGCCGAACACGGCGACGGGCCCCTACAAGGGCACCCAAACCATCAGCGACTCGCTGTAAAATCGGTGATTTGCCAGAAAAAAGGGCCGCGGGAACCTTTCCGCGGTCCTTTTTGTTGGCACGATAGCGTCACGATACTCATATCTATTGCCAGCCATGCCCTTTAAGGGCACCATATAAATACACCTCATGCGAAGGAGAGCTGATTGCCTACCAGTATTCTGCCCGCTCCGAACGATCCGAACGCTCTTGCAGAGCTTCGCCTCGAATTTCCGGATAACCGGCTTCTGATCGACCTCTGCGGTCCTTACGACAAGAACCTTGCCGAGATAGAGCAAAAGCTGAACGTGCAGATATTGCGACGGGGCAACCAGTTGGCGGTGATGGGCGACAAAGAGGCCACCGCCGAAGCAGAGACTGTCCTGAATGCGCTGTACGAAAGGCTTGAAGCGGGCCGCGATGTGGAAACCGGCGATGTGGACCGCGAGTTGCGTATGCATGGCGATGAAACCCCTGATGCCGGCGCGCAGCTGGAAATGTTCCGCGGCGGCAAGGTCGAGATCAAAACTCGCCGCAAGCTGATCGAGCCGCGCACCGATGCGCAAAAATCCTATGTCCAGTCACTGTTCGCGAACGAGCTGAATTTCGGCATCGGCCCGGCAGGCACCGGCAAGACCTACCTGGCCGTGGCCGTGGGCGTGAATATGTTCATCAACGGGCTGGTGGACCGGATCATCCTGTCGCGCCCCGCTGTCGAGGCGGGCGAGAAGCTGGGCTATCTGCCCGGCGACATGAAGGACAAGGTCGACCCGTACATGCAGCCGCTTTACGATGCGCTGAACGATTTCCTGCCCGGCAAGCAATCGGCCAAGCTGATCGAGGAAAAGCGGATCGAGATCGCGCCGCTGGCCTTCATGCGCGGGCGGACACTGTCCAATGCATTCGTGGTCTTGGACGAGGCGCAGAACGCGACATCCATGCAGATGAAGATGTTTCTGACCCGTCTAGGCGAAGGGTCGCGCATGGTCATCACCGGCGACCGCACCCAGATCGACCTGCCGCGCGGCATGCCTTCGGGGCTGTCGGACGCAGAGCGGTTGCTGAAACGTATCGACAAGATCAGTTTCAGCTATTTCACGTCCAAGGATGTTGTGCGCCATCCGCTTGTGGCGGCGATCATCGAGGCTTATGAGGCGGACCAGTAAAACGCTTTCGGGGGCTGCATCGTGTCGATTTTGGATTTTCTGAAACGCCTTCCGGGCGGCGGGGCGACGACAGATCCCGCGCCCGAAGCAGCCTCGCAGCCCGCGCAAATGAAGGTGCTGCTGGCGTCATTGCCGGATCAGGTGGAAAAGCTGGATATCGGCGTTCACACCGGTCAGGACCAGGACGGGTTCCTGACTGTCATGGCGCATCCGGCGAGACCGGATATTGCTGTGCTGAACAAGGCGGTGGCACCCTGTCGCACCCTGTTTGAAGCGAAGATCGTAGATGGCTGGATGCAGCCGGACATGCCCGCAGTGAACCCATTCGGCAAGGATTTCCCAACGGCGAAGGTGATGTTCGAGGTTGCCTTGGACTGGGTTCTGGCGCTTTGGGATGCTGCGGAAGGTGCAGGAAGCTGCAAAGGCGGGCAGGTTCTCGCTGCAGAAGGCATGGCTGGCTTGGCGCCGCGCGCCCTGACATGAGCCCGCCCATGCTGACCGATTGCATCATCGAAGACCCGAGGTGGGAGGCCGCAGGCCTGCCCGATCTGGCAGAACGCGCGGCGCAGGCCACGCTGGCGCATCTGGGGCTGAAGGCCGCCGATTGGGAAATCGTCGTGATGGGCTGTGATGATGCCCGCATCGCCGAACTGAATGCCGATTTTCGGGAAAAACCCCAGCCGACCAACGTGTTAAGCTGGCCATCAGAGGAGCGCTGCGCGGAGGAAGAGGGCGGGCAACCCCTGCCGCCTGAGGGGCCGGACCCGGAGCTTGGCGACATCGCGATTGCCTATGAAACCTGCGCCCGCGAGGCCGCGGAAGCAGGCAAACCCATGGCCGATCATGTCACCCATCTGGTCGTTCACGCGTGCCTGCATCTTTTGGGCTATGATCACATCCGTGACCTTGATGCCACTTTAATGGAACGGATAGAGGTCGAGATACTTGGCAAACTGGGGCTCCAAGACCCATATTCGTAAAACTTCGGGCAATTCGCCCAAATGGAAAGGTATTATGGCCGACAGTAGCGACGGGTCCTCTATGGCAGCGCAGAGCGCGCAGTCACAGGACGAGGCCCAAGACAGTAGCCAACCCCGCAGCGGGTTTTTCATGCGGATCATCGGTGCGCTGAGCCCGACTGACGTTGGCGACGAGGCAGAGCCGGAAGCGGCGCGTCCCGCGCCGATGCAGATTCACGGAATGCTCAACCTTCACCGGATGCGCGTCGAAGACGTGGCCATACCCAAGGCCGACATCACCGCCGTGCCCCTTGATATCGGCATGGATGAACTGGTCGAGGTGTTCCGCGAAACGGGCCTGACCCGTCTGCCTGTCTACGAAGGCACGATGGACAGCCCGCGCGGGCTGATCCATTTGAAGGATTTTGCCCTGAAACACGGGTTCAATGGATCGGCGGTCGCGGCCTTCGATCTGAATTCCATGCTGCGGCCGCTTCTGTTCGTGCCACCCTCGATGACCATCGGAGTGCTTTTGCAGAAGATGCAGAACGAGCGGCGGCACATGGCGCTGGTGATCGACGAATACGGTGGCGTGGACGGTCTGGTAACCATCGAGGATCTGATTGAACAGGTCATCGGCGAGATCGAGGATGAGCACGACACCGAAGAGGGCGACCTATGGGTCGAACAAAAGCCCGGCGTCTGGCTGGTGCAGGCCAAAACCCCGCTGGAGGAGTTCGAGAGCGTGATCGGCACCTCTTTGACGGCCACGGACGAGATCGACGAGGAAGAGATCGACACCCTTGGCGGGCTGGTCTTCATGCTGGCGGGCCGTGTTCCGGTGCGCGGCGAGGTGGTGAAACACCCGGCCGGTCCCGAATTCGAGGTGGTCGAGGCCGATCCGCGCCGGATCAAGCGGCTGCGCGTGCGGGTAGGTTCCGGCGTCAATGGCTGAGGCCTTGGGGCCGATATCGGCCCACCGCGTCGAGGCATGGCTTGCCCCGCGTGTCACCACCCCGCGCCGACTTTTCCTGTGGTCGCTTGGCGCGGGTCTGCTGGCCGCGCTGGGCCACGCGCCGTTCAACCTGTGGCCTGTGGCGGTGCTGGGCTATGCGCTGATCTTTTCCCTGTTCCGCTTGGCCCGCAGCGCCCGCGCGGCTATGCTGGTTGGCTGGGGCGCAGGCACGGGGCATTTTGCCCTTGCGCTGAACTGGATCGTCGAGCCGTTCCTTGTCGATCTGGTGCGCCATGGCTGGATGTCGCCATTTGCGATCGTGTTTCTGTCCACCGGGCTGGCCCTGTTCTGGGGGGCGGCGCTGGGGCTGGCGCGGTTCGCGGGTGGGCGGCCCTTGGTGTTCATGGTGGCGCTGGCGCTGGCCGAGCTGATCCGCAGCTATATCTTTACCGGCTTTCCATGGGCGTTGATCGGGCATGGGCTGATTGCTTCTCCCTTCTTGCAATATGCCGCTTGGGTTGGCCCGCACGGGCTGACCCTGCTGATGCTGCTGATGGCCGTGTCGCTGTGGCGGCTGGCAGGGCCGCGCCCTTGGGCGGGGTTCGTGTTGATGCCGGTCTATGGCGCGCTGCTGTTCGCCGGAATACAGATCGGTCAGCCGGTTCTGCCTGCACCTGACGCACCTGTCATAAGGCTGGTGCAGCCGAATGCGGCGCAACATCTGAAGTGGCAGCCCGAATATATTCCCGAGTTTTACCGACGCATGATGGAGGCCACCGCCGCCACGCCCGAAGGGCCCGCGCCCGCGCTGATCGTCTGGCCGGAAACCGCTTTGCCCGTGCTGCTGGAAAACGCAGGGAACATCCTACCCCGCATCGCCCAAGCGGGCGGCGCGTCGCCCGTTCTGCTGGGTGTGCAGCGGTTCGACGGGCCGCGCCTTTACAATTCGGCGGTGCTGCTGGACGGGCAGGGCGCGGTGACGGCGCTGTATGACAAGTATCACCTGGTGCCCTTCGGGGAATATATGCCACTTGGCGACCTGTTGGCGGAATGGGGCATTCACGGGCTGGCCGCGACTGAGGGGCAGGGCTATTCCGCCGGTCCCGGTGCGCAGCTGATCGAGGTGCCGGGGATCGGCCCCGCCCTGCCGCTGATCTGCTACGAGGCAATCTTTCCGCAGGATGTGTCCGCCGCCCCCAAGCGCCCGCGGTTCTTGTTGCAAATCACCAATGACGCATGGTTCGGCAAGGCTTCTGGCCCCTACCAGCACTTGGCGCAGGCGCGTCTGCGGACGGTTGAACAGGGGCTGCCTATGGTGCGCGTCGCCAATACGGGCGTGTCGGCCATGATTGGGCCGAAGGGCAATGTTCAGGCGCAGATCGCCCTGAATGAACAGGGCTGGATCGACGCCGTCCTGCCTGTGACGCTTGCGCCCACCCCCTATGCGCGCGCGGGGGATTTACCATTCCTTATCCTGTTTATGGCTTTGATTGCGGCAGTTATCGTGCGCCGCAGGTTAATCGGACGTTGACCTGAAGGAGGGGCGGGCTTAACTATAAAAGGTCTCTCGACACAACGGCTTCCTGGCGTGTCGGGCAAATTCAATGGAGCACTTCTCATGTCACGACCCGATTATGTTTTCGCCTCCGAGTCCGTCTCGGAAGGGCACCCCGATAAAGTGTGCGACCGCATTTCCGACGCCATCCTAGATGCGTTTCTGACCGAAGAACCCGAAGCGCGTGTTGCCTGCGAAACCTTCGCCACCACGAACCGCGTCATCATCGGCGGAGAGGTGGGCCTGTCGGACAAGACCAAGCTGACCGAATACATGGGCAGAATCGACGCGATCACGCGCGCCTGCATCAAGGATATCGGATACGAGCAGGACAAGTTTCACCATGAAACGGTGAAAATCACCAACCTGCTGCACGAACAATCCGCCCATATCGCGCAGGGCGTGGATGCGGGCGAAAACAAGGACGAGGGCGCAGGCGATCAGGGCATCATGTTCGGCTACGCCTCGGACGAGACCGAGGCGCTGATGCCCGCGCCGATCCTGTATTCCCACGCGATCCTGCGCCGACTGGCCGAGGTGCGCAAATCCGGTGCTGAACCCACTCTGCGCCCCGATGCGAAATCGCAGCTTTCGGTGCGTTACGAAGGCGGCAAGCCAGTCGGCGTCGCCTCGATCGTGCTGTCCACGCAACACGCGGACGAAAGCCAGACCAGCGGCGATATCCGCGCCATCGTGGAACCCTATATCCGCGAGACCCTGCCCGATGGTTGGATCACCCCGGAGACCGAATGGTGGGTGAACCCCACTGGCAAGTTCGTGATCGGCGGGCCGGACGGTGATGCGGGCCTGACCGGGCGCAAGATCATCGTGGACACCTATGGCGGGGCCGCGCCCCATGGTGGCGGCGCGTTTTCCGGCAAGGATCCGACCAAGGTGGACCGTTCGGCCGCCTATGCCGCGCGCTACCTTGCCAAGAACGTGGTCGCATCGGGCATGGCGAAACGCTGCCTGATCCAGGTCAGCTATGCCATCGGCGTGTCCAAGCCCCTTTCGATCTACGCGGAGACCTATGGCACCGGCGAGGTGCCGGACGAGGCGATCGAGCGCGCCGTGGCGCAATGCATGGACCTGACCCCGCGCGGTATCCGCCAGCATCTGGAGCTGAACAAGCCGATCTACGCGCGCACGGCGGCCTATGGCCATTTCGGCCGCGCGCCCCAGGCGGATGGCGGGTTCAGCTGGGAGCGCACGGATCTGGTGGATGCGTTGAAAAAAGCCGTCTGATTCCTGCAGGCAATCCGGTTGTCAATCGGTGGCGCGCCTTGCGGCGCGCCGCTGCTTTTTGGGCCCTATGGCAAGGCGTCGCCAAAGCCGGATGTTGCGCGAGGTTTTAATCGCGGGTAGGAGGCGGCGCATGACCGATACCAAGCATCCCACCGGCGCCCCGTGGCGCAATTTCTATGGCCGCTTCAAAGGCAAGGCCCTGCGTCCCTTGCAAGAGAAGATGTTGGATGAGGATTTGCCGCGCCTGTCCCCCGGCCCCGTGAGTTGGGAGGAGAACCCCGACCGTGTCACGCTGGACCTTTCGGAGTTCTTGCAAGGCCGTCCCCTTTGGTTGGAAGTCGGGTTTGGTGGGGGCGAGCATCTGACGCATATGGCGGCGCGCTATCCGGATGTCTGCATCATCGGGTGCGAGCCTTATCTGAATGGTGTTGCCATGACCCTTGGCAAGCTGCGCAAGGCAGGCGTCGATAATGTGCGTATTCATCCCGGTGATGCGCGGCACCTGTTTGATGTTCTGCCCGCGGGATCGGTTGCCAAGGCGTTTCTGAACTATCCCGACCCGTGGCCGAAAGCGCGACACCACCGCCGCCGTTTCGTGACCGAAGAGCATCTTGCGCCGCTGCATGCCTGTATGCAGGACGTGGCCGAATTTCGCGTGGCCACGGATATTCCCGACTATGTGCGCCAAACCATGGAAGAGGTGCCGCGCGCGGGATTCGAATGGTTGGCGGAGGGGCCGTCGGATTGGCGCAATCCGTGGTCCGACTGGATTTCCACGCGGTATGAGCAAAAGGCCCTGCGCGAGGGGCGTGTGCCGCATTACATGACGTTCCGCCGCCTGTAGGGCGGGCTACCGCTGGCGGGAGTATTTTTCGAGCGGTGAAGGCTGGGTGATGGACCGCGCCTGCCCCCTGCGGTATCAGCAGGGGAAACGGTTTTGCAGGAGCATCCCATGTCCGGCCACGGCACGCCCATTCCCATGTCCTCGCACGCTTGCGGCCCCTTGAAGGGGGAGGCGCATGTGCCGGGGGACAAGTCCATTTCGCACCGGTCGTTGATCTTGGGCGCGATGTGTGTGGGAGAGACTGTGGTGACCGGCTTGCTGGAGGGCGACGACGTTCTGGACACGGCCAAGGCGATGCGGTCCTTCGGGGCAGAGGTCGCGCGCGACGAGGATGGAACTTGGCGCGTGCGCGGCGTGGGTGTGGGCGGCTTTGCCGAGCCGGACCACGTGATTGATTGTGGCAATTCCGGCACCGGGGTGCGGCTGATCATGGGGGCGATGGCGACCTGCCCGATCACGGCGACCTTTACCGGCGACGCCAGTCTGAACAAGCGGCCCATGGCGCGGGTGACGGACCCGCTGGCCCTGTTCGGTACGCGGGCTGTGGGCCGGTCGGGTGGGCGTTTGCCGATGACCATCGTTGGCGCGGTGGACCCTGTTCCGGTGCGATATGTCGTGCCGGTGCCCTCGGCCCAAGTGAAGTCGGCGGTTTTGTTGGCCGGGCTGAACGCGCCGGGGCAGACCGTGGTGATTGAGCAGGAAGCGACCCGCGATCATACCGAGCGGATGCTGGCGGGCTTCGGGGCCGAGATCAGCACCGAGGTGACGGATGAAGGCCGCGTGATCACCCTGACAGGCCAGCCGGAATTGCAGGCGCAGACCATCCTGGTGCCGCGCGATCCCTCCTCGGCGGCTTTCCCGGTTTGTGCGGCGATCATCGTGCCCGGATCGGATGTTCTGGTGCCCAATATCGGGTTGAACGACACCCGTGCGGGGCTGTTCACCACCCTGCGCGAGATGGGTGCGGACCTGACCTATGAGAACCCGCGTGAAGAGGGGGGCGAGCCGGTGGCCGACCTCCGCGCGCGGTTCTCGGCCGATCTGCACGGGACTGAGGTGCCGCCAGAGCGCGCGGCCTCAATGATCGACGAATACCCCGCTCTGTCGGTCGTTGCCGCCTTTGCCAAGGGCGATACGGTGATGCGCGGCGTCAAGGAATTGCGGGTCAAGGAATCGGACCGTATCGACGCCATGGCTACGGGCCTGCGCGCAGGTGGCGTAACGGTCGAGGACGGGCCGGATTGGTGGATGGTCAAGGGGCTGGGCCACGGCAATGTGCCCGGCGGTCAGGTGGCGCAAAGCCATCTGGATCACCGTATTGCCATGTCCTTCATGGTGATGGGAATGGCAACGCAGCAGCCTGTCCGTGTGGATGATGGCGGCCCGATCGCCACATCCTTCCCGATTTTCGAGGGGCTTATGGGCGGGCTTGGCGCAGATATACGGAGGGATTGATGAGCTTTACCATTGCAATCGACGGGCCAGCCGCAGCGGGCAAGGGGACCATATCCAAGGCCGTGGCGGCGCATTTCGGCTTTGCTCATCTGGACACGGGGCTTTTGTATCGCGCTGTTGGGGCCAAGATGCTGGCTGGTGTTGAGCCGCTGGAGGCCGCACAGACCCTTATCGCCGAGGATCTGGAAAACGATGCGCATTTGCGCACCGCTGATGTGGCGCAGGCCGCGTCCAGGGTTGCCGTGATCCCCGAGGTGCGCGCGGCCTTGCTGGATTTCCAGCGGGCTTTTGCGCGCCGTGCGGGCGGTGCGGTGCTGGACGGGCGTGACATCGGCACGGTGATCTGCCCGCAGGCCGAGGCCAAGCTGTTCGTCACCGCCAGTGCCGAGGTGCGGGCCGAGCGGCGTTTCCTGGAGTTGACCGAAAAGGGTGGCCTGGCCACCCGCGAGGACGTGCTGCGCGATGTCAAGGAGCGCGATGCGCGCGACATGAACCGCGCCGATGCACCGTTGAAACCTGCGGTTGATGCCGTAATCATCGACACGAGCGCCCTGAGCATCGCCGATGCCATCGCTGCCGCGATCACCGCGGTTGAGGCTAAACGCATCTGAACCGTCCCTTTGCCCCTTGCAAAACAGGGCAAAGACGGCTATGTGGCCTCCGTCGATAAGGTGAAAACACCGTGAAACATTGAGATGAGCAGGGTCGGACCCGTCCGCCCCTCTTTATTTTGCGTTTCGCCTGACCAACGAAACCCCAAGACCGGCGGAGACAACCGCACGGCCGGAAACAGACGTAAAGAATAGGATATCAGAGACCACATGGCTCAGAACACAACAATGGAAGAATTCGAAGCGCTCCTGAACGAGAGCTTTGAAATGGACACCCCCGAAGAGGGTTCGGTTGTCAAAGGCAAGGTCATCGCGATCGAAGCGGGCCAAGCCATCATCGACGTCGGCTACAAGATGGAAGGCCGCGTTGATCTGAAAGAATTCGCAAACCCCGGTGAAGCACCGACCATCGCCGTTGGCGATGAAGTCGAAGTCTTCCTGCGCTCGGCTGAAAACGCCCGTGGCGAAGCCGTCATTTCCCGCGAAATGGCCCGCCGTGAAGAAGCATGGGATCGCCTGGAAAAAGCATATGCGGACGAAGAGCGCGTCGAAGGCGCAATCTTTGGTCGCGTCAAAGGCGGCTTCACCGTCGATCTGGGCGGCGCTGTTGCATTCCTGCCCGGCAGCCAAGTTGACGTGCGCCCCGTGCGCGACGCTGGCCCGCTGATGGGCCTGAAGCAGCCCTTCCAAATCCTCAAGATGGACCGTCGCCGTGGCAACATCGTTGTTTCGCGCCGTGCGATCCTTGAAGAGTCCCGCGCCGAGCAGCGTGCCGAGGTTATCGGCAACCTGACCGAAGGCGACGTGGTGGACGGCGTTGTGAAAAACATCACCGAATACGGTGCGTTTGTTGACCTTGGCGGCGTTGACGGCCTGCTGCACGTGACCGACATGGCATGGCGCCGCGTCAGCCATCCGTCCGAGATCCTGTCCATCGGCGAGACCATCAAGGTCCAGGTGATCAAGATCAACAAAGAGACGCATCGCATCTCGCTGGGCATGAAGCAGCTGCAAGACGATCCGTGGGATCTGGTCGCCGCGAAATACCCGCTGGAATCGGTTCACACCGGCCGCGTGACGAACATCACCGATTACGGTGCATTCGTCGAGCTGGAGCCCGGCGTCGAGGGTCTGGTCCACGTGTCCGAAATGTCCTGGACCAAGAAAAACGTGCACCCCGGCAAGATCGTGTCCACCTCGCAAGAGGTTGAGGTCATGGTGCTGGAAATCGATCCCGCCAAACGCCGCGTGTCGCTGGGCCTGAAACAGACCCAACGCAACCCGTGGGAAGTGTTTGCAGAAACGCACCCCGAGGGCACCGAGGTCGAAGGCGAAGTCAAGAACATCACCGAATTCGGTCTGTTCGTTGGCCTGCCCGGCGAAATCGACGGCATGGTTCACCTGTCCGACCTGTCCTGGGACGAGCGCGGCGAAGACGCGATCCAGAACTATCGCAAGGGCGACATGGTCAAGGCCGTTGTCTCCGAAGTCGACATTGAAAAAGAGCGCATCTCGCTCTCTATCAAGAACGTCGGTGGCGACAAGTTTGCTGACGCCGTTGGCGGCACCAAGCGTGGTTCGATCATCACTGTGGAAGTCACCGCAATCGAAGATGGCGGGATCGAAGTGGAATACGAGGGCATGAAGTCCTTCATCCGCCGCTCCGACCTGTCGCGTGACCGTGCCGATCAGCGCCCCGAGCGTTTCTCGGTCGGTGACAAGATCGACGTGCGCGTGACCAACGTGGACAGCAAGACCCGCCGTCTGGGCCTGTCGATCAAAGCACGCGAAATCGCCGAAGAGAAAGAGGCCGTCGAACAGTATGGTTCCTCCGACTCGGGTGCGTCGCTGGGCGACATCCTGGGTGCCGCGCTGAAGGGCGACAACTAAGTCACCTTGGCGCAAGCCTGAAAAAAATGACGCGGCCTCGCAGTAATGCGGGGCCGTTTCCCTTTTCCGAATCAATGGCATGGCGCGCATGGCGAAACCGGCCCAAATGCGCAGCGCCACGGAACTTTCACCGCGCCACCCCCTGAATCGGCGGGAATCGGGCATCTTTTGCTGTCTTTTCAACATCCTTCTTGTTTCGGAAGCTGATCTTTCTTTCTATAGTCTGGGAAAAGACAACGCTGCTTAACAAACCAACGGCCGGGGGAATTGGCTCATGATCCGATCGGAATTGATTCAGAAAATCGCCGATGAAAATCCGCATCTGTACCAACGCGATGTCGAAAAGATCGTGAATACCATTTTTGAAGAGATCACGGGTGCGATGTCGCGCGGTGATCGTGTGGAACTGCGCGGCTTCGGCGCGTTTTCAGTCAAGAAGCGCGACGCCCGTTTGGGCCGCAACCCCCGCACCGGCGAATCCGTCGAGGTCGAGGAAAAATGCGTGCCCTTCTTCAAGACTGGCAAGCTGCTGCGTGACCGCCTGAACGGGAAGTAACCCATGCGCTATATCCGCTACGCCATCTGGGCGGTAATCGCCGTTGCGCTGATCGCCGTCGCCCTAGCCAATCGCGAATTGCAGCAACTGAAACTGCTGCCCGAAGGGCTGGCCGATATCATCGGCATCAACCAGTCGGTCACTGTGCCGGTCTTTACCATCTTCTTTGCTGGCATCGTCATCGGTTTGCTGATCGGTTTCCTGTGGGAATGGTTGCGCGAACATAAGCACCGCGCCGAAGTGTCCCGCAAGAAGGGCGAGGTTCACAAGCTGGAGCGCGAGTTGCGCCGCGTGAAGGGCGAGCGGGACAAGAACAAGGACGAGGTTCTGGCCCTTCTGGACGAATCGGCCTGATCCATGCCTGCTGACATCAAGGTCAAGATTTGCGGATTGCGCGAGGTCGCGCATGTCAAAGCCGCGGCCGATGCCGGGGCCGCCTATGCTGGCTTTGTGTTCTTTCCCAAAAGCCCGCGCAATGTGTCCATCGAACAGGCGCGCGAACTGGCTTTTGCTGCGCCTGTGGGGTTGGCCAAGGTGGCGCTTGTGGTGAATGCGGACAATGCCCTGCTGGATGCGATCACGGACACGGTGCCATTGGACATGCTGCAACTGCATGGCAGCGAAAGCCCCGAACGTGTGACCGAGGTCCGCGCCCGCTATGGCCTGCCGGTGATGAAGGCGATCGGCATTGCCGACGCGGATGACCTGCCTGCAATCGACACCTACGCCGCGGTAGCCGACCAACTGCTGATCGACGCCAAGCCCCCCAAAGACGCGGAACTGCCCGGCGGCAATGGCCTGTCCTTCGACTGGCGGCTGATGCAGCGCAAATACTGGACCAAGCCGTGGATGCTCGCCGGTGGCCTGACGCCCGACAATGTGGCCGAAGCGATCCGCCTCACCGGGGCAAAGCAGGTGGACGTGTCGTCGGGCGTTGAATCCGCGCCCGGAATCAAGGATACAGACGCGATCGCGGCGTTCGTCCGCGCGGCACTGGCGTAGGCCCAAACGGGTCCGCGCCGCCGATGAACAGGCAGGGGTGGATATCCAGATGAACAACCTTTTCAACAGCTTCATGACCGGTCCCGATGAGAAGGGCCGTTTCGGCAAGTTCGGCGGGCGCTTTGTGTCCGAAACCCTGATGCCGCTGATCCTCAGCCTTGAGGAAGAATACGAGCGCGCCAAGACCGACGATTCGTTCTGGGACGAGATGAACGATCTGTGGACCCATTATGTGGGCCGCCCTTCGCCGCTGTATTACGCGAACCGTTTGACCGAACATCTGGGCGGGGCCAAGATCTATCTGAAACGCGACGAGCTAAACCACACCGGCGCGCATAAGATCAACAACGTGCTGGGGCAGATCATTCTGGCCCGCCGCATGGGCAAGACTCGCATCATTGCCGAAACTGGCGCGGGGCAGCACGGCGTGGCGACGGCCACCGTTTGCGCCAAGTTCGGGCTGAAATGCGTGGTCTACATGGGCGCGCATGATGTGGAGCGTCAGGCACCTAACGTGTTCCGTATGCGCCTGCTTGGGGCCGAGGTCGTGGCCGTGACCAGCGGTCGCGGCACGCTGAAGGATGCGATGAACGACGCGCTGCGCGACTGGGTGACCAATGTGCGCGACACCTTTTATTGCATCGGCACCGTGGCCGGTCCGCACCCCTATCCGGCAATGGTCCGCGATTTTCAGTCGATCATCGGCAAAGAAGTGCGCGAACAGTTGGCCGAGCAGGAAGGCGAGGGCCGCCTGCCTGACACGCTGATCGCGGCCATTGGCGGTGGATCCAACGCCATGGGCCTGTTCTATCCGTTCCTTGACGACAAATCCGTGCGCATGATCGGGGTCGAAGCGGGCGGAAAGGGCGTGAACGACAAGATGGAGCATTGCGCATCCCTGACCGGCGGGCGCCCCGGCGTGCTGCATGGCAACCTCACCTATCTGCTGCAAGATGACGACGGGCAGATACTGGAAGGGTATTCTATTTCCGCCGGTCTTGATTACCCAGGCATCGGGCCGGAACACAGCTGGCTGCACGATATTGGCCGCGCCGAATACGTTTCGATCACCGACAAGGAGGCGCTGGAAGCGTTCCAGCTGTCCTGCTCGACCGAGGGGATCATCCCCGCGCTGGAGCCGTCGCACGCATTGGCCCATGTGATGAAGATCGCGCCTGATTTGCCCGCCGACCATATCATCGTGATGAATATGTGTGGCCGAGGCGACAAGGACATCTTTACCGTGGCCAAGTATCTGGGCGTGGAAATCAACGCCGGCGGCTGACACCGTCCTGTGTTTCCGGTTGCGTATGCGCCGCATTTTGCCTTGATCGGGCAAGATGCGGCGCATTTTTTCCTAAAGCACGGATTTAAAATGATTTTCGCGTAAGATTCGGCTTGCGCGACGGCCATGAGCCGCAAGCGGAGGGATGGGGCGCAATTTGAGGGCATACCGCTGACGGGGCGACCCCGACGGCGGCTGCAAGCGCAAGACGCACCTCACAAAAGGAGCCGAGCCAATGAAAATTTTCCTTCCCCTCGCAACCATTGTTTATCCGGCACTGGCCTGGCACAGGCACAAACCTAATCAATCGCGACCCGCGCCAAGAATGTCACCCACGCCGAAACGGGATCGGTTCTGGGGATGGTAAACGGGGTCCAAAGCCGCGACCCTGCGCAAAACCGTGAGGGCATGAGGTTGCCTCGATAGACGGCTACGAAAGCAATCCGCGTGATGGCGCATCTACTGGACAGGGTGGCGACAACGGCGATGGCAGCGACCATGATTTGGGCGACGATCACGGGGGCGATCCGGATGGTTGTGACAGCGACGGTGATAACGACTGATCGGTCAGGTTTTCTTTCCCAAGGCAAATCGCCAGAATGACGCGAACCCGCGAATTGCTGAAAATCGGCGCGGCGTTTGGCTTGGTTCTGAAGGTGGTTCTGGGCGGACTGGCGATCCGGCGGCGCATCCGGGCGCATTGTGGTTGCAGGGCAAGCTGCGCGCCGCCTCAAGCGCGTTCTCGGGCCTGCGAGAGGATCATTTCGCCGATTGGGGGCTGCCCCCGGCTGAGCGCGCGGTGGCGCTGTTCGCCATCAAGGGGCCTAGCGAAACTTGTCCGCCAGTTTCTGTAGCGGTGTGCGGGTTTCTTCCTCGGAGGCCGGTTCGAGTGCCGGAGCAGGTTTCGCGGCTTTCGGCGTACTGGTCGAGGAGCGCGGCGGCGCGACCCGCAGGGCCACGGCGTTCAGGAATTTCGGCCCGTCCCCAGCGGCCAGATCCGCAGCCCCGTCAGAAATGCCGCGCATCATGTCATCCAGCCAGTCCTGTTCGGCCTTGGCGAAATCGGACAGGACATAGCCTGCCACGCGATCCTTGTGGCCGGGGTGGCCGATGCCAAGGCGCACGCGCTGGTAATCGGGGCTGATATGCTGGTGGATCGATCGCAGACCGTTGTGCCCCGCGTGCCCGCCGCCCTGTTTCAAGCGGCACTTGCCGGGGGCAAGGTCCAGCTCGTCATGGAACACGGTCACATCCGCCGGGGTCAGCTTGTAGAACCGCATCGCCTCGCCCACGGATTGGCCGGACAGGTTCATGAAGGTCATTGGCTTGAGCAGGATCACCTTTTCCGATCCCAGTTTGCCCTCGGTCACCTCAGCCTGGAACTTGTTGCGCCACGGGGCAAACCCGTGGTCCGCCGCGATCCGGTCCAAGGCCATGAAGCCGATATTGTGGCGGTTGCCCGCATATTTGCTTCCGGGGTTACCCAGTCCGACGAAAAGTTTCATGCCATGCTCCGCGCTATGGCCCAGATGTAGCCCGACGGGCGGGTGAACTCAACGGGCGCGGACTGCCCGCAGGACACGAAAAAGGCGCGCCCCACGAAGGAGCGCGCCTGTCACTGTCCCGAAGATCGGGTCGAAGGGCTTACTCTTCGGTCGCCTCTTCAGCGGCTTCTTCGCCTTCTTCCTCTTCACCGGCCGAGCGCAGGCCCGACGGAGCAGAGATGTTGGCGATCACGAAGTCGCGGTCGATGGTCGGCTTGGCACCTTCCGGCAGGGTCACGTCGCTGATGTGCAGCACGTCGCCGATGTCGGTGTTCGCCAGGTCGATGGTGATGTGGTCAGGGATGTCGCCCGCCAACACGTTCAGTTCCACCTCGGGGCGAACGATGGTCAGAACGCCACCTTTCTTGATGCCGGGGCATTCTTCCTGGTTGATGAAATCAACGTGGATGAACAGGCTGATGCGGCTTGTGCGGCGCAGGCGCATAAAGTCCACGTGCGTCGGAAGGTCTTTGACAACATCGCGCTGAACGTCGCGGCAGATCACGCGCACGTCGTCCTGACCGTCAACCTTCAGGTTGAACAGGGTCGACTTGAAACGGCCGTCTTTCAGGCGCTTGAAGAGGACGTTGAAGGGGATGTTGATCGCCAGCGGATCGGTGTCGCCACCGAAAACGATACCCGGCACCATGCCGTCCCGACGTGCCTGACGAGCGGCGCCCTTGCCTGTCCCCGTGCGGACCTCGGCGTGAAGATCAGGAATTGATCCAGCCATTTGAATTCTCCATAAGTTAGGGCGGGATCCTCCAAGGCTGTATCCCGCGTGAAGCCGCGCATATAGACGAGTCTATGCCCTTTGGGAAGCCCTGAATCCCCCGTTGTGCGGCCCCTTTCGGATCAATCCTGCCAGCGGCCTTCGAACCCTTCGGGGATCATCAGGACAGAGCGGTCCAACTCGTCGATGTGGCGGCGTCCGCACAGGGCCATGGACACGTCCAGTTCCTTGTGGATCACCTCTAGCGCCTTGGTCACGCCTTGCTGGCCCATCGCGCCCAGACCGTAGACGAAAGCGCGGCCGATATAGGTGCCTTTCGCGCCCATGGCCATGGCTTTCAGTACGTCCTGACCGGACCGGATGCCGCTGTCCAGATGGACCTCGATCTGGTCACCCACGGCGTCCAGGATCGACGGCAGCGCCTTGATGGACGAAATCGCCCCGTCCAACTGCCGCCCGCCGTGGTTCGACACGATGATCGCATCGGCCCCCACTTGCAGCGCGGCCTTGGCATCCTCGGCGTCCAGGATGCCTTTCAGGATCACCTTGCCGCCCCACATTTCCTTGATCTTGGCGATCTTGGACCAGTCCAGCGTCGGGTCGAACTGCTCGCCCGTCCATGCCATCAGGGACGACGGATCCGAAATGCCATCCACATGGCCGATGATATTGCCGAATTCGCGTCGCTTCGCGCCCAGCATGCCGATGCCCCAACGCCATTTGGTGGCAAGGTTCGCCATGGTTTTCAGCGTCAGCTTGGGCGGGGCGGACAGCCCGTTTTTCAGGTCTTTGTGCCGTTGGCCAAGGATTTGCAGGTCCAGCGTGATGACAAGGGCCGAACATTTCGCGGCCTTGGCCCGTTCGATCAGGCGGCGCAGGTAATCTTCGTCCTTCATGGTGTAAAGCTGGAACCAGAAGGGGGCGGTGGTCGCCTCGGCCACGTCCTCGATCGAGTTGATGGACATGGTCGACAGGGTGAAGGGCACACCAAAGGCTTCGGCGGCGCGGGCGGCCTTGATTTCACCATCCGCGTGCTGCATCCCGGTCATCCCCACGGGGGCCAGCGCCACGGGCATGGAAACATCCTGTCCGATCATCCGTGTCGCCGTGGACCGGCCCGACATATCCACCGCCACGCGCTGCCGCAGGCGGATCTGGTCGAAATCGCTGGTGTTCTCGCGGAAGGTTTGTTCCGTCCACGACCCGCTCTCGGCATAGTCATAGAACATGCGCGGCGTGCGGCGCTCGTGCAGGCGTTTCAGGTCGTCGATGTTGGTGATCACTGGCATGGCGATGGCCTTTTGGCGGGTATTGGTTAAGTTCTCTTACCAATACTGTTGCGTTATCGCAATCTTGGATGCGCGCAAGCGGCTGATTGCGTGGCTATTCTGACAGAATAGGAGAGCGCCCATGTATTTCGAAGACCTGCCCGTCGGCTTTCAATTCACCACCGGCCAGCGCACGCTGGAACTGGAGGAGATCATCGCATATGCCAGCAAATACGCCCCGCAACCTTTCCATGTGAATGCCGATGCGGCGGCGGCCAGCCATTTCGGCGGCATCGTCGCCAGCGGGATGCACACGCTGTCCATCGCGTTTACCCTGACGCTGGAGGCGAACGTGTGGAACGACGCCAGTCAGGGATCGCCCGGCATGAACGAGGTCCGCTGGCTGTGCCCGGTGCGGCCCGGCGATGCGATGACCGTCAAGGCCGAGGTGGTGAAATCCACGCCGCTGCGCTCGCGTCCCGATACGGGCATGACGGAAATCGCCTACCATGTGCTGAACCAAAGGGACGAGCCGGTAATGAGCTATACGATTATCCATATGCTGTTCCGCCGCCCCGAATAATGCCGTTTTGCGGCCCTTCAGCGTCTGACTATAGTCCGCCCTCAGCAGGATAGGCGGAACGGCGCATGAGCGATATCGATATCATAATGCTGGGTTTTGTGGCCAGCCTTGGCGCGGGGCTGATGACCGGCGTCGGTGCTATCCCGGTGCTGTTCGGCAAACATATCAGCCGACGCAACAGCGACATGATGCTTGGCTTCGCGGCGGGGGTCATGATCTCTGCCTCGTATTTTTCGTTGATCCTGTCTGGGATCGAAGCCGCCGAGGAGATTTACGGCGGTGTCGTTATCGCCGCGCTGATGGCGGGTGTGGGGACTGCCCTTGGCGCAGGGCTGGTGGCCTGGCTGAACAATTCGCTGCCGCACGAGCATTTCATCATCGGCCCCGAAGGTGCGGACCCCGGCGCGTTGCCGAAAATCTGGCTGTTCATCATCGCCATCACCATCCACAATTTCCCCGAAGGCATGGCCGTGGGGATCGGCTTTGGCGGCGGCAATGTAACCAACGGCATGTCGCTGGCGGCGGGCATCGGGTTGCAGAACGCGCCCGAAGGTCTGGCGGTGGCGGTTGCCTTGCGCGGGCAGGGCTATACCAAGAAACGGTCCTTCATCATCGCGCTGCTGACCGGGCTGGTCGAACCTGTCGGCGGACTGCTGGGCGTGGCGCTGGTACATAGTTCGATCTACGTGTTGCCGATTGACCTGACATTCGCGGCCGGTGCGATGCTGTATATCATAAGCCACGAAATCATCCCCGAAACCCACCGAAGGGGCACCAGAACCGCGCCACGACCGGCTTGTTGATCGGGCTGATCCTGATGATGGTTCTGGATGTGACGCTGGGGTGACGCCCCGGCCGCCGCGCGCAGGATTTGCTTGCGCGGTGCAGGCCGATTGCGCTATGCCCGCGACATATCAAATCGGAGGCCGACATGGCCTATAAGGTGTTCATCGACGGCGAGGCTGGCACAACTGGCCTGCAAATCCGCGACCGGCTGATCGGGCGCGACGACATCACGCTTGTCTCGGTGGACCCTGAGCGCCGAAAGGAAGCCGCCGCGCGGACCGAGGCCTTTGCCGAGGCCGATGTCGCCATCCTTTGCCTGCCCGACGATGCCGCCATCGAGGCGGTGGAGCTGGCAAAGCCCCATGGAACCCGGATCATCGACGCCTCGACCGCGCACCGGATCGCTGCGGACTGGGCGTTCGGCTTTGCCGAAATGACGGCGGGGCAGCGGGCGGCGATCGCATCGGCGCAATACGTGTCGAACCCCGGTTGCTATTCCACCGGCGCGATTGCCCTGCTGGCCCCTTTGGTGGCGGTCGGGCTGGTCGCTGCGGATGCTGGTATCACGATCAACGCGATCTCGGGCTATACCGGCGGCGGCAAGGCGCTGATCAAGGAATACGAGGACGGCACCGCGCCGGATGCTTTCGTGTACGGGCTTGAACACAAGCACAAGCATATCCCCGAAATCGTCCACCACGCGGGTCTGGCGGACAAGCCGGTGTTCATCCCCTCGGTCGGCAAGTTTGCCCAAGGCATGATCGTTCAGATTCCCTTGCACCTGCCCGCAGGCCAAGCGGCTGCGGATTACGAGGGCGCGCTGAAGGCCCATTACGACGGGCAGACATTCATGCGTCTCGTCGATCCGGCCTCTATCGGGCCGCGCGTCGATCCGCAGCGGCTGAACGGCAGTAATGTGATGGAATTGTCGGTGCATCCCTCGGACGAGGGCAACCGCCTTGTCCTGTTGGCGACGCTGGACAACCTTGGCAAAGGTGCATCGGGCGCGGCGGTTCAGAACCTCAACATCATGCTGGGCACGGAAGAGGGCGCGGGGCTGTAAGCCCCCGCGCCACCCGCGTCTATTTCAACTGACTGTCCTTCGATCCGCGCCGGTTGATCCCGCCGCGCTGTGCCGACTTGCCGTCGCGTTCCTGCTGGCAGTCGATGCACAGTTTCACACCGGGAATGGCGGTGCGGCGGGCCTCGGAAATTGGCTCTTCGCATTCGACGCAATGGGTGGCGCTGTCGCCCGTGGGGGCGCGGCGTGCTTTCATGCGCGTCAGCTCGTCCTGAATCGAGGCGTCGATCTGTTCCTGCACGGCACCGTCGCGCGCCCATCCTCCGGCCATGGCGTAATCCTTTCCTTGCGGGATCAGGTTAGCGCAAGGGGCTGATAGCCGTCAAAGGTTCAGGCGCGGTGCGCGCCGTCCGACAGGGATTTGACGAAGGACAGGATATCGGCCACCGGCTTGCCTTCGGCGATTTGGTTCACGATTGCAGACCCCACTACGCAGCCATCCGCGATGCCCGCAATTGCCTGCGTCGTTTCAGGCGTTTTCACGCCGAAACCGACGATGATCGGTAGATCGGTCGAGGCTTTGATGCGGTTCACCTCGGGCGCGACCATGTCGGCCTGTGCTTCGGCGGCGCCGGTGATGCCGGTGATCGACACGTAATACACAAAGCCCGATGCATTGGTCAGAACCTTGGGCAGGCGTTTTGCGTCAGTGGTGGGGGTGGCCAGCCGGATAAAGTTCATGCCTGCCGCCTGGGCGGGAATGCACAGTTCCTCATCTTCCTCGGGGGGCAGGTCCACCACGATCAGCCCGTCGATACCCGCCGCCTGCGCATCGACCAGAAACTGTTCGACGCCGCGATTGTAGATCGGGTTGTAGTACCCCATCAGCACGATTGGGGTGGTGTCGTCCGTCTTGCGGAACTCGGTCGCCATATCCAGCGTCTTTTGCAGGGTCTGGCCGCCTTCCAGCGCGCGTTGACCGGCCAGCTGGATCGTCTCTCCATCCGCCATGGGGTCGGTGAAGGGCACGCCCAGTTCGATTACATCGACACCTGCCGCCGGCATGCCCTGCATCACCTCAAACGATTTCGCCTGATCGGGATCGCCCGCCATGATGTAGGCGACAAAGGCTTTCTTGCCTTCGGCTTTCAGGGCGGCAAATTTGGCATCGATCCGGGTCATGGGCTGTCCTTTAGCTACGATCCGCGCAGATGTGCCAAAGGATGCGGGCAAAAGCAATGGGGCAAAGAGCGGGGCAGGCCGCCCTTGCCATGCGCGCCCCTGCCTATTAAGAGCGCGAAAGACTTTAGCAGGAGGTTTCGGCATGGGTTTCAAGATGGGCATCGTGGGTCTGCCGAACGTGGGCAAATCGACCCTTTTCAACGCGCTGACCAAAACGGCAGCGGCGCAGGCGGCGAATTTCCCCTTCTGCACGATCGAACCCAATGTGGGCGAGGTCAACGTGCCCGACGCGCGGCTGGACAAGCTGGCCGAAATCGCCGGGTCCAAGGAAATCATCCCCACGCGCATGACTTTCGTGGACATTGCCGGCCTGGTCAAAGGCGCGTCCAAGGGCGAAGGCCTAGGCAACCAGTTCCTTGCCAATATCCGCGAGGTGGACGCCATCGCCCACGTGCTGCGCTGTTTCGAAGACGGCGATGTAACCCACGTCGAGGGCCGCGTTGACCCCGTGCCCGATGCCGACACGATCGAAACCGAATTGATGCTGGCCGATCTGGAATCGATCGAAAAGCGTCGCGCTGGTCTGGTGCGCAAGCTAAAGGGCAACGACAAGGACGCGCAGCAGCAGGACCGCCTGTTGGCCGCCGCGCAGGAAGTGCTGGAAAATGGCCATCCCGCCCGCGTGGTCGATGTGGATGCCGAAGACGCCAAGGCATGGAAAATGCTGCAACTTCTGACCACAAAGCCGGTTCTGTATGTCTGCAACGTGGCCGAGGACGAATCCAACACCGGCAATGCCCATTCCGAGGCCGTGGCGAAAATGGCCGCCGAACAGGGCAACAGCCATGTCATCATCTCGGCCCGGATTGAGGAAGAAATCAGCCAGCTTGATGCTGACGAGGCAGAAATGTTCCTGTCGGAAATGGGGCTGGAGGAGCCGGGGCTGGATCGCCTGATTCGCGCCGGTTACGAGTTGCTGCACCTTGAAACTTATTTCACCGTCGGCCCGAAAGAGGCCCGCGCCTGGACGATTCGCCAAGGCACCGCCGCGCCGCAAGCGGCAGGTGTGATCCACGGCGATTTCGAACGTGGTTTCATCCGTGCCGAAACCATCGCTTATGATGATTTCGTGGCCTGCAACGGCGAACAGGGCGCGAAAGAGGCCGGGAAAATGCGGGCCGAGGGCAAAAGCTACATCGTCAAGGATGGCGATGTTCTGCACTTCCTGTTCAACACCTGATCGGGGGGCATCGGGCCGAAACGGACCCATATGTGGCAATTTTGGGCCATTTTGCGAAAAATCAGCGATGAACGGCCGGAGTAGGTGAAAAAACAGCTGGAACCACTTCAATTGTCCTGCGTTACCTGTATTGTAACCAATGACTCGGTATGCCCCGCGTCAGAATAATTCTGAATGTTGGAGACACATTATGAAAAAGCTTGCACTTGCAGCTGTTGCCGCGCTGACGCTGGCATCCGCACCCGCTATCGCGAATGAACAGGTTTCGGCCGATCCCTTTGCATCGACCCAAGGCTCCCTGCCCATGCTGGGCACACTGGGTGCCGGTGGCGTTGCTGCGATCACCGTTGTAGTCGTCGCAATCGTTGCTGTCGTTGCCGACGCCGAAGAATCGACCACCAACTAAGTTTGGTTCAGCCGCTTGCGGCTGTGGGAAAAAATTTGAAAAGGCGGACTTTCGGGCCCGCCTTTTTGCATTTTGCATTTTGCATTTTCTGGTGTTGGTTGCGATAGATCAACGGCGCAGGACGGTGATCTTGGCCATGCCGCGCGCGGGGCTCATCCATTGATGAGATGCCACGATTTCACCATCCGAGGTGACCGCATAGCTGGCGTTAAAGCTGCGCGCGTCCGATTTGCAATATTCGGTCACTTGCTGCGTCGCGGCCTTGACCGCGCCATTCGCTGTCATGCCGGTTGCACCCGGCTTGACCGTGCAGTCGAACCGCAAGGTCTGCGTCGCGTTCTCGCCATCGAGGTAGCGCATAATACGCACTGCGGTGCCGCCCTTACGGGCACGGATCAGCGCAAGCGAGCCATCCACATTGGCCGACATCAGGTCATTGCCCAGCCCGCGCGTGGCTGTCATCATGCCATGTTCGAAGGTGATCGTGCGGCGGTCTGCAGTGGCAAAAGTACGATAGGCACCGTTCCGCGCGATTTGCTGCACGCCGGCGGTCGCGCCATCCAAGTCAAAGGCCACAAGGCGCAGCGGTCCGGTGGTCCCGGCCAGCATCGTGCCGACATCGGGCGCAGCGGTCGTGCCCGCATCTTCCACTTTCAGCCCGCGTTCCTTGATCCCGACCAGAACCGATTTCATGTCGTTCTGTCCGGTATCGGTGCCACAGCCCGCAAGGGCCACGGTGGCCGCCAGAATTGCAAATACAGGTTTCATCGCCACACACGCCCCCATTCCTTGGCCAGGTCGGGCCGGTGAGTTTCTCTCACTTTCTCATATAGGCGATCTTGCAGGTCCAACTGCGCACCGCCGTCACGCGTCAGCGAGCGTATGTTGATATTGTTGGTCTTTTTCGACGGGCGGCCAATGGCCCATTCCAGCGGCACAGTCACGCGCACGCCCTTGTCGAACGAGCCTTCGCCGAAATCGTCGAAGGGCACGTCGGTGACGGTCGCGTAGGCACCAACGCGCCAGCCGTTGGCAAATTCGCGGTCCAGCGAGACGGTCGCGCCGTAATCCCCGGCAAGGTAGCGCCCCACGTCCAACTGGCCATGAAAGCCGTTGCCGAAATCGTAATAGGCCGACACATGCCCCATCACCACGTCATAGCTTTGCAGCCCGAACATCTGGTCGAAATCGCGCTGTTTGACATAGTTCAGCTCGGCCCCGAGTGCGAGGCGGCTGTCCACCGGTTTCCACAGCAACTCTCCGGATACGCCGGCATACATCTCCTCCAGGTAACCGGCCGAGACGCGGGAATATATGTTCTGGCCCGGACGCCCGAAATGGGTGAGGGTCAGATGCTCGATCGCGGGGTCGCCCTCGCGGTTGTAGCGCGCGTAATCGGTGCGCACCTTTGGCAAGGCCGAGGGAACGGCAGCGGTGACCGTGTCCTGATTGCCTGCCAGCTGCTTTCCGATCGAACCGGACAGAACCAGATTGGGCTGCAGGTAGAACTGTCCTTGCAGTCGCAGGCCCGTGCTGCCGCGCACCGGGCTGTCGGGGTCAAAGAAGCTGACTTTGAAATAGGGCGACAGCGACCAGTTGAACCGAGGGTAGACGCCCGCATCGGGTTTGGGCGTGATGGCATAGCCGTCGGAAAATCCGGTGCGGGCCAGCAGTTCATCGGCGGGGGCATTTTCAAGCCGTTCAAGATCGCGCCGGTTGAAGGTGATGGCGGCCCCGGCAACCCCGTTGACCACGGGAATGATCACGAACTGCTCGACAGAGGCGGGCATGGTGCGGCTCATCACGCGGGCAGCGCGGCCTATGGCCTGCGCGTCGGCAATATAACGGTTGTTGACCATACGCAGGGTCGCCTTGCGCGGGGTAAGATCCAGCCCTTCATAGGTCAGCCCCTCTTTTTTCAGGGCGGTGGACAGGGTCGAGGCCGCGCCGGAACGGGCGGCAGGGTCGGTGGTCCAGCCCAGATCGGCGGCGCTGCCCGCAGAACGAACGGCCACAGGCACCGGCGCGGTTTCCGACCCGCCGGGCAGGGTGGCGTTGCGCGGGTTGGTGTGCAGCGTCACCATGGCCCCGATTTCATTGCCATGCATCGAATACAGCGACAGTTGCGTGCCACCCTTCAGCCGGTAGTCCAGCCCGAAATTCCAAGGGCTTTCGCGGTTCACAAGGCCATAACCGGCTTCGGTCACGTAAGCGTCAGAGGAATATTCCGCCTTGAAGGTCAATTGGTCCGTGACCTTGTAACTAAGCCCGGCAAAGGGCGCGACATCGCCGCGGAACCAGCGGTCGTAGGTGGGCACGCCGCCCTGGCCCAGAACCTCTGCCGGGCGGGTGCCGATGCTGCCGATGGCGTTATAGCTGCCCAACCGGCCCCAACCCAACCCGCCCGTCACGCTTAGCCGGTTGCCGATTGTCTTGCTGGCCACGATATATTCGCCGCCATACAGCCCGGTGCCGATGAAATCCTGCAGGCCGATGGTCACGGCGGGGCGCATATCGGTTTCCGTCAGCAGCTGGTAGCGCAAGTCAAAGCTGCGATCGTAATAGGTGGAATGGGTGTAGGTCGGCGGGATCAGCCCGTCGATCGCGGAATAGCGGAAGGTGCCGCTGAGGCGCGGCAATATTTGGAAGCTAAGCGCGCTGCGGGTCGTGCCGCCGCTATATGAGAAGGACGTGGAAAGCGTCGCATCCGGCGGCATATGCGCGGTCGGCATGTCGATCAGACCCGGTCCGCCATAGGTGTTGAAACTGGGGATGTCCTGCGCCTGCGCGGGCGCGTAGCAAAGCAACGTCAATGCGGTTGTCGCCAGACACCGGGTGCGGCCGGTTCTGCCTTTGTCTTGCTTGTTCATGGTGGCGCGTCTTCCTCGATCCGGTCCTTACCTGCCTAGGGGAAAGGTCGCGTCCTGTCTATCGTCTGTCCGCCCTTCGGGCAAAGCTCTGCCTGATCCGTGGCGCTTCGCCCACGGGTGAGGCAGGGCCAAGGTATATCAGCAGCAGGGGAATTTGATCGTGGCAAGAATTTCGGCCTGCGCGGGGTTCGGCGCGGCACGGGTGGCCCTGGATTTGAACCAGCGTGTCAGGCGTGTCAGTCGCATGGTGTTTCCTCCGTGGTGTCGCGCTGGCGGGCGCGGCGTTTGGCGGTCAGTTGTGCAAGGATCGACAGGGCGATTTCATCCGGCGTGACCGCGTCGATGGCCAGCCCGGCGGGGGCTTGGACCGCGTCCAGCCGGTCTGGCGTGAAACCCTGTTCGATCAGTTTGCCCCGCAGGGCGGCAAATTTGCGGCGACTGCCGACAAAGGCGATGAATTCGGCCTCAGCCTTAAGTGCGGCGGTCAGGCAGGCAATGTCGCTCTTGCCCTGCGAGGCGACGACGATCATGCGCCGCGTGGCGGTAGGGCGCAGCGGCGTGCCCTCTGGGTTCGGGGTGACTGTCCAGTGGAAACGCCCGGTCAGATCGGCCAGGGCACCGGCCACGGGGGATGCGCCAAGGATTACCAGTTCGGGCTGCGGCAGAACGGGTTCGACGAATATATCCATCGACCCCTTGGAGGGGCAGCCGTTGCGCGCGAATTGCACGCCATTCACGTCCTGCCCGGCGCTGACGCCCTTTTCGTTCAGAATATCCTCGGGGTGGAGCGATATGACCTGCGGCGTGCCATCGTCCATGGCGCGTTGCGCCGCGCGGGACAGCGCCCCGCGCACGCATCCCCCGCCGATCCAGCCTTGCGCGATTGTCCCATCGGCCAGCAGCAGCGCCTTGGCCCCCGGTTTGGCGGCGGTGGCCCCGATGGTGCGGATCACCGTGGCAATGGCGAATGGTTCGCCCTTGCCGCGCAGGGTTGCAGCCATGTCGGCCAGTTCGCGGTCCAAAATTTCAGCAGGTGTCATAGGCGTGCAAGCTCCGGTTCCAAGGCGGCCAGATCGTTCAGCGTTCCGGCTGCGGCGAAATGGTCAAGGTGGGGCAGGGCGGCGGCCATCCCGCCCGCCACCGGGGCGTAATCGCGCCATGATTTCAGCGGGTTCAACCAGATGATGCGTCCGCCACGGCGTTTCAGCCGGGCCATGGCATCGCCCAGATCACTGGCGGGGTCGGTGTCATACCCGTCTGACAGGACCAGCACGATGCTGCGCCCGTCCACGGATGTGCGGGCATGGGTGCGGGCGAACTGGTCTAGCGCCGCGCCAATGCGCGATCCGCCCCCGAAACCGTCCGAGAGCAGGGTCAGCCGGTTCAACGCGCGCATCGCATCGGCATCGCGTAGTGCCTGCGTGATGCGCACAAGGCGGGTGTGAAAGATATAGGCATCGGTCGCCGGATCGGCCCGCATCAGCCCTGCCAGAAAAGCAAGAAACACGCGGGCATAGACGGTCATCGACCCCGACACATCGCACAGCGCGACGATGTTCACCGGCCTGTCAGGGCGGCTGCGGCGGGGCAGGGCGATTGGCTCTCCTCCGGTGGCAAGGCTGCGACGGATCACGCGGCGAAAGTCGATCTGCTGGCCCTTGTTCGCAGCACGGCGGCGGCGCGATCGGCGGTCGCGCAATGCTGCGCCAAGGCGGCGGGCGATCCCTTCGGCCGCGGCGATGTCCTGCGGGGATACCACGTCGCGCAGGTCTTTTTTCATCAGGTTGGTCACGGTCGAGGCGACAAGGCGGCCCATCCCGTCCGCCTCTGCCTCGCCGTCGCCGCCATCGGGTGCATGGGGCGCGCCCGCGCTGCCTGATTGCGGGCCGTCCCCTTCGATGCTGGAGCGCACATTGGGCCGCGATTGCATCGTGTCCGAGGGCTTGACGCGGCTGCGCACGCGCCCTTCGTTCAGCCAGAAACTGTCGAACAGCGCGTCGAATTGGGCGGTGTCCTCGGCGCTGCCAGTGCAGACGCATTTCAATGCGCGGCGGGCATCATCGGGGCGGGCGGCGTCTATATGGGTGAGGGCTGACAGCGCCACTTGTGTTTCTCCGACGCCCAGCTTGAACCCGTGCGCGCGCAGATGCGCCAGAAAGCCCGCCATGCGCGCGGCGGGGCCGGGATCGCGGGCGGCAAAGCGGGTGACGCGGGTCATGCCGCTTGCCCTGCAAGGCGCTGCGCGACCTCGGGTGCGATGTTGTCGCGGTCGGTGCGGGTTTTCAAAAGCGTGGTCAGCGTCGCCTGAAGAACCGCCGGATTTTCAGTCAGATCGGCAATGCCCAGCCCCATCAGGGCGGCGGCAAAATCCAGCATCTCGGCGATGCCGGGGGTCTTTTCCAACTCCTCGCCGCGCAGGGATTGCACGAAGCCGACGATCTGTTGGCCAAGCTGCGTCTCGATTTCGGGGCAGCGGGCGCGCAGGATCGCCATTTCGGTTTCCCGGTCCGGGTAATCCACATGGGCATAAAGACAACGGCGGCGCAGTGCGTCGGACAGATCGCGCGTGCCGTTCGCGGTCAGGATCACCATCGGGATCGACCGCGCCTTGATCGTGCCAAGTTCGGGCACGGTGATCTGGAATTCAGACAGGATTTCCAGCAAGTATGCCTCGAACTCCTCGTCAGCGCGGTCGATCTCGTCGATCAGCAGGACGGGCGGTGTGTCCTTGCGCAGCGCCTGCAGCAATGGACGTTCCAGCAGAAATTCCTCGGAAAATATGCGGTCTTCGACGGCGCGGCCGGTGGTGCCACCCTCGGCACTGGCGCGGATCGCTAAAAGTTGCCGCTGGTAATTCCATTCGTAGATCGCATGAGAGGCGTCCAGCCCTTCATAGCATTGCAGCCGTATCAAATTGGTGCCGCGCATATCGGCCAGTACGCGGGCGACTTCGGTCTTGCCGACGCCTGCGGCCCCTTCCAGCAGCAAGGGCCGCCCCAGTGACAGGGCGATGTGCAGGGCCATGGCCAGATCGTCCCCGGCGACATAGCCTTGGTCGGACATGGAAAGTTGCAGGTCTTGCCAGCTCATATTCGCTCCGTTCAATCGGCGGATTGCCCCGCCCCGCGATCAAGGCGCAAGGCGGGGGCGTGGTTAGCCGTGAAGGCCTAGGTCATTGGCGGTTTTCCAGATGCGCCAATGGTCATGGGGCATGTTGGTGTGCCGGTTGCCGAAGGGCCGGAACGCATCCTGCACCGCGTTGGAAAAACACGGCACGCCGCCGACATGGGGGCTTTCGCCCACGCCTTTGGCCCCGATCGGATGGTGCGGCGAGGGGGTGACGGTGTGGTCGGTTTCATAGTTCGGCACCTCCCACGCGGTCGGCAGGAAAAAGTCCATCAGCGTGCCGGTCTTGACGTTGCCCATATCGTCATAGGCAATTTCCTGCCCCAGCGAGACGGCCAATGCCTCGGTCAGACCACCATGAATTTGCCCTTCGATGATCATCGGGTTGATCCGCGTGCCACAGTCATCAAGCGCATAGAACTTGCGGATGTCCGGCACGCCGGTGTCCACGTCGATGTCCATCACGCAGATATATGCGCCGAACGGGTAGGTCATGTTGGGCGGATCGTAATAGCTGACCGCCTCCAGCCCCGGTTCGATCCCGGGAATGGCCTGGTTATAGGCCGCATAGGCGATGTCCTTCATGGTCTTGAACCGTTCCGGCGCGCCCTTGACCACGAAACGGTCCACATCGAATTCCACGTCGTCGTCGTGGACCTCTAGCAGGTAGGCGGCGATCATCTGCGCCTTGGCGCGGATCTTGCGGCCGGCCATGGCGGTTGCGGCACCGGCCACGGGGGTGGAGCGTGACCCATAGGTGCCCAGACCATAGGGCGCGGTGTCGGTGTCGCCCTCTTCAATCGTGATGCTGTCGGCGGGCAGGCCGATTTCAGAGGCAAGGATTTGCGCAAAGGTCGTGGCGTGGCCCTGCCCTTGGGAAATGGTCCCCAGCCGCGCAATCGCGGACCCCGTGGGGTGGATGCGGATTTCGCAGCTGTCGAACATGCCCATGCCAAGGATATCGCAATTCTTGACCGGCCCCGCGCCGACGATTTCGGTGAAGAACGTCAGGCCGATCCCCATCAGGCTGCGGGTTTCGCCACGTTTGAAGGCGGCGACCCGTTCGGCCTGTTCTGCGCGCAGGCCTTTGTAATCGACCGCCTCCAACGCCTTGTCCCATGCGGTGTGGTAATCGCCTGAATCGTATTCCCACCCAAGGGCCGAGGTATAGGGGAACTGTTCCTTCTTGATGAAGTTGATGCGGCGCAATTCGGCCGCGTCCATGTTCAATTCTATCGCCAGCACCTCGATCATGCGTTCGATCAGGTAGACGGCTTCGGTCACGCGGAACGAACAGCGATAGGAAACGCCGCCCGGTGCCTTGTTGGTGTAAACCCCGTCCACGGCCAGATGCGCGACCGGAATGTCATAAGAACCGGTGCAGATATTCATGAACCCGGCGGGGAATTTGGTGGGGTCCGCGCAAGCATCGAACGCGCCATGGTCGGCAATCACGTGGCAATCAAGGCCGGTGATCTTGCCGTCTTTTGTGGCGCTGATCTTGCCGGTCATGTGATAGTCGCGGGCGAAGGCTGTGGACATCAGGTTTTCCATCCGGTCCTCGACCCATTTCACCGGCTTGCCCGTGACGATGGACGCCACGATGGAGCAGACATAGCCGGGATAGACCCCGACCTTGTTGCCGAAACCGCCGCCAATATCGGGGGAAATAACACGGATGTTATGCTCTTCGATCCCCGACAGAAGGGACGCCACGGTGCGCACCACATGCGGCGCCTGAAAGGTGCCGTAAACCGTCAGCTTGCCGTTCACCTTATCCATTGACGCGACAGAACCACAGGTTTCCAGCGGGCAGGGGTGGGTGCGGTGGTAATACATCGACTGTTCCACCACGACATCGGCGTTTTCCATCACCTGTTCGGTGCCTTCCTTATCGCCGACCTCCCACGTGAAAATGTGGTTGTGGTGCTTGCGCGGGCCATGCGCACCGCTGGTTTGCCCGGCTAGGTCTTCGCGCAGGACCACATCGGATTGCAGCGATTCATGGGGGTTTACGATGACGGGCAGGTCTTCGTAATCGACCTCGACCAGTTCGACGGCATCGGCGGCCACGTAACGGTCGCGCGCGACGACGAACGCCACCTCTTGCCCTTGAAACAGCACCTTGCCATCGGCCAGCACCATCTGCTTGTCGCCCGCAAGGGTGGGCATCCAGTGCAGGTTCAGCGGTGCCAGATCTTCGGCCGTCAGTACGGCGACCACACCGTCCAGCGCCAAGGCGGCAGAGGTATCGATCGACTTGATCCGCGCGTGCCCATAGGGCGAGCGCACGAAATCGCCGTGCAGCATTCCGGGCAGTTTCACGTCATCGACATAGTTGCCCTTGCCTTGGGTGAAGCGGGCATCTTCTACCCGTTTGCGCGAACAGCCCATGCCTTTCAGATTGGCAACACGGTCTTCGCGGGTTTGCACTTCGTCCTTCATTCTGCGGCCTCCACTTTGTTGTGCCCTACCGCTTCGCTGCTTGAGGGCTGGGCGTTCATCTCGTTTGCCGCGGCAAGGATGGATTTGACGATGTTCTGGTATCCGGTGCAGCGGCAGATGTTGCCAGCCATGCCGAAACGGACTTCTTCCTCGGTCGGGGTCGGGTTTTCCTCCAGCAGTTTGACGGCACGGGTGATCATGCCGGGGGTGCAGAACCCGCATTGCAGCCCGTGATGTTCGCGGAAACTTTCCTGCAACACATGCAGCGCGTCGGGGCTGCCGATGCCTTCGATTGTTGTGATTTCGGCCCCGTTGGCCTGCGCCACGAACATCGTGCAGGCCTTGACCGATTTGCCGTCCAGCGTGACGGTGCAGGCCCCGCAATGCGAGGTGTCGCAGCCCACATGCGGGCCGGTGATGTTCAGCCGCTCGCGCAGGGCATAGATCAGCAATTCGCGTGGCTCGGCCAGGAATTCATGCGCCTCGCCGTTCACGTTCAGTTGGATGTGCATCTTGTTGGACATTGTTTGCTCCTTACGCGCGGTTGAATGCGCCGCGGATGGTGCGGGCGATGATGATCCCCGCAACGTGGCGCTTGAAGGCGACGGGGCCGCGGTTGTCTTCGGTCGGGTCGATTTCGGCCAGCGCGGCGGCAACGGCAGCATCCACCGCAGCATCGCCGCAATCTGTCCCCACCAGCGCATCGGCTGCACCTTGCGAAAAGACCGGAACGTCCGACAGGTTGGTCATGGCGACAGAGGCCGCGCTGACCTGCCCGCCGGATTTGGAAATCAGGACCGCCGCCGCAGCGGTTGCGTAATCGCCGATCTTGCGCTTCTGCTTTTCATAGGCGTAGCCGCCGCCGGTGGCTGCGAACGTCACCTCTGTCAGCACCTCTTCATCGGTGCGGGCGGTCATATAGGCCGCCTCGTAAAAGTCGCGCGCGGCCACGGTGCGGGTGCCCTCGGGGCCATGAAGCGTGAACTGCGCGTCCAGGCATTGCATCAGCCCCGGCATGTCGTTGCCCGGATCGCCGTTGGCCACGTTGCCGCCCACGGTGCCCATGTATCGCACCTGTGGATCGGCTATTTGCAGCGCCGCCTCGCGCAGGATCGGAGCCTTGGTAGCCAGTTCCGCATGGTCGATCAATTCGTGCTGCGTGACCATCGCGCCAAGGGTGATCTTGTCGCCGTCGATGCGAATGCCGCGCAGGCTGTCGATGGCCTGAAGGTCGATCAGGTGCGGCACCTCGGCCATGCGCAGTTTCATCATGGGGATCAGGCTGTGCCCGCCTGCCATGACCCGCGCCTCGTCGCCATGTTCGCGGATGAGGGACATCACCCCCTCAAGGCTGTCTGGCCGGTGGTAGTCGAATGGTGCCGGTATCATGCTGGTTCCTCCCTGGCTGATACAATTTATCGTTGCGCAGAAGGGTGCGCCAAGCTGCCGCACGCGGCGCATGGATTCCCACCAGCGTAGAGGAGGATTTCACGAAATGCGAATGGCCTGCACGAAATGCGAGCCGCGTTAACGCGGTGTTATACGCCCAATGCGTCGCGCACGGGTTTCAGCCGCGTGCGGCTGATCGGCACCTTGGGCAGGTGCGGCAGATCGAAATGACAGACCCCGTTGTCCTTCAGTCGTTCGAACCGGCTGACATGGGCGGGATTGATCAGGTAGGACCGGTGGGACTTCAAAAGCGGCGTCTGCGACAGGCGTTTTTCGGCCTCGGTGATGGACCAGGCGCAGAAGAATTTGCCAGTGTCGGTATACACATGGGTGTAATGCCCCTCGGCCCGGATCGCCACGACCGATGACAGGTCCAGGAACCGGGTGCCGCCGTCCTGCTCATACGGGATTTTAGGAAGCAGCGGTGCCTGTGCGTCGGCACCCGCATCCGCGCTCTGTTCGGTGGGCACCGCATGCGCTGCCAGCATCAGGGGCGCGGGCCTGTCACCGTCCAGAAAGGTCACGCCGGTCAGCAAGAAGGCGCTGCACAGCACGAAACTGGTCAGGACGACACCGATGGCCAGCACCTCGTTCCCGATCAGGGGGCCGACTTCGGTCTGGGTGGCAGTGGCAATGAAATCCGTGCCCGCCACGGCGACGAAATGAACGGCAAAGACCGAAAATCCGAAACACAGCGTGCCCAGCAAGATGTTGCGGTGGCTGCGGTTTCCATAGGCCACGCGAAACGCCGCGATGCTGAGCAAACACGATGAAATACCGGCAATGCCAAGCCCAAGTGGCGTATAGACCGCGCGGCACAGTTCCAGCCCTGCCATGCCGATGTAGTGCATGGCCAGAATGCCAAGGCCCACGATGCCGCCCGCAAGGGTCAGCGTCAGGTTGGTGCGGGCACGGAAATGCAGGATCAGCAGGGCCAGCCCCACCACAAGGATCGCCACCAAGGCCGAGGCAAGCGTGATCACCGCGTCGTAATAGAACTGGATAGGCAGCTGCATCCCCAGCATGGCGACGAAATGCATCGACCAGATGCCACCGCCAAGGGCAATGGCGGCAAGCGCCACCGAAACCTTGCGCTGCAACAGCGATTTGCGCGACAGGCCCTGCGTCAGCGACAGGCCCGTGAACCCGGCGATCATCGCCACGCAAAGCGAGGCGAAAACCAAAAGCAAATTATGTGGTGGATCCAGAAACACCATCTTTATCGGGCCTACCTTCCGCGTGAATGCCGGAACAGTAGAGCCTGCGCCCCCTTTGCGCCAAGCGCAAATTCAACTTGCGCGCGGGGACGTGAATGGCGGCCGCTGCGGATCAGCCTGCCAGCATCTGCGCGACCAGCATATGCATCCTTTCGGTGTCATAGGGTTTGTTCAGCACAGGCACCCCTTCGTAGGCGGGTACTTTGCGGGTTTCCGCCCCTAACCCCGACGCCAGCGCGAAAGGCACGCCGATCTCTCGCAGTTTCTCGGCCACCCGTTCAGACGTTTCCGCCCCAAGGTTTACATCCAGCAGGGCCAGCGTCAATTCGTGCTGTTCGATCAGGGCCAGCGCCTCTGCGACCGAGGCGGCGGTCAGTACCGGATCGGCGCCCATGTCTGCCAGCACATCCTCGGCGTCCATGGCGATGATCAGGTTGTCCTCGACCAGCAACACGGCCCCTTGGATACGTGGCTTGGCGACGGGTGTTTCGGCCTGTTCGCGCATGCCCAGACTTTGGCGGGGCTGCAATGGCTGCGCGGGCATCGTGGCCAAGCAATGGGCGGGCAGGATGAATTCCGCCTCCAGTCCGGTCGGGGTGTAGTCCACGTTTGCGCGGCCTTTCAGTTCGTAGGGGACCGAGCGTTCGATGATGGTCGAGCCAAAGCCGCGGCGCGTGGGCGCACGCACCTGCGGGCCGCCTTTTTCAACCCAGGCGATGCGCAATGCGCCGTCCGGCTGCCGCGACAGGTCAATCATCACGCGCCCGTCCGGCGCGCCCAAGGCACCGTGTTTGACCGAATTCGTGACCAGTTCGTGCATGACAAGCGCCATGGTCGAGAATGTCTCGGGCGTCAGCCGCACGTCGCCGCCGGTGATTTCGACCTTGTCGCGGTCACGGCCCAGAAAGCCCTCCACCTCGGTTGCGATCAGATCGACCAGCGCGGCGGGGCCCCAATCGTCACGGGTCAGTTGGTCATGGGCGCGGGCCAGCGCGTGAATGCGGTCCCCCAGCACGCGGGTGTAATCGGTCACGTTGTTCGTGGCTTGGCTGGATTGCGACACCAGCCCTTGGATCAGGTTCAGGATGTTGCGCACGCGGTGGTTCAGCTCGGCGATCAGCAGTTCCTGTTTGTCCTGCGCGCGGCTGCGTTCCTGATTTGCCTCGTCCGTCAGTTTCAGAACGACCTCCAGCAGGGTGACGCGCAGCGCCTCGGCGGCGGACCGTTCCGCATCCGTCCACGGGGTCGATTGGCCTTTGACGATTTCGCGCCATGCGTCAGAACGCTTGCGCGGGCTCAGGCGCGATCCGTTCGGGCCGATTGTCACCGACTTTTCCGGGTTGCCCGCCCATGTCATCGATTGCGCCACCTCGCGGCGGAACAGCACGATATAGTCGCGCGGCGTGCGCGATATCGGCATCGCCATGACACCGGCAACGCGATCGCCGAACCCTTCTGCGGCGGGATAGGCGCTGGCGAGGTTCGACGTGGCGAATATCTGCCCCGCAAGCCCGGTGTTCAGACACCGCGCAAGCCCGGTGAATTCCTCTTCGCCGGGGGTGCTGCCAAGGGCGGTGTACGTGCCTTCGGTATACAGGGCGATCCCGTCATAGGGGATGATACCGCCGATCCTGTCGGCCAGTTCCGCGAAACCTTCGCCAAAGGATTTCCCCGAGGAAACCTGCATCATGATGTCGTCATGCAGGGTGCGGGCGCGGGCGACCTGGGTTTGCTCTGCCGCGGCCTCTTTCTGGCCCAGCTCGTAAGAGAACATCTGCCCCAGCAGTTCTGCCGCCGTGCGCAATTCGTAATCCACATAGCGCGGGCTGTTGTGGTGGCAGGCGAACAGCCCCCATAATTCCCCCTTCTTGAGGATGGAAACCGACATCGATGCGCCGACGCCCATGTTGCGCAGGTATTCGATATGGATCGGCGATACCGCCCGCGTGACGGAAAACGACAGGTCCAGCGGGCCGCCTTCGGGCGAAAGTTCCGGCAGGATCGGTACGGGTTTGGCATCCACGTCCGCGATGATGCGCAGCAGGTTGCGTTTATACAGCGCGCGGGCCTGTTCAGGGATGTCCGAAGCCGGATAGCGCAGGCCAAGAAAGGGCTCCATCCCCGGTTCCAGCGCCTCTGCCACCACCTCTCCGGTGCCGTCTTCGGCAAAACGATAGACCATCACGCGGTCAAACCCGGTCAGCGCCTTCATACCTTGCGCGGCGGTCCGAAACATCGACGGCTGGTCGGGCTTGGCATTGATGCGGGCGATCAGCGGGTGGACCAAACCCATGTCATCGCGCCGCGCGCCATCGGGTTTCGGTTCGAATTCAAAGATATAGCTGCGGCCTGACGCATGGATGGTAACATCGAAGGCGCGCCCGTCCTGCATCACGTCCACGCCGAACACCCGCACGACCGATTGCGCCTCGCCGCGCATCTGCATCCGTGACCGCAGGAAATGCAAGGTTTCGGCAGGCAGATGTTTGGACAGGGGGGTGCCGAAGGCCTCGGACGGGTCGATCCCCAGTATCGGGTGCAGGTTGGCAGAGCTGTGGTTGACGATCCAGTCCGAGGTCACGGCGATCAGCGCGCCGAAATCCTGGATATGCCCAAGGGTATGGATCGGCTCGCGGTCGCAATTGGCCAGGGTGACTTTCTCGGCGTCGGAATAAGGGCGTTTTTCGGGGTCTTGAGAGTTGGACGGGCCGGTCATGTCAGGCGTCCTTTTCGATTTGGGGCATGTCGGGGAAAGGGACGAAGGGCTGCTGCGGCATGTGGAATAGCTGGAACGCGGCGCGGGCATCGGCAATGACCTGTCGGCCAAGGCTGGAAGCGGCGCGAATATCCGACAACTCGGCGCAGAAATCGCGCCATTGCAGGGCCGGGTCGGGCATGTCGAACATCTTGGACGCGCCCCGCACGCGTGGATCGGCGGCCTGCTGCCAGCGGCGTTTCAACACCCGCCCGCCAAGGCGCGAGCCAAGGTAAATTTATTCGATGGCCAAGGGGTGCAGGCCGGTGCCTACGGGGTGCGGGCCGAGGGTCGGTGCGGCATCCAGCCATGCCAGATCCTGTGCCATGCTATCGCAAATACTGGTCAGGTTCGCTGTGACCCGACAGCCGGGCGCGTCACTTGCCGCCGCGCGCAACGCGGAAAACCCGCGATGCTGAAGTGTCAGGAATGTCGTCAGGTCTGCGGCGTCCGTAAGATCGAGATCGGAAAAGAGGTCGTCAACGCTCTGATGATCGGGACGCAGGCGGTCGAGCAGGGCCTGCCGTAGAGAGTGAAGTATCAAAAGCGTTCGCGTCCTTTCAAGGGGCGTGGGGGCCAGTCTTGCGGCCATCGGGTCGGTCATGACCCCTTTCCGAAAAAGGTTGTTTTTCGGAAAGGGCGGGGGATTTCGAACTCAAACAGTGACCGATAACAATGTTTTAACTTACCAAGGGGACGAGATGTTCCCGAAATTCTGCAAATTTATCAGACCATTTCCTCGGGGATGCCGGGCAGGGGTAACGCCGTTTCGGATGCGGCTTTCGCGTCATAAGGCACAAGGAACCCGCTTCGGTCTGCGGACGGCGTGTTCGCGTTGTGCCGGATATGGTTGCTCCATGCGTTGAACAGTTGCCCATGGTCCATGTCCGATGGGCGCGCGCCAGTCCAATGTCCCATCACGTGGTCGCGCAGCCGCGCCACCTCGTGCGGGGTTTCGAACAGAACGCCGGTTTCGCTGTCCCATCGCATCGATCGGCCGTTCAGGTTTGCGGAGGAAACGATGGCGGCGCGATCATCGAACACGGACACCTTGGCATGCAGGTAAATCAGCGGTGCGCCGTGCAGCGTGGCGCGGTCGGTGTCCTTGTCGCGCTGGTCCGGGCTGCGGGGTTGCACAGGACTGGCAACCAGCATTCGATCCTTGAACGCGCGCCTGATACGGCGCAGGCAATGGGCCTGCAAATGGTCGCCAAACCGGCCGTCCAGTCCCGGATGGTTGCGGAACGCCACGGAATTGGGCGCGCCCGGCAGCACGAGGATCAGCCGCAGGTCTGGCACGGCGCGGGCGCGGGTGGCCAGCTGACGGGCGATGGAGCGGTCCCGGAAGAACTGCGTTTCCAGATAGATCATCCGGGGCGAGGCCGCGATCTGGGTGTGATGTGCATCGGCGATTTCCGACAGGATCGGGCGCGGCGTGCCGTGCCACAGGTTGCCAGCCCCGCGATCCGCCGACAACGTGCGGATCAGCCCCGGCGCGGCGGGCGCATCGGTATGGCCCGCAACGGCGCCGCCGAACCCGTGCAGATGCGCGATGGCCGCCTGTGCCTTGGCCGGATCGTCCAGCAAGACCTGCACGTCATGCCAGCTTTGCTGCGCTGCGGTGTTGTGGAGCGGGGTGTCATAGCGTCGTTCGTCCAGATCCAGCCCGCCGATATACAGGTGGCGGCCATCGACAACGGCCAGCTTCTGATGATGCGAAGCGGGAAAGGCGGGCACAAGGCCGCGGTGTCGTTTCAGGGCATGAACGCCGGGCAGGTGGCTGCGCTCCACCTTCGAGCGGGCTTTCTCGCCCTCGGGCGGGCGGGCGCTTTCGCCGCCGGCGAAACCGGCCAGCCGATCCTCAAGCCGTTTCATGCGCAGCAGCATGGCGGGCGCGAACAGCAGCCGTTGCAGCAGGCCGATGCGCGCGGGATGCAGCATCGGGCGCAGGGTCAGGGGGGCAGCGCCCGGTCCGGCCAGTTCGCGCGCACCGCACAAGATGCGGATACTGCGCCATGTGCCGGCATGCAGGTCAGTGGCGACAAGCGGGTCGAAATCAGACAGGTAAAGCGTGATGCGCACCCCGCGCCGCAGGGCGTCAGCCAAAAGATCGGCCCATGTTTCACCCACGGCGCGCCCTTCGGCGCTGCGCAAGCGGGTGCGCGGATCGAAAATGCGAAACCCCATCACGACCTCGTCGCGGGCATCCAGCACCAGACGTTCAAAGGCGGGATATGCCTCGGCCGCGGTGACCAGCACCTGCAGTGGCGCGGGCTGCGCCGCGCCTTTCGGGATCCCCTCCAACGGGGCGGGCCGAATGCTTGTGGTGGCGCTGGCGTCGGGCATTGCTGTCGTGCCCTCCCTGGCACCGGATCAGATCAGGGTCACGTCATGACCGCCATCGGCGTTCGGTTCCACGAAAGCCGCAACAGGCAAACGCAACTGGACGCGATACGTTCCCCCCTCGGTCGAGATTGTCATTTTACCTTCCATCTGTTGCACGAAGGCGCGGATCAGTTTTTCGCCCAAGCCTGAATCGCCGTTTCCACCTGCCGGGATCGTGCCGGGATCGCGCAGGGTATTGGTGATTTCGAACAGGGCGGTGGTTTCCCCCTCGGTCCACAGGCGCACGTCAAGATGGGCTTTGTTGTCGGCATCGCGTCCCATGTATTTCAGCGCATTGGTGACCAGTTCGGACACGGCCAGCGACAGGGGCACAGCCTGGTCGGGGTAAACCGTGACCGGCGCGAAACTGCCTGAATAGGTGATGTTCGACGCGTCTGGCGCCGCGCCGGCAAGGATTTGCGACACGGTGCTTTCCAACAGTTCATCCGCCCGCACCTGCTCCGAGGTGGACGTTTCGTAAAGCTGCTGGTGAACGCGGGCTAGGCTCATCACCCGCTGCTGGATGTCGCCAAGCGCGGTCTTGACCTCGCCATTGCCGGATTTTCGGATCTTGAGGTTCAGGATCGAGGCGATCAGTTGCAGGTTGTTCTTGACCCTGTGATGCACCTCTTTCAGCAGCACGGTCTTGGCGTGAATCGTGTTCTGCAATTCGGCCTCGTCATGCAGAACGCTGGTGGCAAGCCGTTGCCACGTCTCGTTCATTTCCTGCAATTCTAGCGGGATCACGCTTTCATTCGACACCGGCGCGATGCGGCGGGTGCGCATGAATTGCAGCATCCGCGCGCGCAGGTTGCGCGTTGGCCGGATCACCATCTTTTGCACGGCGAAAAAGGCGACGCCCAGGCAAGCCAGCCACATGGCGACCGGGAACAGAAGCGAGCTGGTGATGCTCAGCCACCGCACCCATGGGGCTGTCGTGGCATATTCCCAGACCCCAAGCGCATAGACCGCGCCGTCAATGATGGGCACAAAGGCGAAAATGCGGTCTTCGCCGACCGGGGTGCGCCCGGCAAAGGCCGATTGCCCGCTGCGGATCAGCGATTGCAGGGTGTGGCCTGCGGGCAGGCGCTGCGCCGCCGTGTCCAGCCCCCCGTCAGAGGTCAGGATCGCCCCTTCGGCATTGAAGGTGATCAGGTCGGTCAGGCGGTTTTCAGTCATTTCGCTGACATTGCGAAACAATTCGCGGTGCGGCAGTGACACGGACACATAACCATCGAATGTGCCGTCCGGCTGCAGGATCGGCACGCTGGTCAGAACCACGGCGGTGCCGCTGACCGGCGCGTCCAGCACGATGGAAACGCGGGTCACGGGGTTTTGCCGCATCTGGTTGAAGATCACGCCGTCCTTGACGTTCAACCCTTCGCCGTCAGAGGCGCAGATGACGTCGCCGTTTCCATCCACATATCCGGCGTAGGAAAATATACCTGATGTTTCCAGCAGTGTTTGCAGCCCGTCGCGGCAATCCCAGCCGCTGGCACGCAGTCCCGGCAGGATCGACGCAACCGCATTGGCCGCGCCGATAGCGGTTCTGATCTGCCCCTCTTCACCCGAGGCGGCGTCGGTCGTCAAAGCAAGAAGTGACGCGCGCGCGCGCTCGTCCTCTTGTCTGCTCAGCAAAACGGTTTGTGTGACAGAGATCAGCCCGATCGGCAAAAGCGTCACCGCCAGAAGGGCGGCGATGCGAAAAGGAAGCGACCGGCTGCTCAGGCGAAGTCTTTCAATCAAGCAATGCTCTTTCTGGGCTGCATAGAGGCAGACACCACGGCAGTCGTCGCGGAATCGGTCAGCTCAAGGGCTTCGTCTTCGTGTAGTTCCATGATCTCGGCCAGGCGATGCCGCGCACGGTTGATCCGGCTTTTGATCGTGCCAACGGCAACCTTGCAGGTCTCGGCGGCCTCTTCGTAGGAAAAACCGGACGCGCCCACAAGAATCAGCGCCTCGCGCTGTTCGTCCGAAAGCTGGGCGAATGCCTTTTCGAAATCGGCCATGGCAAGGCGGCCGTCATGCGCCGGTTTTTCCGAAAGCGTGGCGGCCATCGCGCCATCCACATCTGCAACCTCGCGCTTGGCCTTGCGGCGTGACGAATAGAACGTGTTGCGCAGGATCATGAACAGCCACGCCCGCAGGTTTGTGCCTTCCTTGAACTTGTCGAAATTCTTCCATGCCTTGACAATGGTGTCCTGCACCAGGTCGTCGGCGGCGGCGGAATTGCGGGTCAGGGACATGGCAAAGGCGCGCATCGCGGGAAGATATTCGATAATCTCGTCGCGCGGATCGCCTTGCGCTGGGCCAGAGTCATTGCTCATTGTGGGCATCCTGGTCCTTTAGCTGCTTCAGCAAGTCCAGAAATTTGTCTGGAACGTCTTCCTCGACCGTGCGCTGGTAAACCTTGCGCAAGTTCTCGTCGATTTGCCATTCTAGGTTGGACTTTGGCTCTTTCTGCTCCATCCTGCATCCTGTTTTCCGCGCCTTGGCCCCAGCTGTCCGATCCAGACGAAAAGGGGCACCCGCATGTTAAAAAAAGTTCCGTGATCTTGGAACCCAACTCGGCTTCCCGGCGTTAGGTTCCAAGAAAAATCGAAAAAAGGCCAAATTTCATGTCGCAAGCCGATCCCAGTTCCAACCTATCCGTGATTGTGGCGGGCCTGTTGCCATATCTGCGCCGCTACGCGCGCGCTTTGACTGGCGGCCAAAAGAGCGGCGATGCCTATGCCGCTGCCACGCTAGAGGCGCTGTTGAGCGACCGTTCCGTTTTCGAAATGGGCCATTCGCCCAAGGTTGCGCTGTTCCGCGCGTTCCACATGATCTGGAATTCGACCGGTGCCCCGATCGAGGTCGCAGAGGCCACCGGCCCTGCTGCGCGAGCCCAATCCCACCTGTCGCGCCTGACGGCCAACACCCGCGAGGCGCTGCTGCTGCACACGATCGAGGAATTCTCGTTCGAAGAGATTGCGCAAATCATGGAAAGCGACCCCGCCGAAGTGGAGGATCTGATCAAGATTGCCCGCCGCGAAATGGAAGACAGCATTTCCGGCCGCGTCATGGTGATTGAGGACGAGGCGATTATCGCGATGGATATCCAGGATATCGTGGCGGACATGGGCCATTTCATCACCGGCGTCGCCCGCACCCATGCCGAGGCCGTGGCGTTGGCCGCCAAGGATCGCCCTGACCTGATCCTGTCGGACATCCAATTGGCCGACAATTCTTCGGGTGTGGAGGCGGTGAACGAAATCTTGAAAGCTGCAGGTGAGATTCCGGTGATTTTCATCACTGCCTTCCCCGAGCGCCTGTTGACCGGCGAGCGACCAGAGCCTGCCTTTGTCATCACAAAGCCCTACAGCGAGGAGCAGGTGCGTTCCGCCGTTAGCCAGGCAATGTTCTTTTTCTCTACGGAAACGCTCAAGGTCTGACGCCCCCGCCCTCTTTCATGCGCAAAGCCCCGTGGTCCTGCCGGACTGCGGGGTTTTTGTTTACGCCGTGGTGGTGGAAACGAAAAGGGGCGCCCGAAGGTGCCCCTTTGCATGTCATGTGGTGCCGGATCAAACCGGCGGGCGTCCGCGCACAGCGCGCGCGATCATGGCGACCACGAACAGCACGAGGAACACGAAGAACAGCACCTGTGCGATACCGGCCGAAGCCGATGCGATGCCGCCAAATCCGAAGACAGCGGCGATCAACGCCACCACGAGAAAAGTAAGAGCCCAACCGAGCATGAGAACCTCCATAGATCGTTGTGTTTCAAGCGCCATCTGGGACGCGATTATGAAAACAACGCAAAGTGAGCCCGTGCAGTTCCAAATTTAATTTTTACATGTTCGGGGAACTTTGGCCGCACCGGTGCGTTTGAACAGAGAAGGTGCACAACCCCCGTTGCGCCGGAAAACAACTGCCAGGAGGACAATCATGGCCACCGCAACATCCACGAATGGCAATGCCAAAACCGCCGCTTCCAACAAGGCGACCACCGATGATCTTGAGGCGCAAATCGCTGCGCTGAAGGCCGACGTGGCCGCCCTGACCGGCACGCTCAAGGATATGGGCATTCAAAAGGGCGTGTCGCTGAAATCCTCGGCAAAGGACAGTGCAGAAGCGCTGCGCAAGCGAGGTGAGGACACCGCCGCCGATCTGAAAAAATCGGCGCAGCACTATTATGCCACGGCCGAAAGCCAGGTGCGTGAAAACCCCGCCGCCGCCATCGGGATCGCCGCAGGTGTCGGCTTTCTCGTCGGGCTGATCATGAACCGCCGGTAATCTGTCATGATCGCACAGCTACGATATTTCGTCGCTCGTGGCGTCAAGCGCATTGCGCTTGGCGCTTCGGGCATTTTGCTTATGATCATCGGCGCGGGGTTCCTGACCACTGCCGGCTGGATCGTGTTGGAAGAGATGTTCGACGCCAAGACCGCGGCCCTGATCATCGGCGGCGGCTTTGTCGGGGCCGGGGTTTTGGTGATCGGTTTCGCCAAGCACGCGCAAAAGCGCGAGATGCGCACCGCTGCCATGGCCGCCTCGGCTACGGCGCAGACCGAATTGCCATTGGCCGCCTTGGTGGCCGCATTCATGCAGGGCATCGGCGCTGGTTCCGCCGCGCGGCGCGGGTTTTCCTCGGCGCGTGAAAAGGATTGAACATCGTCTGATACGCAAAAAAGCTCCGGCCCAATGGACCGGAGCTTTTTTCTGCGCGGTGCCCGCGGGTGTCAGGCGGGTTTTTCGCCCAATCCGTTCAGGAACAAGATCCAAACCAGCAGGGGAATTGCCACGATGCCGCCTGCCGCCCCCCAAAGCCACAGTCCAAAAATCACGGAAAGGAACACGGCCAGCGGGTTGATCTGCATGGTTTGCCCGACCAGCGACGGGGTAATGAATTGCCCTTCGGTGAAGTTCAGGAACAGGTAGAAAGCCGCTGGGGCCAATGCTGTCGGCCCGTCAAAGGCGGCGGTCCCCGCCAAGACCATGGCCCCGGCAAACACCGCCGGCCCCAAGTAGACGACGAAATTGGCGAAGAAGGCCAGCAGCCCCCATTGCGCGGCCCCTGGCAGCCCAAGCCCCGTCAGCATCAGCGCCACGCCCGTTCCCAAGGCGGCATTGATCATCGTGATGGTCAGGAAATAGCGCGAAACCAGCCGGTCGGCGCGCATCAGGTCGCGCTGGGATATGCCGCCCGGTCGGGTCGAGGGGATGTGCCGCGCGACCCAGTCGTAAATCTCGGTCCGGGTGGCGAGCAAAAGAACAGCGTGCCGGCAAAGATCACGATCTGGGCAAAAATTGACGGGGCCATCAGCAGGGCATCGGTCAGTGTCGGCACCTCGGCAGCGCCCTCTGTCGAAGGCGGCGGGGGAGGGCCGATACTGGTATCGTCGGGGATCGCGACTTTTGATTTCTCTGGCGCGGCCTCGGCTCCAAGCGCCTCGTCCAGTTCGGCCGACATTTGTGACAGGCCTTTCATCGAATTGCGCATGTCGGTGATGGTCTGGTTGATGTCCGACATCACCTTGGGCGCTTCATCTATCAGTCGCGCGAAATGGGGTTGCAGCACAAAGATGACCGCCGCCGTGACCAGCAGCGTCGCCAGCATCGAAACCATGGCCCCGAAGGCCCGCGGAAAACCGATCTTTTCCCAGAAATCGGAAATGGGCGACAGCACGACACCGGCCACGATGGCCAGCGTGACGGGGGAAAAGAAACTGTCGGCAAGGCGCAGGGCCGTGACCATTGTAACCGCGCCGACAAGGGCAATGGCCCAGGGCATGAACCGTTCGATCCGCGTCATGTTGCGTGGTGCCGTGTCGAGGTGGGGCGGGTGATCTTCAACTGTTTTTCCTCCGTCGGCGTTATGCGGCTTGTGCCGGATCAATCGCCCAAGGCGTGTTTTTGTTCCCCGTGGCCTGCTGAAAGGTTTGAATTTCCCGACCATGCGGTCAGGAAAACGCTGCGACACCTCTGGACTTTGCGCCAAAGCGGCGCGACTGTCTGCCCCGATACCGGATAAGAGGGAGGAGACATCATGGTGGATCTAAGCGGGATAGAAACCCAGAACCTGCGGCTTGAGGCAGACGAGGATGGCATCGTGCAAGTCATCCTGGCGCGCCCTGCCAAGCGCAACGCGCTGAATGCCCAGACGGTCGAGGAGCTGATCGACGTGTTTTCGGCCCTGCCGCGACGGGGGGCGCGGGCCGTTGTGCTGCGGGCCGAGGGCGACCATTTCTGCGCGGGGCTTGATCTGGTGGAACACCACCAGGAGGACCGCCGCCCCGAGGATTTCATGCACCTGTGCCTGCGCTGGCACGAGGCGTTCAACAAGATGGAATATGGCGGCGTGCCGATCATCGCGGCGCTGACCGGGGCCGTCGTGGGGGGCGGGCTTGAACTGGCGTCTTCGGCGCATGTGCGGGTGGCGGATGCGACTACCTATTTCGCCCTGCCCGAAGGGCAGCGCGGGTTGTTCACCGGCGGCGGCGCGACGATCCGCGTGGCCGATCTGGTCGGCAAGGCGCGGATGATCGACATGATGCTGACCGGCCGCGTCTACAAAGGGGCCGAGGCAGAGGCCGTGGGCCTGTGCCAATACCGTGTCGAAGGCTCCAGCGTGAACAAGGCGATGGAACTGGCCCGCGCCGCAGCCACCAACCCGCCGCTGTCGAATTTCGCCATCTGTTCGGCCATCAGCCACATGCAAAACATGTCGGCGCTGGATGCCGCCTATGCGGAATCGGTCGTGGCGGGGATCGTCAACACCCAGCCCGCATCGCGCGACCGGCTTGAGGCATTTGCCAACAAGACTGCTGCACGGGTCCGCCCCGAGTAAGAGACGCTGCGCCCGGATCGCAGGTTCAATGCACCGGGCGCACCGCTTGCAAGAAGTCGCGCAGTGCCTCCGCGTCGATCGGCTTGTGCATCAGCTCCAGCCCAAGGATCGCGCATTCATCCACCAGCTCCGGTGACCGGTTCGCCGTGATGATGCAGGCGGGCAGGTTGCCGACCTGCCGCCTGAGCGCCTGTACCGCCTGTGCGCCTGAGCGCCCGTCATCCAGCTGGTAATCGGCCAAGATCACATCCGGTGCGACGCCGATTTCGTTCAGCAGGGCGCGGGCCTCGGCCTCGGATGCGCAGGCCAGAACATCGGCGCCCCAACCTTCGATGGTCAGGGACAGGGCGTGGCGCAATTCCTCGTCGTTTTCGATCAGCATCACGATCAGGTTGCCCAATACAGCGGCCTGGAGGCTGGGCGCGCTGACCGTAGTCGTGGCCGACAGCGGCAGATCGCGCGATGCGACCGGCACCTCGACGGTGAACAGCGTGCCCTTGCCAATGATCGAGCGGACCTCCAGCGGATGGCCTAAAAGGGCGCAGGCACGGTCCACGATGGCAAGGCCCAGCCCCATCCCCTCGGCCGCCGAGGCAGTGGCGTTCAGGCGCTGGAATTCGCCGAATATGATGTCTTGCTGATCCTCTGGGATGCCGGGGCCGGTGTCCCATACCTCGATCCGGACGGCACCGGGAATGCGCCGCGCCCCGACCAGCACCTTGCCATGTTCGGTATAGCGGATCGCGTTTGCGATCAGGTTTTGCAGGATGCGCCGCAGGTAGGTGGCATCGGACAGCACGTTCAGGTCGACCGCGATGATGGACAGACGCAGCCCCTTCTTTTGGGCTTGCGGCTGCAATTCGTCGCGCAACTGCGCCAGCACGCTGCCAAGGGGCACCGCGCCCACCATCACCGCCGTTCGCCCCGAATCCAGTTTCGAAATGTCGAACAGCGCCTCAAGGATATTCTCGGCGCTTTGCAGCGCGTTCGAGGCTTTGGACAAAACCTTGCGTCCCCCTTCGGTCGGCAGATCCTTTTCCAGCGAGGTGACGTAAAGCATTGCCGCCGAAAGCGGCTGCAACAAATCGTGGCTGGCTGCCGCGACGAACCGGGATTTGGAGGCATTGGCGCGCTCTGCCTCGGCCAAGGCGTCTTCCAGCTCCAAGGTGCGTTCGGTGACGCGCTGTTCCAGTGTCTCGTTCACCTCGCGGATGGCCTGCACGGCAGCGCGCTGGGCCGAGACATCGGTGAAGGAAATCACGAAGCCCTTGTCGGGCATTTCCTGCGCGAAAAACGCCAGGGTGCGCGCGCCCTGCCGTATTTCAAAGGACAGGGGCGCACGGTGGTCGCGGGCAGCGACCCATGCCTCTATGCCTTCGGGGGTCATGTCGCCGGAAAATTCCACCCGGTCGCGGAAGCGGTCAAAGATAGAGGCAAAGGTGGCCCCCATGTGGAACCGCACCACAGGTATCGCCAAAAGTTCGATCAGCCGTTGATTATGTCCGACCATGCGCGCGCCCGCGTCGAAGATGCACACCCCCTGATCAAGATGTTCCAGCGTGGCACGGATCAGGCGGGCCTGATCGTCCAGCATCCGGTCGCGTTCCTGCCGTTCCAGCCGCATGATGTCGGTCACGTCGGTCTGCAGGATCACCGTGCCGCCATCGCCAGTGCGATGTTCCGACACCTGCACCCAGCGGTTCCAGATCATCCGCACGTTAAAGATAACGTGGTCGTCCTTGTGGCGACCGAGGCGGCGCTTCAGCCAATCCTCGGGGCGTTCGCTGTCGGGCAGGGAGAGGAAATGGCTTTGCGACACGCGCCGCACATATTCGGTGAAGGACAGCCCCGGTTTCAGCGCATCGCGCAAATCGGGCATGTGCATCCCGAAACGCGAATTGCACAGCACCAGTTTTTCATCCGGATTGAACAGGGCGAACCCTTCCTGAATGGTTTCGATTGCATTGGCCAGATCGGACCGTGCGGCTTCTGTCTCGCGGTTGGCGACGGCCAGGCGTGCGTTGGATTCGTTCAAAAGGTCCAGCGCGCGTTCCAGATCGCGGGTGCGGGCGCGCACCTCTTCTTCCAAAAGCACGGCGCGCTGGAACTGCGTATAGGCCGCACCGGACGCATCGGTGCTTTGCTCGACCCGCCGCATCAGCGTTTCAGAGATTTTCAGCAGCTTCTCGTTTTGGCGTTCCAGCGTATCGCGGGGGTCGATCAGGCTGTGGCTCATGTCTTGTCTGGCCCGGTTTGCGGCTGCTTCGGCGGATAGATCGCGACGCCGGTCAATGTCTGGTTCACATGCATCGAGTTTAGCTGCTCGCCATAGGTTGAAAAGCCGACCACACGGTTTTCTGCCAGAATGCGCGAAATCGGGCGGGTCATCTGCTTTTGCTGCGCTTCCATGCGGCGGAAAAGGCAATCGCAGGCAAGGATCGCATCGGGCGGGCCGTCATGGGACAGCGCGGCGATTTCCTGTTCCAGGTGGGTGACCATGTTCTGCGGTTCGGCCAGCGTCAGCACCAGCCCTTCGTCGATGGCAGAAAAGAACACCAGGTCACCGTTTTCCGCGACCCGCTGGATCGACCGGACATGATGCTGCCCGCCGATGCGCACCACCACGGGATGGGCGGCAAAGGTGAAAGTGGTCAACTGTTCGGGGTCTTTGCCCAGAATCCGCGCATATTCCCGCGCGGCCGGTTCGGCGTTGATTTCATGCACCGTGCGTTTTTCCGGGTTTGCCCCTGTCACCACCATGCATTTTTCCGTCGGGATCAGGTGGTCCGTCTTGAACACCTTGATCGGGCAAATGGTGCGCACCTGGGTCAGCACGGCGGCATGGGTATGGGTTTCCCCATCATGCAGCAAAAAGGTTTTGCCGAATTCCACGCCATCGCCCGCCGAGCCGCCGAACAGCGGCACGGGGCCGAGGCCCACGGCCAGTTCCGAGGTCAGCTCGTCCTCGCGGGTGGACAGCCCGTCGATCATCAGAAAGGTAAATTCCGAGGTCCAGTTCGGCTGCTCGCGCATCATCTCGTGCCGGTTGCGGATCATCTGTTCGATCACGGTCTGCGGGTCATACAAATCCAGATCTGGCACCAGCACGGTGCGGGCGCGGAAATGTGCGCGCGGAAAGGCCACCGCCACGATTTCACCCGAAGTGTAGCCCGTATTGCTGATCTCTCCGGCGGTGGTGCAACCGACCACGCGTGCGGGGGCGAAACGTGCCTTGGCGTCGTGGATCAGGCGGGCGACATCGGCATCGGCGGCGGCGAACAGTATGACCAGTTCGAATTCGGGCGTTGCGTCATCACCGGCCACGCCCGTTTCCAGCCCCAAGGCACGCGCCAAGTGACCGACCGGATCGGATACGTCATGTTGCACGAACGCGGTTCGCACGATGCCAGGCGCGTTCGCGAACGCGCCGGACTGACCTTTGGCCAGGTCCATCCTTGCCTCCTCCCAATTCTGCGCCCGATGCTACGCGGGTCAGGCCTCGTCATTCAAGACGGAGCCGAAACTCGTCTGCTTGGCAAGAAGCACGGCCTGTGTCCGGCTTTGCACGCCAAGTTTGCGCATGATCGCCGTCACATGCGCCTTTACCGTAGTTTCGGCGATCGACAGGTCATAGGCAATCTGCTTGTTCAGCTTGCCCTCGCAGATCAGTTGCAGGATCCGGCCCTGCTGGTTGGTGAGCGAGGCAAGCCGCGCCACCACGTCATCCCCGGTCGAGGCGTCGTCCTCTGCCACCATCATGTGACCGGGCGGAATGAAAGTCTCGCCCTTGGCGATGGCCTCGAATGCCGACTGGAACACCTCGCGCTGCGAATGCTTGGGCACGAAACCGGCGGCCCCGGCACGGATGGTGGAACTGATCACCTTGTTTTCCGCCATCGAGGACACGACCATCACAGGGGTGCGCGCCCGGTTCTTCAGCCGCACCAGCCCGTCCAGCCCCTGCACGTCGGGCAAGTTCAGGTCCAGCACGATCACATCGGGCACGTCGTTTTCCGACAGCCAGTCGAACGTCTGTTCAAGGTTGGTGACGGTGTGGATGTCGATGATGCCCACCACAGCCTGCAGCGTCATCGACAGCGCATCGCAAAACAGCGGGTGATCGTCAACGATCAGGGCCGAGTGGAAACGTCTGGTGCTGCTTTGGGCCTGTGCCGGTGTCATGTTGTGCCTATTGATGCGGGTGGTGTGTCCGTTAGGTTGTGGGGGCCATTCTAGCTGGTCCCTCGATGCTAACAAAGGGGGGGTGCATTAGATACTTCGCCAAAAGTCGTAATTTGGCGAGATGTTTTTGATGGCCGGTTGGCGGCGCGCCTTGCGGCGGGCAAAAAAAATGCCTCCCCCCGATAAAGGGGAGAGGCAAGGTGCGGGGTCGGGGAGCGACCCCAAGGAGAAGCCCGAAGGCTATCCTTAGTTGGCGTTTGCCAGTCGTTTTGGCAATTTGAAGGTCCAAAGCAGGCTGCCCTGGTTCAGGTAGTTGACCTTTTTGGCAATTTCACCACCCCAAAGCGGAACCGCGCCGCCCCAGCCGGAAATGACCGAAACATACTGTTCGCCGTCCATTTCCCACGTCACAGGCTGGCCAACGATGCCGGAGCCGGTCTGGAACGACCAAACCTTTTCGCCGGTTTCGTCATCCAGTGCGATAAATTCGCCTTCGGGGGTGCCAAAGAACACCAAACCGCCAGCTGTGGTCATCACGCCGCTCCACAAAGGAGCTTCGTTTTTATATTCCCACTTCACTTCAAGCGTGTCGGGATCGACGGCTTTCAGCGAACCGATGTGGTCTGTGTAATTGGGTTTGATGGTGAAACCCGCACCCATATAGGCCGCGCCTTTCTTATAGGTGATTGGCTCGTTCCAGATATCCATTCCCCATTCGTTGGAAGGCACGTAGAAATTCCCGGTTTTCTGGCTGAACGCCATCGGCATCCAGTTTTTACCACCAAGGAAGGACGGCGATGCAAAGATGACCTCTCCCTTCTTGCCATCAGCCGTATCCGCAGGATTGCCGGGGCGGTTGGCCTCGTCAAAGATCGGGCGGCCGGTGTCGTCGATGCCTGTCGCCCATGTGATGTCTTTCACAAAGGGGGTCGCGCCGACGAATTTGCCGTCTTCGCGGTTCAGAACATAGAAGAACCCGTTGCGGTCTGCCGTAGCGAACCGTTTGTTGCCGGATTTGTCGGTAAAGGCCACGACCTCGTTCACGCCATCATAATCCCAGCCTTCGCGCGGGGTGGTCTGATAGTGCCACTTGATTTCGCCGGTGGCAGGGTCCATGCCGATACGGCTGGAGGCATAAAGGTTGTCGCCCTTGTTGCCTTCGGTCGGCGTGCCCGCGTTGCGCAGGTGGCTGTTCCACGGGGCGGGGTTGCCCGCGCCGAACACAATGGTGTCGGTTTCCGCGTCGTAGGAGCCGCCCAGCCAAGTCGCGCCGCCGCCGGTTTTCCACATATCGCCCGGCCAGGTTGCGTTCAATTCGCCGGTCATGGTGGATTCTTCGCCGTTCAGCGTGCCCATGTGACCCTCGATCACGGGGCGGGTCCAGACCATATCGCCGGTTTCGGCGTCGCGTGCCTGTACTTCGCCAACGATGCCGAATTCACCGCCGGAGTTGCCGGTGATGACCAGGCCGTTCACGATCAGCGGGGCAGCGGTGTAGGAGTATCCTGCCTTGTAATCTGCGATTTTTTTGTTCCAAACGACGTCGCCGGTTTTCAGGTTCAACGCGACGATACGTGCGTCCAGCGTGCCGAAAAAGATGTTGTCGCCATAGATGGCCGCGCCGCGGTTGACCACGTCACAGCAGGGAAGGATGCCTTCGGGCAGGCGGGCATCGTATTGCCAGATCTCCTTGCCGCTCTTTACGTCGATCGCGTAAAGGCGCGAATATGAACCGGTGATATACATCACGCCATCATAAATCAGCGGCTGGGTTTCCTGACCGCGCTGCTTTTCGCCGCCAAGGCTGAAGGCCCACGCGGGCATCAGGTTCTTGACGTTGTCCTTGTTCAGCGTCTCAAGCGGGCTGAAGCGTTGCAGATGGCGGCCCATGCCGTTGGTGACAACCTGGCTGGTATTGGCCGTGTCGTTCTTCAAATCTTCTTCGGTGACGCCAGCGATGGCAACGCTTGCGGTTGCCATAAGTCCAGCGGCGACCACTGTGATAAACCTGTTCATCGGTTTCCTCCCTTTATCCAATAGCCGACCGACGACCATGGGAAGACCGTTCGGAAAGCTGCGTTATTATTGAGAGAGGGCGGGCTGCGGCGAAATTACACCATAGTCGTATGGGGGGTCGTATGGTGGCGCAAGGTGCATGCAGCGGTGTTTTGCGCAAGGATGGCGCAAATGCAAACACCGCCGCGATGCAGCAGCGGTGCAAGTCATTCAACTGATAAGGTTATTTCGAAATTTCAGAGCCGTCGCGCGTGGTGATCGCGTCAAGGTAGGTCAGGATGAAATCCTGAACGGTGGGGTCTGCAATGCCCACATGGCGCATCTTGGTGCCGGGCATGAAACCGCTGTTATCCTCCATCCAGGCGCGCAGGGCGGCCTTGGTCCAGACGATTCCCGATGCTTCCAGCGCGATGGAATAGTCGTAATCGGGGTAGCTGCCAGCGGCACGGCCGATCACGTTTTCCAGGGGCGGGCCATAGCTTTCGTGCTTGGCGTCGGTTGCGTGGCAGCGGCGGCATTCCGCATCGAACAGCTTGGCGCCTGCCTCGACCTTGACCTGCTCGAACACGGGGCTTTCGGCAATGGCGGCGGTGCCGGGCAGGGTGCCCATCAGCAGCGCGGCGGCAAGCAGACGGGGGGAAGAATTCGGTTTCATCGCTTGGGTCCTCCATAAGGGATGGGCAAATGCTAGACCTCGTGTGAGCGGGCTTTGTTGATGCAGATCAACGGATTGCCCGTGCGGGCATCGTGCTTTGGTCGTAGATGGCGTGACCTTGTGGCGCGGCTTGCGCCGCACGTGATGCCTCGTCCCTTCGCGTTCCGCTGCGGGGCTTGCGCAAGCGGAGGGGTGATGGCCAGTGGACAAGGTGCGCCGCAGCGTCGGCGGGTAAGCCGGATCAGAAGGCTGGGGCGTATTTCCAGTTATCCGCGTCGGGGGTGACTTCGTCCAGATCATAGTCGGCGGCTTGCAGGCGCCTGGCCACGGGAAGCCCGTCGGCGGCGGCCTGATCGACAAGGGCGCGGCCAGCGGCTTTGTCCTGCGCGACGCCGTGCCCGCGTATCAGGGCCAAGCCGTAGTTGAACTTGCCGACGGGATCGCCTGCCTCGGCGGCTTTGCGGTCCCATTTCGCGGCGCGGTCGGGGTCGTATTCACCACCCAGCCCGTTGTTGTCCAACTGGCTCATCCAAGTCATAGCGCCGGTGTATCCGGCGGCGGCGCAGGCTTCGAACACTTTGCGTGCGTCTTCGTGGTCGCCCTTCTTGGTGATGCCGTAGCCTACGGCGCAGGTCATCATGTTGACCTGTCCGCGCCCCACGTCGCGCAGCACGCGGTTGATGGTCATTTCCTCGGGGTTCAGATCGCCGCCGCTGTCGGAATCGCTTGCGAGAACCGGGCTGGCGAGGGTCGCGGCCAGGGCCGCCGTGGTCAGGAATTTGAGCATGGGGTTCCTCCTCGGGTTAAGTGGAGCCTAGCAAAAACCGGCTTGGGGATCACCCGCCCAGGGGTCGTAGTTAGGGTCAGGGACATTGCCCTATGTCCTATCCCTTGCGGCGGATCATGCCGCGGGCGGGATCATAGCCCCACAGCGCCAGCGCCAACCAGACCGCGCCTGATGCCAGAACCCAAAGCAGCGCGATCCAGTTCATCTGGCCGTAAAGCGCAAAGCGGATCAGTTCGACTGCGTGGGTGAAGGGGTTGAAGGCACATATGTCATGCAGCAGTGCCGAGCTTTCGGCCATTTTCCACAAGGGGTACAGCGCGGAGGACAGGAAGAACATCGGGAAGATGACGAAATTCATCACCCCGGCGAAATTCTCCAACTGTTTGATAATGGATGATAATGCAAGACCGACCGCGCCCAGCATCACGCCGCATAGGGCCAGTGCGGGCAGCACCATCAGGTAGCCTTGCCATGGCATGTCGATCCCGTAAATCCAAGCCACGCCAAGGAAGGTATAGACCTGAAGGATCGAGATCGCGGTAGAGGAAATCAGCCGGCAGAACAGCAGCCACCAGCGCGGCAGCGGCGAGGTCAGCAGCAGCCGCATCGACCCCATTTCGCGGTCATAAACGAGCGAGAGAGAGCTTTGCATGCCGTTGAACAGCAAGATCATGCCGCACAGGCCGGGAACGATGTAAATCTCGTATGTGATATAGGTTTGGTAGGGCGGTGTGATTGACAGGCCAAGCGCGGCGCGGAAGCCCGCGGCAAAGACCACGAGCCAGACAAGCGGGCGCACGAGGGCGGCGACGAATCGCCCCTTTTGGCGGATGAAACGCAGCGCCTCGCGGATCAGGATGGCGCGCAGGGCGATCAGCGCGCCATTCATGCCGGGGCCTTGGCATTTTCGGGAAGCCCGATGCCGTCATAGGTGACGCGGCCTTTTTCCAGCATCACGAGGCGGTCGGTTTCGCGGACCTCGTCCAGCAGGTGGGTGGACCACAGCACCGTCAGCCCGTCATCGGTGCACATGGCGTGGACATCGTCGGTCAGGGCGGCGCGGGTTTGCGGGTCCAGCCCGACGGTCGGTTCGTCCAGCAGCAGAACGGCGGGGCTGTGCAGGGTCGAGCGGGCAATTTCCACGCGGCGGCGGTATCCGCCCGAAAGCGCGCGGGCGGGCTGCTCTGCCCGGTCGGTCAGGCCGAAACGGTCCAGCGCGGCGTCGATCCGGCTGGCTGCGGCGTGGCCCGAAAGGCCGTGCAGAGCCGCGAAATACGACAGGTTGCGGCGCACGGAAAGATCTAGGTCAAGGGTCGGCTGCTGGAACACCACGCCCATGCGGGCCAGCGCCTTGCGCGGGGCGCGGCGGATGTCATGGCCGGCCACCTCGATCACGCCATGGGGTGTGGTGAACAGCCGGGTGACAAGGTTGAACAGGGTCGATTTGCCAGCACCGTTCGCACCCAGAAGAGCGCAGAACCGGCCCGGCGCGACGGAAAACGACACCTCTGACAGCGCGTCGGGGCCATGGGCCGAATAGCGATACGACAGATCGCGTATGGTCAGCCCGCCCGCTTGCGTCATTCGATGGTGATCTCCAGCCTTTGCGTGTCGCCGGTGCTGCCCGGCACATGGATGTTGTAGCGCCCGGGCTTGATGGCGACAAACCCGATTTCCATCTCGCCCGCCTCGTCGAATTCGATGGAATCCAGGCCGAGGGGTCGGATTTCAAGGCCCTCGACGACGATCTCGTCGATCCAGATGGCGCGGAAGAATTCGGACCCGACCAGTGCCAGTTCCTGCGATCCGTCACCCTGGATTTCGAATTCGTAATAGGTGCCGGATTTCAGCACCCAAGGCGCGTCGGACAGGGGCATGCCCGAGGACAGGATGATGGGCGGCAGATCCTCTTTGTTCTTGTTCGACAGGATACCGGCCATGCCGAAGGCGGGTTTACCGTCATCGGCCATCGCTGTGGCGGGTAGGGTAATGGCAAGCAGGGCGGAAAGAAGAAGCTGTTTCATGGTGATCCTTCAGAAATGGGATGGCGGGATTGGGGGCAGCGTTCAGTTGGATGTTGGACGCAATGCGGCACCCCACGGGAAGCGGCCCACCTTGATCGTCTTGATCGGCTTGCGTTTGGCCACATCCACCACGGTCACATCGCCCGAGATTCCGTTTGTGGTGAACAAAAGCGATTTGTCGGTGTTGAAGGCCATGTGCCAGACGCGGCGGCCGACAAGGATGTAATCCTCGACCTCGTAGGTATCCGCATTGACCACGGCAAGGTGGTTCGACGGGCCAAGTGCGACGAATGCGGTCTTCTCGTCGCCGGTCAGTTCGAAACCCACGGGCTGCACGCGGTCGGGATGCACGCCTTTGACCTCGAAGTGAATCTTGCCCTTTTCGGTTTGCGTCGCGGTATTGAACACGGTGATGGTGCCGCCGATTTCGGCAGAGACCCACAGTTCGGTCCCGCCCTTGACGAATTCGGCGTGGCGGGGGCGGGCATCGACCAGCGTGTTGGCGAACAATTCGCGCGTTTCGGTGTCGATCCAATGCGCCATATTTGTGGTTTCGGACGTGGTGATGGCAATTTTTCCGTCGGGTGAAACGGCCATGCCCTCGGGTTCGATCCCGACGTCGATCTGCGCGATCACGGTGCGGGATTCGGTATCGACCACGGTGGTGATCGCGTCATCTTCATTGGCGATGTATAAATGCCGGTCGTTGGGGTGCAGCACGAATTGTTCGGGGTCTTCGCCCGAGGGCAAATCGTGCAGGATTTCCCCAGTGACCGGGTCCATCACCTGCACCGTGTCGCTGTCCGATGCGCAGATATAGACGCGGGAATAATCATGCGAAAAGGTGATGCCGCGGGGCCGTTCGCCCGTTGGAATGGTGCGCGTCACCTCCATCGTGGAAAGATCGATCACGCTGACGGTGTCGTCTTTTTCATTGGTGACCCAGATCTCCTCGGCCACAAGGGGGGAGGCGGTCAAAAGCAGGACGGGAAGCAGGCGTTTCATCGTTCTTCCTTACTGAAAGGCGGTGCATTTGGATTCAGGTGCGTCGATGCCAAGGCTGTCCATCTCGTTCCGCTGGTGCAGGAAGCCGGGCAAGGGCGCTTGGGCCACCACTGCACGCTCCGTCACCAAAGGAATCGGTTGGCGGAGTTGCCCGTTCCAGTGGCGGAACGACAGCGTCCGCCCCTTGAAGCCTGCCAGTTCGAACGCGTCTGACAGGATGAAATCCCGCAGGGTGGCGGGGATGGCGGAATTGGTGCGGGTCACGGCCTCGCCCAGAACGCGCAGGGCGGCCCATGCAGCGTAGTCGCGCGGGGCCATGTCGCGCCCGGCCAGATCGGAAAAGCGCGATTGCAACTGCGCCGCGCCCCATTGTTCGACCACGGGGGACCATGCGGTGGGCACCAGCCCCTCGGTTCCGGCGACGGGGCGGGGCAGCCAAGTGTTATAGGCCAGGTAGCGGCCGAAATCGTTTGTTTCGTCCGCGATCAGCAGCAGGTCGTAATCGCCCATATCCTGGGTGAACAGCGGCACCTCCTGGCTGGCATTGCGGCGCATGTCGGCGTCAAAGATCCAGTCCTTGCGCGCGGTGATCTTCATGCCGAACTTGCGGGCAGACCGATCCAGCGCGGCGGCAAGGGTGCGGTCGCTGTCATGCCCGCCGGTGATCATGGCCAGATCGGTCCAGCGGCGCGATTGGGCGAATTGCATCAGTGCATCGGCCCGCATCGCGCGGCTGGGCAGGGTGTGCAGCACGTTGGCACGGCATTCGGCATCGCGTAGCGTGTCGTCGGGGGCAGAGGCGTTGAAAATCAGTGCATTCGCCGCCTCGGGCAGGTCAGCGACCGCCAGAAGATCGGCGGCGGGGGCGTCGATGATCAAGTAGGGGGATGCCGCCAGCGCCTGCCGCGCGGCAGACAGAAGATCGCCGCCTATTTCGACCTGAATTTCGTCCAGCGCATAGTTGTGTTTCAAGAACTTGCCGGTTGTCAGGTTGTCTTTCAATGCCAGTCGCGCGCCAGCAAGGCCCAGATCATCGGGCGGCACATCAAGGTTTGACAGAACGGGGGGTAGTTCCACATGTTGCGCCAGATACGTGACTTGCAAAGTCACCTCGGCCCTCGCGGGTATGGCAAGCGTGCAGGTGGCCACTGCCGCGGCCAACAAAGCAGACAGACGGTTCAAGATTTTCACGCGCGTTTCCTCCCTTGCCAGTCAGCAAGCCACGGGGGGCGGCCACCTGCCATTGGACCAAAGTCGAAGTTTATGTTCTGGTTAAACCAAGGTCGAATACCAAGGCGCGACATAGCCCCATATCAGAAGGGCGAAACGCACGAATGGGAGGATTCCATGTTCAAGACCCTGCTGGCCGCTACCGGCCTGACAATGACCGTTGCAAGTTTCGCCTTGGCGCATGGCGATGTTACGCCGCAAGCCGTCGATACCAAAGCCCTGCCCGATGTGGGCGAGGAGTGGCTGACCGAAAACCCCTATCGCGTCGAAGCGGTGGGCGAGGATGTTTGGCTGAAAGCGGTCGAGATCGGCGATTCCGGCTATAACCAGAACTGCGCGCGCTGCCATGGTCTGGGCGTGGTGTCGGGCGGCCTAGCCCCCGACCTGCGATATCTTGAAGCCGAAGAATACGGTGACGAATGGTTCGTTGAACGGTTCCAGACCGGCTATACTCAGAACGGTATCACCAAGATGCCCGCCTTTGGCGAGCTTCTGGGCCAGAAAGCCGCTTGGGCGATCCGCACCTATGTTGAAACCCGCCCCGACGATGGCGCGATGGACGAATACAGTGACCGGCTGAAGGAAATTCGCGACGAGTTGCAGACCAAGGGCAAGGATGCCGACCTGCCCGCGCTGGAAACCGAACTGCGCGAGATCGCAGGCAAGATCGAAACCGGATCGGGTGCGCCCGTGGCGGATTCGGTGGCGTTTCGCGCGGCGAACCTGATCAGCGGCGACAAGGCCGATCCGGTCCATGCGGCCGAACAGCTGACCATCGGCCTGTCCGCAGCGCACTAAAACAGGAGCAAGGGCATATGAGAAATCAACTCGCGGCGCTGGGCCTTGCACTTTTGTGTCTGACTGGCACCGAAGCCATGGCGCGCTGCGAGGATTACGTGCCCCAGCCCAAGCCCCAGAATGCGGGCCGCGATATCGTGGGCGCCGATCTGGATGCCATTCAGGAACGCGGTTTCATCACCTTTGCCGCCTATGAAAATTTCCCGCCCTGGTCATTCGAGCAGGGCGGTAAACCTGCCGGCGTGGACATCGACATCGCCCGCCTGATCGCGGACGACCTGGGTGTCGAAGCGCGGTTCAAGCTGGTCACGCCGGGTGAAAACCTGGAAACGGATCTGCGCAACTGGATCTGGAAAGGCCCGGTCGTGGGCGGGGCCGTGGTGAACGTGATGCTGCATGTGCCCTATGACAGCGAATTTGCCTGCCGAGTCGAACAGGTGGTGTTTACCGGCACCTATCATATCGAAGGCATCGCGATTGCTTACCGCAAGGATCAATATCCCGAAGACCCGCCTGTGCCCGCCTATTTCCGGTTCGACAGCGTTGCGGTTGAAAACGATTCGATCTCGGATTTCTATCTCAGCGCCTTTCCGGGCGGGCAGCTGGCGGGCAACATGCAACGCTATCCCACCACGGCGGACGCGATGAAGGCGCTGGATGGCGGAGAGACAAAAGCCGCCATGGGCCCGCGCGGCGAGTTGGAATACGGGCTGACCGATAACCTGGCCCTGCACCAGCCCCCTCTGCCCGGTTTTGCAGTGGGAGAGTGGACAAATGGCCTTGCCGTACATTTTGCATACCGCGCATTGGGATATGCGGTTGACGATGCGGTTTTGGCGGCGCTCAATGATGGCGGGATCGAAGAAATTTTCGCGCGTTACGGGTTGGTCCTGAAAAAACCGGAATACCGCTGACAACGGGCATACACCCTTGGTCGAATAGTCGGGGGCCGCCCTCGTGCCGTAGCGTGCCAGACAAAGAACGAAGAGGAAGACCGATGAAACTTACCGATTCCCGCGAAATTGCCGCCCAATCCCAAGACGTATGGGCCGCGCTGCTGAACCCCGAGATTCTGAAAGCCTGCGTGCCGGGTTGCACCGAAATGTCCGGCACCGCCGAAGAAGGCTTCGAGGCGACGGTGGTGCAAAAGGTCGGCCCGGTTAAGGCGACATTCAAGGGGGCCGTGACCCTTTCCGATATGAACGAGCCGCACAGCCTGACCCTGACGGGCGAAGGCAAGGGGGGCGCGGCCGGTTTTGCCAAGGGCGGTGCCGACGTGAAGCTGGAGCCGAGCGAAACCGGCACGCTGCTGACCTATGATGTCGAAGCGAAAGTGGGCGGCAAGCTGGCCCAGCTGGGCAGCCGCATCATCGACGGGTTCGCCAAGAAGATGGCCGACCAGTTCTTTGCCGATTTCGCATCGGCGGTCGAGGGCGACAACCCCGCCGACGAAGCACCCGCCACCACCGAAGCCGAAGAGGCCGGTGCCGAAGGCGATGAAGATAAGAAAAAAGGCTGGCTCAAGCGCGTATTCAACTAAGCTGGCAAGCCACGAAAAGACGTTACAGGGAGGACGTTATGACGACGCTAACGATGAAGGTGAACGGCAAGACCCGTACGGGCGATGCCGAAGGGCGCACCCTTTTGGTGCAGTTTCTGCGCGATGAACTGGAACTGACCGGCACCCATGTGGGTTGCGATACCAGCCAGTGCGGCGCTTGTGTTGTGCATGTGAACGGCAAGCCCGTGAAATCCTGCACCATGTTCGCCAACGAGGCGGACGGCGCAGAGATCGTGACAATCGAAGGTCAGGCTGCCGAAGATGGCACACTGACCGCCGTGCAGCAGGCATTCCAGGACCATCACGGCCTGCAATGCGGTTTCTGCACCCCCGGCATGGTGATGTCGGCCACGGCGCTTTTGAAAGAAAACCCCAAGCCGACCGAGGCGGATATCCGTCACTACCTGGAAGGCAACATCTGCCGCTGCACCGGGTATCACAACATCATCAAGGCGATATATGCCGCGTCCGGCCAGGACGTCAGCAGCATCGCCGCGGAATAAGGGCGCGGCAGCTGGGCGCGCCCACCGCGCCCGCTCCCACCTTATCGTCATAAAGATGCGCCAGGCGCATCGCCAACGGAGGAGAATACCATGCCCAAGGACGGCATTGGCGCCAGCACCAAGCGGCGCGAGGACATCCGGTTTCTGACCGGCAACGGCAATTACACCGACGACATCAACATGCACGGCCAGACCTATGCGCATTTCCTGCGCTCGGACATCGCGCATGGCAAGATCAACAACATCGACACCTCGGCCGCGTCCGAGATGCCCGGTGTTCTGCGGATCTTTACCGCGGCAGATTTCGAGGAAAAAGGCGGCATTCCCTGCGGCTGGCAAGTGACCGACCGTTTCGGCGAAGTCATGCAGGAACCCAAGCACCCGATCCTGGCCGAAGGCAAGGTGCGTCACGTCGGTGACCCCATCGCCGTTGTCGTCGCGGAATCGCTGGAACAGGCGCGCGATGCTGCCGAGGCGATCGAGCTGGACATCGAAGAGCTTGAACCGGTCCTGAACATGAAGGAAGCGATCAAGGACGGCGCCACCAAGGTGCATGACGACCTGACCTCTAACCTTTGCTATGACTGGGGTTTCGTCGAGGAAAACCGCGAAGCCGTGGACGAGGCGATCAAGAACGCGCACCATGTTACCACGCTGGAACTGGTGAACAACCGTCTGGTGGCCAACCCGATGGAGCCGCGCGTCGCCGTGGGCGATTACAACCGCTCGAATGACGAATTCACGCTTTATACCACTTCGCAGAACCCGCATGTGATCCGCCTGCTGATGGGCGCATTCGTGCTGAACATCCCCGAACACAAGCTGCGCGTTGTGGCCCCCGATGTGGGCGGTGGTTTCGGCACGAAAATCTTTCACTATGCCGAAGAGGCATTCGTGACTTGGGCGTCGAAAGTGCTGAACCGTCCGGTCAAATGGACCTCGACCCGGTCCGAGGCGTTCATTTCCGATGCCCATGGCCGCGACCACGTCACCAAGATCGAACTGGCGCTGGACGAAAACCACATGTTCACCGCGGTCCGCACCGACACTTATGCGAACATGGGCGCTTACCTGTCCACCTTCGCGCCGTCGATCCCCACGTGGCTGCACGGTACGCTGATGGCGGGCAATTACACCACGCCGCTGGTCTATGTGAATGTCAAGGCCGTCTTCACCAACACCACCCCGGTTGACGCCTATCGCGGGGCGGGCCGCCCCGAGGCGACCTTCCAACTGGAACGTGTGGTGGACAAGGCCGCGCGCGAGCTGGGTGTCGATCCTGCGGAACTGCGCCGCAAGAACTTCATCAAGCCCGAGCAGTTCCCCTATGACACGCCCGTGGCCGTGACCTATGACACCGGCAACTATCATGCCACGCTGGACAAGGCGCTGGAGATGACCGACTACGCCGGCTTCGAGGCCCGCGCGGCGGAATCCAAGGCCCGCGGCAAGCTGCGCGGCTATGGCCTGGCCCATTTCATCGAGGCTTGCGGCATCGCGCCGTCGAACCTTGTGGGGCAGTTGGGCGCGCGTGCCGGCCTGTATGAATCCGCCACCGTAAGGGTGAATGCGACGGGTTCCATCAGCGTGATGACCGGGTCGCACAGCCATGGCCAAGGTCACGAAACGACCTTTGCGCAAGTGGTTGCAGAAATGATCGGCATTCCCGCCGACCAGATCGACATCGTGCATGGCGACACCAGCAAAGTCCCGATGGGCATGGGCACCTATGGTTCCCGCTCGATCGCGGTTGGCGGGTCGGCCATGGTGCGCGCCACCGAGAAGATCATCAACAAGGCGAAAAAGATTGCCGCGCATCTGCTGGAAGCCTCGGAAGGGGATATCGAGTTGAAAGACGGTCAATTCACCGTTGCGGGCACCGATAAATCGCTGGCTTGGGGTGAAGTGACGCTGGCAGCCTATGTGCCGCATAACTATCCGCTGGAAAGCCTTGAACCCGGTCTGGAAGAGACGGCGTTTTACGACCCGTCGAATTTCACCTACCCATCGGGCGCTTATATCTGCGAGGTCGAAGTGGACCCCGACACAGGTAAGGTTGATATCCTGTCCTTCACCACAGCGGATGATTTCGGCAATATCATCAACCCGATGGTTGTCGAAGGCCAAGTGCATGGCGGCGTGGCCCAAGGTATCGGTCAGGCTATGTTGGAAAATGTAACCTATGATGAAAACGGCCAGTTGCTGACCGGATCCTTTATGGATTACGCGATGCCCCGTGCCAGCGATCTGCCGATGTATTCCACTGACCATTCCTGCCAGACCCCTTGCACCCACAACCCGTTGGGCGTGAAAGGTTGCGGCGAGGCCGGTGCCATTGGTTCGCCCCCTGCGGTGGTCAATGCTGTCATCGACGCGTTGCAACGTGGCGGTTACAATGTGGATCATATCGACATGCCGGTCAGCCCCTCGCGCGTCTGGTCGGCAATGCAAAAGGGCTAAGGCTCCTTCCCCGGTCGTGCGGCAGGCCCGTGCGGCCGGGACCAAGGTATTTATGGAACAATGAAGCGGAAGGGCGCAGCGCCCCGACGTTTCAGGAGGAGAAACGAAGATGTACAATTTCGAATTCGTAAAGCCCGGTTCGGTGGCAGAGGCCGTCGCCGCGCTGAAGGATGAAGAGGCGCAGCCGCTGTCGGGGGGGCAGACCCTGATCCCGACGATGAAGCAGCGTTTGAATATGCCCGGCACGCTGGTCAGCCTGACCGGCATCCCCGAACTGGTGGGCGTGTCCGCGGATGGTGGCACCCTGACGATCGGCGGCGCGACCACCCATGCACAGGTCGCCGCAGAGGCAACGGCCTATCCGGCGCTGGCCGCCTTGGCTGGCAATATCGGTGATCCGGCAGTTCGCAACCGCGGTACCATCGGCGGCTCGCTTGCCAATAACGATCCGGCGGCATGCTATCCGTCGGCGGCGCTGGCATCGGGGGCGACCATCGTCACCAACGTCCGTGAAATCGCGGCAGACGACTATTTCCAGGGCATGTTCACCACGGCGCTGGACGAGGGCGAGATCATCACCGGCGTCAAGTTCCCGACCCCGGAAAAGGCCAACTACCAGAAGTTCGAACAGCCCGCCTCGCGCTTTGCGCTGACAGGTGTGTTCGTGGCGAAATACGCCGACGGTGTGCGCGTTGCTGTCACCGGCGCATCGGAAGAGGGCGTGTTCCGCTGGACCGAGGCAGAGGCGGCATTGTCCTCCAACTTCTCGGCCGATGCCGTGGACGGTTTGACCGCTTCGGCTGACGGGCTGATCGGTGATCTGCACGGCACGCCGGAATACCGCGCCAACCTGATCAAGGTTCTGACCAAGCGTGCGGTCGCCGCAGCCGCCTGATCGCGTCTGACAAGACATGCGAAAGCCCCGCCATCGTGCGGGGCTTTTTGCGTCTATCCGATGTGGTGAACCCTCCCCGTGCTGTCCAGCATGGTCGCGCGCGTCAGGTCCAACGCCGGTATGGCCCGTTCGATTTCCGCGTGGCCCATCAGGCAAAAGGCGGTTGATGCGGCGTCTGCCAGCGCGGCATTTTGCGCCTGGACGCTGACGGTATTCCATTGCGGGATGCGTCCTGTCGCCGACAGGATATGCGGCGCGGTGCCCAGCATGGTCGCGGCAGGCGACGATATGGCGATGGCGCTGTTTTCCAGCGTTGCTGTCCCGAACAGCCCGTGAGTGGGATCGGACATGCCAACGTGAAATGGTCCACCAAGGGCGGAAAACTCGCCGATATTGACCAGCACCTTGGACAGGCCCGCAGCGCGTAGCGCGCCCGCGACCATATCCGTCGCAAACCCCTGCGCCACACCGTTGAGGGTAAGTTTCTGTCCCTTGTCCAAACGCGGGGGAGTGCGCTGCACGCGGGTCCAGCCAACAAGGGATGCGGCGGAGTCCACGGGTGTTCCTGTCGACAGCGCCTCCCAAAGGGTTTGCACCGTGGGGTCGAAGGTGCCGCCCGTGGCGTGGTGGGCGCGGTCGCAAAGCGCAAGGATTTCGGTCATTTCCAAAGAGGGCGCGGCCAGCGTTCCCGCCGCATTCAGTTTCGACAATTCCGAGGAGGGGTCGTAAAGGCTGAACCTTGCCTCGGCCAGGCGCAGCAGGGCGCGCACATCGCGCAAGGCGCGTTCGGCCTGATCGCGTGGCGCGTGGATTTCCAATGTGCAATCGGCCCCAAGGGCGCGGCCTTGCCAGCGCAGGCGCGCGGCGCTGGCCGGTGTGGCCAGCATCGCGGCGGTGATGGTCAGGAAGCGGCGGCGGGACAGGGTCATTCGGCGGCCTCTTGCAGTTTTGCCCCGCGTTTCGCGGCGATGATTAGGGGCACGCATTGCTTGGGGTCGTCATGGATGGTCACGCAATCCAAGCAAGCAAAGCATTCGTCATACTGGATTTCGCCGGTTTTCTTGATGGCGTTGTAATTGCATTTCACCTTGCACAGCTGGCAGGGCGATCCGCATTCTGCGCGCCGCTCGATCCATTTGCGGCCCCTGAGCAGCCCGCCGATAGCCATGACCGCACCAAGGGGACAGACATAGCGGCAGAACCCTTTGAACAGCACCATGGACAGCAGCAACAGCCCGGCCGCATAGGCGACGTAATACCACTCGCGGACAAAGAACGTGGTGATCGCGGTTTTGAACGGCTCAACCTCGGCCGCTTTTTCGGTATAGGCGGGGGCAAGGAAGACTACGGCCAGAAGGCTGGCCAGAACGACATATTTCAACAGTTTCAGCCGCGCGTCCCATGCGTTGGATGGTTTGATCTGCGGCAGGCGCAGCAGCTGGCCCAGATGGTGCGCGAATTCCTGCATGGCGCCAAAGGGGCACAGCCAGCCACAGAACAGCCCGCGTCCCCAGAGGAAAAACCCGATAATCGCCGCTCCCCAGACCACAAGCGAGAACGGGTCGTAGACAAGGAAGGTATAACTCCCCCCCTGAAAGGCGGTGCGGATCACACCCAGAACCGTGACGATGGACAGCTGGCCCTGACCCCACCAGCCGACAAAGCCGATGACCACGGCCAGAATGGCAGGGCGGATCGGGGTGAAATAGTGCGCACCGGCAAGGCGTTTATGGGCGAACACGAGCGCCAGAAGCGGCACAAGAAAGGCACCCAGCACGATCAGGTCGGTTTGACGGCCGCGCAGCGCCTCCAGCCACGGGGGGGCTTGTTTCACCTCGCCGGGGCGGGTGAAGAACCGTTCGGGCGTGGTGACGGTGACGGGCAGGGTGACGGAGGCCATTTCGGGCTGGAACATACCATGTTCGCGCACGGCGGCCACGTTCAACTGCCATTCAGAGGCCGGATCGAGCCCCAGCCGCCGGTCCGTGCGCAGGATCATCGCTGCACCATCGGGCGCGCCTTTTGCCAGTTCGACGAACAGATCGGCGTCACGCAGGGCGATGGGCAGCCCGCCTTGTTCTGCGGACAGCCAATCGGGCGCGGTGTTGCGCACGAAATCTGGCGAGACGAGCCCGTGCCGCGCGGTTTCGATCAGCAAAAGCGGCTCTTGCTCGGGCGAGATTTCAAGGAAATGCTGCAATTCGTCATAGGTGTCCGGGGCCAGCGCCGCCCGCGCGATGGATCGTGGGCCGATGTCCAGCACCCAGATGTCCAGATAGGGGGCGGTCGGATCGTCCCGCGCTTCGGGGTCGTCATCCTCCCACAGGGTGCCTTTGAACAGCGCGTCCAATTCGGCATTCGTGACGGTCTGGTGGGTGGCGATGCCCTGCGCCACCAGGTCGTCCCACGTTAGGGATTCGTCCACCGATGCGTCGGGTTGCGCGGGCGGGCGGGTGGAAATGCCCTGCATCTTCTCCCGCGCCACGGCCAGCGCCGCGCCCATCACCGATTCGTGCGCGATCCGGACAGAGGCCGTGGCCTTGGTCACCCCGTCGAGGTAAACGAGGGACGATCCCTGCGCCCCGCCGCCATAAGGCGTGCCGACCACGATGGACTGGGAAATCGAAAGCCCGCGATATTGTTCGAAAAACCGGTGGAACGGTGCCTCGCCCAGGCCTGAGACAAAAATCGGCTCGTTATGCGAGATGAGCCGCACATCCATGAACTTGCCTTCAAGGTCTAGAATGACAAGGACGTTGATCGGCGCGCCGGAAAAGCCGGGCAGCGGCGCAAGTGGTTCTGTTTCAAAGACATAGCCCGCCTCGGCCCCGCCGGAATTGAGCAGGGTATAGACGCCCTTGTCGTTTGCCGCCTCGCCCAGTGAAAAGGGCGGCATGATGTAGCCCTCCAGATTTTCGCGGGGAAGGGGCGTGGCCATCACGGCGTGGGTCAATATGAAAAGGGCCGCAATGGCCTTGATGAATAGGTCGCGCATGGGGCGAAGATTAGGGCGCGAATGAACAGGCGCGACATGCGACCATGGTCTAATCCATATGAAGGCCAGGGGCAGGCGTAGATCCTCCTACGACCAAAGAAGCATTTTGCCAAAGCCCCCTGTGGCGCTACGCTGATGCCGAGGAGAAACCAAGCTAGTGGAGGAAACGATGGCCTGGACTGCACCGAAGATCAAAGAAGTGAACTGCGGCATGGAAATCAACATGTACACCCCTGCCGAGGACGAAGGTCGCGACTACGAACAAGACCTGTTCTGATAACCCCTGACTCGCGGTGGAGCCTGGCATGAAGTTTCTTGTCCTGGGGGCCGCAGCGGGTGGTGGACTGCCGCAATGGAATTGTGGCTGCCGGAACTGTAACGACGCCCGAAGGGGGAAGATCCCTCCTTCGGGCCAGTCGTCTTTGGCGGTTTCGGTGGATGGCGAAACGTGGAGCATCCTTAATGCATCCCCCGACATCCGTCAGCAGATGCTGGATAATCCGGTGCTGCATCCGCGCGAATTGCGCGACACCCCCGTTGCTTCTGTCCTGTTGACCAATGGTGATATCGACCACATCGCGGGGCTTTTGTCCTTGCGTGAACAGACGCCGTTTCGCCTGTTGGCGACGGGCGACATTCTGGATGTGTTGGGCGCGAACCGGATTTTCGACGCGGTGAACCGTGAAAAGGTTGCGCGTGAAAAGGTCGGGCTGGATGCGCCGTTCGATCTGCATGGTGGGTTGACCGCGACCCTGTTCGCCGTGCCCGGCAAGGTGCCCCTGTTCATGGAAGGGGCCGAGGTGCAGACCGATCTGGAGGGCGAACAGACCGTGGGCGTGCGGATGGAAGGGGGCGGCAAGATCGCCTATTACATCCCCGGCTGTGCGGTCGTGACAGACAAGCTGCTGGCGCGGATCGCGGATGCCGACATCCTGTTCTTTGACGGCACGGTCTGGGACGATGACGAGATGATCCGCACCGGAACCGGCATCAAGACCGGTCGCCGCATGGGCCATGTGCCTATATCCGGCGACGGTGGGTCGCTGGACCGGCTGGCGAGGATCGCCGCGCAAAAGGTCTATATCCATATCAATAATACAAATCCCATTCTGCAACCGGACAGCCGCGAGCGGATCGCCGTTCAAGCCGCCGGATGGGAGATCGCCCAGGACGGGCAGGAGATCACACCATGAGCCGCGAGATTTCCAAGGACGAGGTCGAGGCACGTTTGCGCGCCATCGGGGCGGAGCGTTACCACGACAAGCACCCGTTTCACCGGATGCTGCACGATGGCGAATGTAACCCCGACCAGGTGCGCGCCTGGGTCATCAACCGCTGGGCCTATCAAGCGGGCATTCCGATGAAGGACGCGGCCTTCCTGTCGCGCTGCACCGATCCCGACATGCGGCGCGAATGGCGCTCGCGGATCGAAGATCACGACGGCGGCGTCCACGAGGGCGGCGGCATCCGGCGCTGGCTGAAACTGGCCGAGGCCGTGGGGCTGAACCCCGATTACGTGGCATCCGGCGTGGGCGTTCTACCCGCCACGCAATTCGCGGTGGATGCCTATATTCGCTACGTTCGGGACATGCCGCTGTTGCAGGCGGTTGCGTCCTCGCTGACTGAATTGTTCGCGCCCAAGATCCACGAAGAACGCATCGCGGGACTGTTCAAGCATTACGATTTCGCCAATCCCGACAGCATGTCCTATTTCCAGAAACGCCTGACCGAGGCGCCCAAGGATGTGGCCTATGGGCTGGCATGGGTGCTGGACCACGCCGACACCGAGGAAAAGGCGCAGATGGCTTGTGATGCGCTGACCTTCAAGACGGACGTTCTGTGGGCGCAGCTGGATGCGCTGCATTCGGCCTATGTCGTGCCTGCGCGTATCCCGCCCGGCGCGTGGCAACCGGGGCAGGGGATGGCATGAGCGACCCGCTGAACCTGAAGGACGCCGATGTGCCGCGCCTGCCGCGCGGGGTGCGCCTTGCCCCCGATCGCGTACGTGGGGGCACGGTGCTGCTGGCCCCGGAAAAAGCCGTGCGGCTGGATGACATCGGGGTGGCGATATTGGGCCGTGTCGATGGGGCTGCCTCTTTTGGTGACGTCGTCAGCGGGCTTGCGCGCGATTACAATGCCCCCGAGGATCAGATACGCACCGATGTGCAGAAATTCCTGACCAGCCTGCGTGGTCGCATCTATCTGGAGCTTGCATGACCACCCCGCCCCCCATCGCCATGCTGGCCGAACTGACGCACCGTTGCCCGCTGTCCTGCCCCTATTGTTCCAACTCGTTGGAATTGCAGGACAAGGCGGGCGAGATGACGACCGATCAATGGGCCGATGTATTCCGGCAGGCGGCCGATCTGGGCGTGTTGCAACTGCATCTGTCGGGAGGGGAGCCTGCCTCGCGTCCCGATCTGGTGGACCTTGTGACAGCGGCGCATGAGGCGGGGCTTTATACCAATTTGATCACCTCGGGCGTCGGGCTGACGCCGCGCCGGCTGGATGCGCTGGAAGCGGCGGGAATGGACCATGTGCAGCTGTCCTTGCAGGGCACCAATGCCGCCTTGGCCGACCGGATCGGCGGCTACAAGGGCGGGTTCAACCGCAAGATGCTGATCGCGCAGGAGATCAAGGCGCGCGGCATCCCCCTGACCCTGAACGCGGTGATGCATCGGCAAAACCTGGACGACCTGGACCGCACGATCGAGATGGCGGTGGAACTGGGCGCGCGCCGGCTGGAGGTGGCCTGTGTGCAATTCCACGGCTGGGCGCTGAAGAATCGCGCGCAACTGCTGCCTACGCGGGAGCAGACGGAAATGGTGAAACGCACCGTGGCGGCTGCGCGCACGCGGTTGCGCGGCGTCATGGCATTTGATTTTGTGCCGCCCGACTATTACGCGGATTACCCCAAGGCTTGTATGGGCGGCTGGGGCTCTGCCGGGCTGAACGTGATACCCGATGGCACGGTGCTGCCTTGCCACGCGGCGGAATCCATTCCCTACCTGACTTTCGAAAAGGTGACCGAACGCAGCCTGCGCGACATCTGGTATGACAGCGCCGCCTTCAATGCCTATCGCGGCACCGACTGGATGCCAGATCCCTGCGCGACATGCGAGCGCAAGGAGGTCGATTTCGGCGGCTGCCGGTGTCAGGCCATGACGCTGGCAGGCAACGCGGGCGCGACCGACCCGGTCTGTGTGAAATCCCCCGACCATGATAAGGTCGTGGCGCTATTGGAGGAGGTGGACGCTGCGGATGCAGAGGCGGATTTCACCTATCGCGTGCCGGCTGGCTGACAGGATTTAAAATAATAACCTTTCAAACTATTATCTATACCCCTATCCCTAGAAAACCCGAAGATTTTGATCTGATATGATGCGGAAGTTATCGGTGACCTGATTTCGGAAGTCCTGCCATTTCTTGGGGATGGTTTCTCGGAAAAAGGCCAGAATAGCCTCGGCAA
>DFBX01000104.1 GCA_002366795.1 Rhodobacteraceae bacterium UBA3069 | reverse complement strand
CATTCGCCCGACGGGCAATCCCGTGGTCTTCACGCTGACGCTTCACACAAGCCAGCAATTCGAGGCGGGCGGGAGAAGAGAGAAAACCCGGGCGGATCATGCATCGACCTGAATCTACTACGCCTAAATCGTCAAGCAGTTCTTCGGGTGTTCTCGGGTGTTCTCGGGTGTTCAAGGACTCGCAGTATAAATGATCAAAGACAATGAAAATATCGGGCCAAAGCGGCGCGGCCGTCAGCAGGTTCTTGATCCGCAGCAGCGCCGCAAGCAAATTCTGGATGCGCTTGACCGGACCTATGGCGAAGGTGGCACGACCAGCCTGACCATGAGCGCCGTTGCACGCAGTGCCAGAATGTCAACACGTACCCTTTATGAAGTCTTCGCTGATCGCAGCGCGCTGTTCATCGCCTATTTCGACCGGCTGAGTCCGGCTTTCATCCGCGATCTGACCGAGGCGCAAAAGGCGTTGCCGCTGGATAGCCGGCTGACCGGAATGCTGGAGCCGCGCGGTCAGCTCGAGACAGACCTGCCGCATGAGATTCTGCGCTGCATCGTCGCCGAGGCCCCCGAGCGCCCCGACGTGGGCCACCAGTTCGTGGAAAAGTTCCGCAACCGCGCCCTGCGCATGATCCGAACCGAACTTGACCGCGCGGTCGGATCGCAAGCGTCACTGCTGACGGTGCCTACGACACACGCAAGTGCCACGACGCAATTGCCGACCGCGGTTCGAATGCCGTCATCCCGCCCCGCAAAAACGCCAAACCGTGGAAGACCGTCACCGCGGGTGCGGTGGCCAGAAACGAGGCCCTGCGAGCTTCGAAATACCTTGGCCGCGCGATCTGGCGAAACTGGAGCGGATACCACCGACGAAGCCGCGTCGAGACGAAGATGCACTGTATAAAACTGCTGGGGCAGCGCCTCATGGCGCGGGGCTTCGAACGCCAGGTAGCCGAGGTCCAGGTCCGTATCGCCGTAATGAACGGCTACACAGCGCTCGGAATACCCGTCACAGAGGCCGTGGGATAAGTCGGTCAGGCGAAAGGGGTAGCTTGGCCATCAGCCGATTTGTGCAACAGAGCCGAGAGAATCGGGAAGGTGGAAACGCCTTACGCGCTGAGTTTCATCAGGCCCATGCCGATCAGGATCAACACCGCCGCCGTGAGGCGCATCGGGTTGAGCGCCTCCCCATGAAGCACAATCCCGGCGATAAAGGCCCCGATCGCACCGATCCCGACCCAGATCATGTAAGACGTGCCCAAGGGCAAGGATTTCATCGCGATGGACAAAAGCCCGAAAGAGGCCAGCATGGTGAGCACCGTCACCACGCTGGGCCAGAACACGGTAAACCCGTTCGACGATTTCATCGCCGTGGCCCAGACCACCTCCAAAAGCCCCGCGATGGTGAGCAAGATCCACGCCATATCCGCTTAACCGTCCGGGAAGATGCCGGGCGAGGTCGGCGCCCCGTCATCGAACTGCGACAGGTAGTCCACGATCATCTCCTGATTGACCGCGAAGCCCTTGTACTCCGCCAGCGTCGGATCAATGTCGCGCAGCACCCGGTGCAGGCGACGGCCCCATTTCGGTTGGCCCGCGAGGTCTTCGAGATTGGCAAGGTAACAGCGGATCGGGAAGGCCAGCGCATTGGAGCGCGGCAGGCGGAAAAACGTCTGAAGCTCGACGCGCAGGAATTGTTTCCGGCCGACATTCTCCGGCGTCACGCTCCGCTTTTCCGGGCCCCATTTGTGATAGGTCTCGGGGCTGGTGTCGAGGCGGGGGTTGACCGTCAGGGTCCAGTTCAACCGGCGGTAGGACTGATCCTGTCCGACGGACAACAGGAATTTGAGCGCCTTGTCGAACACGCCCATCTTGCGGGCTTTCGGCACCGGCGCGTGCCATTCGAAAAAGTTCATGCCCACGTCGAAATCCAGCGACCAGTCGGCCTGCGACGTCACCATCCCCGCATCCATCCACAGGTTGCCATCGCGCTCGTGCAACAGCGCGAAATCCCCTTGCGTCTGACGGGTGATGTATTCCATCGGCCCACAGGGCAGCGTGGTCGGGTCGAGGAAGGTGAATTTCTTCTCGATCCCCAGCGGCTTGTTGATCCAGTGCCAGTCATTGCCATCGCGGTGGAGCGTGAAAAGCTCGGGATAATCGCGCGCCTTGCTGACCATGATCAGTTCGAGCAAATCCCACCCGGCCAACTCCATATGCGGCAGCGACTGACAGCGCAGCGGATCTTCCGCCAGCGTGATCTCGCGGTCCTTCATCTCCGCCACGTAATGCTCATCCACATCGAACATGACCTCAAACGGCGACCCTTCAGGCCCGCCCGGATGTTGTTCGATGTTCACAGAATACATATATGCGTCCTGATCGAAGGGGAATGGAAAGCGGCGGATCGCCTTTTGCGAGTTGTGATAGGTGTAATCGCCCCGGAAGGTCTCGTCATTGAATTGCATGGTCATGGGTCTGTCTCCTCACAGGTCCAGTTCAAGCCGCGTGCCTTTGAAACGCGACATGCAGGGCATGATGTCTTTTTGCGCGGCGCGCTCCTCAATCGAGAGCCAGTGATCGTTGTGCAGGATGCGCCCTTCACAGGCGATCACCTTGGTCCGACAGCGCCCGCAGACCCCGCCGCGACAGGAATAATTGATCTCCACCTTGGCGGCTTCCAAAGCCTCCAACAGGCTCTGATCGGCTTTGACCGTGACGGTCTGGCCCGTGGAAGCGATCACCACGTCGAACGGCTCGCCCGGCGGCGGTGCGGTAAAAGCCTCGGAATGCACCGTGGACTTGGGCCAGCCCAGTCGCGCCGCCTGATCGGCCACCGCCGCGATCAGCCCCTCCGGGCCACAGGTATAGACATGCGTGCCCATCGGTTGACCATCAAGAATCGCGCCCAGATCCATCCGTGCCCCCTCTTCCGACAGATGCACATGGATATGCGCCGCCTTGGGCAAAAGCTTCAGCCCCGCGGCCTCTTCGCGTGAGCGCGCGGCATAGTGCAACTCGAAAGGCTTCTGTTCCATATCGAGCTGTTTGAGCTGTGACAGGAAGGGCGTGATGCCGATGCCGCCGCCGATCAGAACGTGTTTGCGCGCCCGCAGGTCAAGTTGGAACAGGTTTGCGGGCGTTGACACCGTGATGTCATCCCCTTCCGACAGTTTCCTGTGCATATAGAGCGAGCCACCCCGGCCCCGATCCTCGCGGCGGACGGCAATCTCATAGCCCGATCCATCGTAAGGGTCAGAGATCAGCGAATAGGAATTGCGGCGGATCGTGTCGCCTTCCGGCATTTCCACCGTGATATGCGCCCCGCCGGAAAACACCGGCAGAGAGGCGCCTTTTGGGTCCTCGAAGCGGAACCGTTTGACCAAAGGCGACAGTTGCTCGATCTCGGTGACTTTCAAAGCGAGCTTCATGGCCGGATCTCCTCGGTCGCGGGCACCACGCCGGGGGTTTCCGCATCGACGCAGACGGCCTGGAACACGCCCAGACGGCGTGAAAAATGATCGCGCATGAAGAGCGTCAGATCACAATGGGCACAGACAAACGGATCGGTCGTGACATCCTCGGTGATGCCCTTGCAATGGACGCATTGCATCCGTCGGGCGATGGAGCCGCGATGCTCGGACTGGATCGCTTCCATCGGCAGGCCTCGGGCAAAGGCCAGCGCGGACACATGGCCGATCACCCCTTCGGACCCCGCCAAATAGAGCTGCGTACCCATTTTTGCCGTGTCCAAGATCTGGGTCACCAGTGGCGTCGCGGCGTCAAGATCTGGGGCCTCATGCAGGGCTTTGGGCGTCAGAGCCGTGAGTTTGGCGGCCAGTTCCGGCGCTTTGGCGATCAGCACCACATGGGCGTGATCCATGACGGAGGCATCCGTCGCAACCAGATCGACAAGCGCCTCGGCTCCGGCCGCATCCGCAACCATGATCGCGGGGGCAGAGCCTTGAGACGTCAGCCCCGGATAGGTCGGGCGGCTTTCGATAGAGGGAGAAAATTCTGTTTTGGGCATAGCAATTTACGCTTTTCTTTAAGGTCTCAGGAGGCGGGCACGGCATTGCGCCCGCCTCGAAAGGTTTTGCGCGTCAGGCATTTGGCCGCCTTACCCTTTGGCGGTGCGACGTTTCTTGTCGACGTCGTAGAAGGGCATGGGATGGGCGATGGCCTTGATCTCGCCATCCGGATTTTTGACCGTCAGTTCCGTGCCCTGCACAGCGCAATCGACCGGCATCCGGGCGATGCCGACGTTGTGCTCGTTGAGCGGCGAATACATCCCGATGGTCACGACACCGACCTCTTTGCCGTCTTTCAGAAGCGGCGCGCCTTCGGCGGCGGGCTCGGTGCCTTCGAGCTTCACACCGTAAATCTTGAAGCGTTCCTTGCCTTTGAGACGATAATGTTCCTCGGCGCCACGGAAGCCGGTTTTGCCCGGAGACACGGTGAAATCGAGGCCAAGTTCCCAAAGCGTGTCGCCGGGGCCTTCGTTTTCGAACGGGTACATTTCCGAGTTGTCATACGGAAAGAACAACAGATAGCTCTCGGCGCGCAGCCAATCGAGCGTGGTGAAGCGGCTCGGGATGATGCCCATCGCCTCGCCTTCCGCGACGATCGTGTCCCAGATTTCCACCGCATCCTGACGGCGACAGAAAATCTCGTAACCGCGCTCACCGGTGTAGCCCGTGCGGGAAATCATCACCGGCTTGCCGAACAGCGTGGTCTGGATATGGCTGAAATAGACCACATCGCGGATGCCCGGAACGTGGTTTTCCAGATAATCGACGGCCAGCGGCCCCTGCAGTGAAATGTCATGCAGATCGTCATCGAAAATCACCGCCACATTGCGCCCGGCGGCGTATTTCGTCAGTTGCTCATGACCCGCGCCGGAACCATGCACGACCATGAAATTCTGCGGCCCGAGGCGGTAGATCACGCAGTCGTCCACGAACTTGCCTCCGTCATTGAGCATGGTGGCATAGGTCGAACGACCGGGTTTGAGTTTCTCGATATTGCGGGTCGTGGCCTTGTCGATCACATATTGCGCATGCGGGCCCACGACGTAAACTGTCTTCAGCCCCGAGGCGTCCATCACGCCCGCCTTGGTGCGGATCGCCAGATATTCCTCTGTCTGATCCTTGTCATAGCTCCAGGCCGTGCCCATGCCACTCCAGTCTTCGAGATCGGAGCCCAGGGCGCGGTGCCGGTCCGCCAATGCGGAAAATCTCCATGATGCGATCATTTTAGTCGTCCTTCGGGTCGGTATTCTTTGAGGTGTTAAGGGGAACCGGCGACAGGGGAAGCCGCCGGTTCAGGGAAGGGACGTGAGGCCCCTTAGCCGATAAGATCAGCTCTTTTTCTCTGTCGCCTTGTAGGCATGTTCCTCATGGCGCCAGCCGAACACGATCGCGACAACGATCATTACCAGACAGGCGAGGAGCCAGAGACCTTCGACGGAGCCGTAGCCGGCATAGATGGCGCCGGTGATGCCGTCCCAGGAGGTTGCGTCAAAAGGTGCTTCCATTGGATCGTCCTTTCCTTTGTTGAGGGATCACTCGGCCGGGCTGACCGTCGGGTGAAGAGCTTCGGGGTAGGCCTGTGCCGGCACTTTGACGGCGTCGAGACCCATGAATTCCGCCTCTTTCGGCACACGAAGCTGGCCCGTGACCTTGAGGATGAAGGAGACCACATAGCCCGGGACAAAGCCCAAAAGACCCATGGTCACGGCTCCGACAAGCTGACCGAGGAAGGAGGTCTCGATCACGTCTTCGCCGAACATCGCGGGGTAGCCTTGTGCGGCGATGCCGACCGCGAGCAGACCCCAGAAACCGAGGAAGCCGTGGACAGCAAAGGCGCCAACCGCGTCGTCAATGCCACGTTTCTCGATAAAGGAGGCAACGAACGGCATCATGCAGGCGCCGATAAAGCCGATGGCAAAGGCCATGGGCGGATACCACAGGTCGAGCCCTGCCGCGGCGGAGATGATCCCGCCCAGAGCCCCGGACATCATCCAGAACGGATCGCGGGTGATCATCCATGCCCCGATGATCCCACCGGAAAAGCCCATCAACGTGTTGAAGGTCATGCCGGAGATGGTCATCGGCGTGCCGTAGATCGTGGCTTCGATCTCATTGCCCCAGGACCAGGCTTCGCCCGGAACGATGACACAGCCCATCAGAAAGCCCCAGAACCCGGCGATGATCAGCATAAGCCCGATCAGCGTCATCGGCATGGAGTGACCGGCGATGTGGTTGGCCGTGCCATCGGCGTTGAACTTGCCGATCCGCGGCCCGAGGTTGATCAGGACACCCAACGAGAAGAAGCCCGCGATCATATGCACAACACCTGCGGCACCGAAGTCATGGTAGCCGAATTTGGTGACGAGCCAGCCATCTGCATGCCAGCCCCAGGCGGCGGCGAGAATCCAGACGAAGGCGCCCAGCACGATGGCCAGAACGACAAAACCCGTCAGCTTGATCCGCTCGATCACGCCGCCCGAAAGAATGGAGGCGGTGGTCGCGGCGAACAAGACAAACGCCCCCCAGAACACGCCCGAGGAGCGGTCATCGAGGTTCGGGCCCATATATTGGCTCCACGGCAAGGCAACGTCATTGGCATAGGCCAACCCGGAGATGCCCATGGCCCCTTCGGACAAGGTCAGACCCGTCGGGAAAGCCCAATAGATCCACCAGCCGATAAAGTAGAAGAATGGCACGATCATCGCGAAGGCGAGGATGTTTTTGATGCCGGAGGCCAACGCGTTTTTCGACCGCGATGCACCCATTTCATAGGCGAGGAACCCGACATGGATCAGCACCATGAGCGGGATCGTCAGAAAGTAGAAAGTCTCGGAAAACGTGCCATTTGTCGCGGCATGGTTTCCCTGTAGCTCCGCAACCGCGGCAGCTAAGGATGCAAGATCCTGTTCCAAGTCGTTCTCCCTGTCCTGTGAACGTGACCTAATTTCAAAGCCAGATTTGGTTTATACCAATTGTGCGAACTGGCTCACTAAGTGCCTACATCAGGAGGTTCGGCTCACCATAGGTCAAACTTTTTTCCTGTCAGGAATTTAATTTCACCGCACCCACGCCGCTTTTTAGGTCAAACGATCCCTGCTTTGCCGACCTCTGATGAAATTCTGGGCGCACGGAAAACCCGCCCACCGCCTGCTGAAAAACCCAGGCGCAAAGCCGGAGGGGTGGATCGCCGCAAAAACCCGCCGCCCGGCGGGAAAAACAAGGGGGGATTCGCCGCGTTTTTGAGACAAAAAGGAGAGAATCGTCTCAAATTGAGACTCCAAAACTGGTCCAACCAATCTGGCGGTCAATCTTCCTGAAGCAACAGCCGCTGGTCTTCGATCAGCGCCAGCTTCATGAATTCGGAGGCCTCTTCGATATCGCGCGCGGCAATGGCGTTGAACAGCCCGTTATAGCCGCGCTGATAAATTTCGATCCGCGCGGGCGTCAGGTGCCGACGGTACATCGCGGCCCGAAAAGATTGCCGGCGCGCATCGAGCACAAGGTTGTAACAGGCGATCAAAAGCGGGTTGCCCGTGCCCTCGGCGATGAGCCGGTGGAACTCTTCTTCGAGCGCCACGAAGGCCGTGGCGTCCGCCTGAACCGCCTCCATTTTCGACAAGACGGTCGAGAGCGCTTCGATCTGCCTCGGCGACATGTTGACGATGGCCAGACGCACCATTTCCGGCTCCAAAATGCCGCGCATCACCTGCAATTGCAGCGGTCCGGTCTCGGAGGCCACGGGCGACAGCGCCTCGCTGTTGCCATCGGGATTGTAGGTCACGAACGACCCCGAGCCCGCCCGCCGCCGGATCATGCCACGGGTTTCCAGATGGTCCAGCGCCTCGCGCACCGTGTTGCGGGCCACCCCCAGCTCCTGCGCCAATTGCCTCTCGGACGGAAGCCGTTCATCGCACGCATATTCCTGTGTCACGATCCGCGTGGAGAGCGTTTCGATCACATATTTGACGGTCGCCCCGGGCAGGGGCGCATGGCCTGGGGGAAGAGGGACGTTGGGCACGAGGGCGATCCTTTGGCACAGCCGAGGAGGTCTTTTGCCTATTAGACCAGTTTTGTGCAACTGGTCCAGAGGCTGTGCTTTGCGCCCATGCAAAGACGCGCGGAAACACCGCGCGTCTTGTTCGAAGAATGTGGAGAATTTGCCCGGCGCCCGCAGGTGTGCGGGAGCGTTCGCACTTTCAAAAGGTCCCCCGGACCTTTTGATCTGGTTCCACCAGACCAGTGCTCACCCCATCCGTTCCGACGAATAGCTACCGGGAGATGCCTGAAACACCACGGTTTTATTGCCGTTCAAAAACACCCGGTGGTTGGCATGGGCATGAATGGCGCGGGCCAGAACCTGGCTTTCCACATCGCGCCCCAAAGAGACGTAATCCTCCGGGCTTTGCGCATGGGTGATCCGCACCGTGTCCTGTTCGATGATCGGCCCCTCGTCGAGATCCGCCGTCACATAATGCGACGTCGCCCCGATCAGTTTCACGCCGCGCGCATAGGCCTGTTTATAGGGGTTCGCCCCCTTGAAGGACGGCAGGAAGGAGTGGTGGATGTTGATGATCCGGCCCGACATTTTCGTGCACATCTCATCTGACAGGATCTGCATGTAACGCGCCAGGACGATCAGCTCCGCGCCGGCGTCCTCGACCACTTTCATGATCGCGGCCTCGGCCTCCGGCTTGTTCTCCCTGGTAACTTTGATGCAATGGAACGGGATGTCACTATTCACCACAACCTTTTGATAATCCATGTGATTTGAAATCACCGCGACAATCTCCACCGGCAGGGCGCCGATCCGCACACGGTACAAAAGATCGTTCAGGCAATGCCCGAACCGGCTCACCATGATCACCACCTTCATCTTCACGCTCTCGTCGTGGAAGGCGAAGGTCATGCCGAAGTCTTCGGCAATGGCGGCGAACTCCGTGTCGAGCGCCGCCTGCCCCGCCCCCTCTTCCGAGACAAAGCTCACCCGCATGAAAAACCGACCCGTTTCCACGTCGTCAAATTGCGAGCTGTCGGTGATGTTACAGCCATGCTCCGCGAGGAAAGTGGCGATGGCCGCGACAATCCCGCGCTTGGTCGGGCAGGTCACGGTGAGACAGTATTTCGTCATGGTTTTCTCCAGATGGGAAGCACTCCCCTGACGTGCGGCCCCGATGTTGGTATGTGTATTGTTTTTGTTTTATCGTTGTTTCAGGCTGTGAGCCCGTCCGGCTCCGGCAGGCCATGGGTCCGGCAACACGCCGTGACGGTATTGGCCAAAAGGCAAGCGATGGTCATCGGGCCGACCCCGCCCGGCACCGGCGTGATCGCGCCCGCGACCTGCGCCGCACTGTCGAATTCGACATCGCCGACAAGACGGGTTTTGACGCTGCCGTCGTCGCGCAGCCCCTTTTCCGGCGCGTCCACCCGGTTGATCCCCACGTCGATCACCGTCGCGCCGGGTTTGACCCAATCGCCCTTGATCATCTGCGCCCGGCCCACGGCGGCGACGAGAATATCGGCGCGGCGACAGACCTCTTCGATGTCCTTCGTACGGCTGTGGGCGACGGTCACGGTGCAGCTGTCACGCAGCAAAAGCTGCGCCATCGGCTTGCCCACGATATTGGAGCGCCCGACCACCACCGCATTGAGCCCCGACAGGCTGCCGTGATGATCGCGCAGCATCATCAGACAGCCCAGAGGCGTACAGGGCACCATGCTCTTTTGCCCGGTCGCAAGACGGCCGACATTGGAAATATGAAACCCGTCCACGTCTTTCGCCGGGTCGATCGCGTTGATCACCAGACCCTCGTCCAGATGACCGGGCAGCGGCAATTGCACCAGAATGCCATGCACATCCGGGTCGGCATTGAGCCGCTCAATCAGCGCCAGCAAATCTGCCTCGGAGGTCTGATCCGAGAGCTTGTGCTCATAGGAATTCATCCCGCATTCCACGGTCTGCTTGCCCTTGTTGCGGACGTAAACCTCGGAGGCGGGGTCTTCGCCCACCAGCACCACGGCCAAGCCGGGGGTGATCCCATGCACCTCCTTGAGCCACGCCATATGAAGCGCCACTTTTTCGCGAACCCTGGCGGCAAAAGCCTTGCCATCGATGATCTGTGCGGTCATGTCAGTTCTCCATTCCTCTGTCTGCCGAGGTTTCTTAATCGTCCAGGCGGCGGGCCGTCACAGCCAAAGCGTGCCACAACGCATCGGCAAATGTCCGCATCCCCATGACGGTGAGACGGTCCTCCGAGCGACGGATCACGAAAACGCTCATATGTTCAAGCCCCGTCCGCGTCGCACAGCCGGGACCAAAGCCCGTGCTGTCGAGATTGACGAGCCGCGCCATCAGCGCCTCGATCGGTGCCGCTCCTTGCGTCGAGGCGATGTCAAACGCGACCCAGCCGTCGGTCTGCTCGGAGACGCAGGCCTTGGGCACCTCCGCCTTCAACGCGGCGGCGAAATCCGTCTCGCCCCGGCCCGCCGCCTCGATCATCCATTGCCCCCGCCCGGTCCAGAAGGCAGCCAATCCGCCCATGGACACGGCCTTGCCAACCTCTGGCAGCGGCAGGCCAAAGGGCTTCGGCATCTCCTGATCTTTGCGCAGTGCCAGAGAGGCCAGCGCCAGACCCGCGTTTTCCGAAAGGGTCAGCGCGCCAAAGATTTCTGAACGCGGCACAGTGCCACCCAAAGCGGTGATAGGAGCAAGATCAGTCACAGGTTCAATCACGCAGACGTCCTCCTTCGGGATCGACGAAATGGGCAGAGACCACTTCGAGTTTCATAGCCTGTCCTTCGAGCGGATTGGCCGCTACCACGACCTCGCCCAGACGCGCCGCCCCGTCTTCGAGGAGCCCAAGCGCGATATAGCCCTTCATATGTGGCGAATAACAGGCCGACGTGATCCAGCCCTGATCTGTCGCCATATTCTGTTCGGCCCCTTCCGGGAAAAGATGGGAGCCCGCCATGATCTGCGTTTGCGGATCGGCGGATCGGAACCCCACGAGCCGCCGTGTGTCCGCCGCCAGCCCTTCGCGCCGCGACATCACCGCACCGATACTGTCCTTTTTGACCGAGACCATTTTGCCCAGACCCAGCATCTGTGCCGTGGTCTGACCGTTCAGTTCCGCCCCGGCCGCATGGCCTTTTTCGATCCTGAGCACCGCCAGCGCCTCGGTCCCGTAAGGCGTCACGCCCAGATCCGCGCCCATCTCCATCAGCCGCGCCATCAAGGCATGGCCATAGCGCGCGGGCACCGCGAGCTCATAGGCCAACTCGCCCGAGAAAGAGATGCGGAACAGACGCGCCCGCAAGCCGTTGCAAATCGTCAGAGCGGCGCAGGACATGAAGGGAAACGCCTCATTCGAGAGATCGAAATCATCGACGATCCGCGACAAAAGCGCCCGCGATTTCGGCCCTGCCACGGCGATCTGGGCCCAGGCATCCGTGGTGGAAATCAGCTGCACATCGAGATCCGGCCAGAGGCATTGATGCGCGAATTCCATCTGCCGATAGACCAGCCCGGCATTCGCCGTGGTCGTGGTGACCACATAGTGATCCTCGCCCATCCGCGCGCAGGTGCCATCGTCATAGGCATGCCCGTCCTCGCGCAGCATCAGCCCATAGCGCACCTTGCCCACCTTGAGCGTGCCCATCATGTTGGCATAGATTCGGTTGAGGAATTCGCCCGCGTCCGGCCCCTGCACGTCAATCTTGCCAAGCGTGGTGACATCGCAAAGACCCACGCCTGCGCGCACGGCCAGAACCTCGCGGTCCACGCTCTCGCGCCACTGCATCTCGCCCTTTCGCGGGAAATATTGCGCCCGCATCCATGGTCCCACTTCGACGAATTCGGCCCCCTGCGCCGCAGCCCAGTGATGGGTGGGGGTCAGACGGCGCGGCCGGAACAAAGGCCCCGAATCGCCGCCGCCCAGCACCGCAAGCGACACGCCCGTATAGGGAGGGCGAAACATCGTCGTGCCGGTTTCGGGAATGCTCTTGCCCGTCAGCTCCGCCATCACCGCCAGCGCGGACACATTCGAGGTCTTGCCCTGATCCGTGGCCATGCCCAGCGTGGTCCAGCGTTTCAGATGCTCGACCGGCGTCATGTTTTCCCGATGCGCCAGCGCGATGTCCTTGACGGTCACATCGTTTTGAAAATCCACCCAAGCCCGCTTCTGACCCGGAACATGCCAGAAAGCCACCTGCTCTGCGGAGGCATTTTCCGCTTTCGGCAGGCTGATCTCGGCGGCTGAGATCTCCAATTCGGCCAGCGCCTTGATCGCGGCGGCCATGCCGTCTTCCAGCGCCTCGGCCGTACCACCTTTGCCAGCGGCAGCGCCCGCAGGGATCAGACCTTTCGGCCCGTCAGGGCTTGGCACAAAGGCCAGAAGACGCTCGTTCCAGACCGGACGCCCGCGATGATGCGAGGCCAGATGCACATTCGGATTCCACCCGCCCGCAATCCCAAGCGCGCCGACGGAATGCCATTCCGAGCGGCCCCCTCGGGTGATCTCGATCGACGTCAGCCCCAGCCGCCCTTTGGTGCCCGTGACCGTGGCCCCGGCGAAGACCTCGTAATCGCCAAACTTTGGCGCGGTCTCGCGGGTGTCGATGACGCCCAGAACCTTCGCCCCTTTGGCGATCAGATCCAGCGCCGTGCGGTGGCCGTCATCGCCATTGGTGAAAATCGCAATCGCATCGTCGTCGCGTTTCACCGGGCTTGCCGCCCAGCGATTGGCATAGGCGCGCATGGCCCCGGCCAGCATCACGCCGGGGCGGTCATTGTCGGCAAAGGGCATGTGGCGTTCGGTCGCGCCCGCCGCCAGAACCGTGCGTTTCGCGGTGATCCGCCAAAGCGTCTGGCGCACCTTGTCGCCCGGTGTGGGCAGGTGATCGGAGACCCGCTCCACCGCGCCGAAAATACCGTGATCGTAGACGCCAAACACCGTGGTGCGGGTCATGATCCGCACATTCGGCAGGCTCTCAAGTTCGGCCTTCACCGTCGCGACCCAGCCGGTGGCGAGCGCTTCATCGAGCAGATCGCCTTCCATCACAAGCCGCCCGCCAAGGGCGAAATCCTCATCGGCAAGGATCACCTCGGCGCCCGCGCGCCCGGCGGCCAAAGCCGCCGCAAGCCCCGCCGCGCCTGCGCCTATGACCAGAAGATCGCAATGCAGAAAGCCTTTGTCATAGTCATCCGGGTCGGGCAGCATCGACAGCGACCCAAGCCCCGCCGCCTTGCGGATCGCGGGCTCGTAGAGCTTTTCCCAAAAGGCTTTCGGCCACATGAAGGTCTTGTAATAGAACCCCGCCGCGAAGAAGGGCGACAGCAGGTCGTTCACCGCCAGAAAATCGCGATGGAGCGGCCCCATGTGGTTTTGCGAACGCGCCGTCAGCCCCTCGAACAGCTCCGTCACCGTGGCCCGGGTGTTGGGCTCCTGGCGTGCGCCCGTGCGCAATTCGACCATGGCATTCGGCTCCTCGGAGCCTGCCGCAAACACCCCGCGCGGGCGGTGGTATTTGAAGCTCCGCCCCATGAGCTGAACCCCGTTGGCGAGCAAAGCGGAGGCCAGCGTGTCACCCTCAAAACCTGTGTAAGATATGCCGTTGAAAGTGAAGTTCAGCGGCCTGGACCGGTCGATGAGACCACCGGAAAGACGAGTCATTGCGCGGCTCCCTTCACGTCAGAGGCCAGTTCCGCGCCAAGGATTTCATGGGTGGTGGTGTCACGGGTGACGACCAGCCAGCTCCGGTCGCCCTGTTCGTGAAACCACAGCTCGCGGTGCACCCCCGCCGGGTTGTCACGCAGGAACACGTACTCGCAAAACGCCGCTTCGGCCTCCGGTGCCTCCGGGTCGGGGCGCCACATCAGGGAGGCATCGCCAAAGTATGTGAATTCCTGACTGTCGCGCAGGCCGAGAAGGGGGTGAGGGATCAACATATCTGGACCTCAGTGCAGGTTGGGTTGGGCGCCAACGCCCTTTTCATCAATGACATAGCCGCGGTTGAACCGATCAAACCGGAAGGCGGTCACTGTCTCATGCGGGCGATCTGTGGCGAGCAAATGGGCGAATGTATAGCCTGCGGCCGGGGTCGCCTTGAACCCGCCGTAACACCACGCGCCGTTGAAATAGAGGCCGTCGATGTCGGTCTTGTCGATGATCGGCGAGCCGTCCATCGACATATCGACAAGCCCGCCCCAACTGCGCAAAAGCCGCGCGCGCCCGATCATCGGCATCAGCGCCATGCCGCCTTCGAGCACATCCTCCACCACCGGCAGGTTGCCGCGTTGCGCGTAGGAATTGTAGCCGTCGATATCGCCGCCGAACACCAGCCCGCCCTTGTCCGATTGGCTGACGTAAAAATGCCCGGCGCCAAAGGTGATCACGCCGGGGATCGTCGGTTTGAGACCCTCGGACACAAAGGCCTGAAGCGCATGGCTTTCGATCGGCAGGCGCATCCCCGCCATGGACATCACGCGGCCCGAGGAGCCCGCGACGGAGACGCCGACCTTTTTCGCGCCGATAAAGCCTTTGGAGGTTTCGACCCCCAGCACCCGACCGTCTTCGATCCTGAACCCGGTCACTTCGCAATTCTGGATGATATCCACACCGCGCATGTCGGCGCCCCGGGCATAGCCCCAGACCACGCCATCGTGACGCGCCGTGCCCGCGCGCGGCTGCATCAGCCCGCCCTTGATCGGAAAACGCGCGTTGTCGCAATTGAGAAACGGCACCATCTTTTTGAGCTCATCGCGGCTCAAAAGACGCGCATCCGCCCCGGAGAGCCGCATCGCATTGCCGCGCCGGCGATAGGCGTCGCGTTGCCCGTCGGTGTGAATGAGGTTGATGATCCCGCGCTGGCTGACCATCGAGTTGAAATTCGTGTCCTGTTCCAGCGTTTCCCAGAGTTTCATCGAGAATTCGTAAAACGGCTGGTTGCCCGGCAACAGGTAATTGGAGCGGATGATCGTCGTGTTCCGACCCGCATTTCCCGACCCGATCCAGCCCTTTTCCAGCACCGCGACGTTCAGCGCACCAAAGGTTTTCGCCAGGTAGAACGCCGTCGCCAGACCATGCCCGCCGCCGCCAACGATGACGATGTCATAGGCGGGTTTGGGGTCGGGATTGCGCCACAGCGGCCTCCACCCCTTGTGCCCGGTCAGGGCCTCTTTCACGACTTTGAAACCAGAGAATTTCATGCACACGCTCCTTCGTCACATATCCGTTTTAGCGGTGATTTTCGGGCTATTATTCCACAATCAAGACATATACTTTCCAATTCAGGACATAGCTTTGAAAAACTTGCCGGAGTCCGCGCATGAGACGAATCGCCTTTCTGCTGCTGGACGGATATGCGCTTTTATCGACGGCTTCGGCGCTTGAGCCCCTGCGTGCGGCGAACCTGTTTTCGCCCACGATCCGCTATGACATCACGCTCCTGTCCGCCTCCGGCAAGACGGCGACCTCCTCGGTCGGGGCGCTGTTCGAGACCCGGTCTTTTCACGACAGCTTTCTACTTTTCGACCTGCTCTTCGTGGTGGCGGGCGGCGCCCCCGCGCGGGTCACGGACCCCGCGCTTTTCGCCTGGCTCAGACTGGCGGATCGCAACGGTGTCGCCTTGGGCGGCATCTCCGGCGGGGCGGTGATTCTGGCCAAGGCGGGGCTGTTGGAAAACCGTCGCTTCACCGTTCACTGGCATCATTACGACGACTTCGATGCCCTGCCCGGCACGTGGTTGTTGGAGCGCAAACTCTTTGTCATCGACCGCGACCGCTACACCTGTGCGGGGGGATCGGCGCCTTTGGACATGATGCATGCGATCATCGCCCGCGATCATGGCGCGGGCTTTGCCGGGCGGATCTCGGACTGGTTCATCCAGACCGAGGTGCGCGGCGCCGAGGCCCCTCAGCGGACCTCGATTTCCGCGCGCTATGGGCTTTTGCCCGATGGGGTCGAGGCGGCGTTGGAGCTGATGCAATCGCATATCGCGGACCCTTTGGACCAGGACCAGCTGGCGGCGCTGTCCGGCCTGTCCGCGCGGCAATTGCAACGCCAGTTTCGGGACACCACAGGGCGCTCCATGATGGAGGAATATCGACGCATCCGTTTGGAAACAGGCAAAGATTTGATCGAAACCACCCGCATCCCCCTTGCCGAGATCGCCCAGATGACAGGGTTTTCCTCGCAGGCGCATTTCTCCGATGCTTTCCGCAAACTCTTTGACATCGCACCCTCGCAATTGCGCAAAAAAACAGGCCCGGCGTGAACCGGGCCTGTTGGGAACGGTGAAAGAGAGGTCACTTTCACCCAAGGACATCTGGCTCAAATGTCGAGCGTATTGTCTTTTTCCCACCGCGAGAAATGCGACACGAAGGCGTTCCATTCCTGATGTTTCATCTTGATGTAGGAGGCGGAAAAATCGTCGCCCAGCATCGCTTTCAACTCAGGATCGGCATCATAGGCGCGGATCGCATCCAACATGTTGAGCGGCAGTTTCGGCGCATCCGTGATCAGGTGGCCTTCGGCATACATGTCGATGTCGTAACGCTTGCCCGGATCGGCTTTGGAGCGGATGCCCGACAGACCCGCCGCGATGATCACCGCCTGCAACAGATAGGGGTTCACCGCCCCGTCCGGCAGGCGCAGCTCGAACCGCCCCGGTCCCGGTACGCGGACCATGTGGGTGCGGTTGTTGCCGGTCCAGGTCACGGTATTGGGCGCCCAGGTTGCCCCCGACATGGTGCGCGGCGCGTTGATGCGTTTATAACTGTTCACGGTCGGGTTGGTGATCGCGGCCAGCGCTTCGGCATGTTTCATGATCCCGCCGAGGAAATAGCCGCCCTGCTCCGACAGGCCCACTTCGCCCACTTGACCGGGAGCCTTGCCCGCGAAGGCGTTGGCCTTGCCCTCAAGATCCCAGACGGAGATATGCGCGTGGCAGCCATTGCCGGTCAGACCCTCGATCGGTTTGGGCATGAAGGTGGCCTTGAGCCCATGCTTTTCGGCCACGGATTTGACCATGAATTTAAAGAAGGAATGACGATCCGCCGTGACCAGAGCATCGTCAAAATCCCAGTTCATCTCGAACTGGCCATTGGCGTCCTCGTGGTCGTTCTGGTAGGGGCCCCAGCCCAGATCGAGCATGTAATCGCAAATCTCCGCGATGACGTCATAGCGGCGCATCACCGCTTGCTGGTCATAACACGGCTTTTCCGCCGTGTCGAAGGGATCAGAAATCCTGTCCCCCTCGGGCGTCAGCAAAAAGAACTCCGCCTCGATGCCCGTCTTGACCCGCAGACCTGCATCAGACGCCTCTTTGACCAGTTTGCGCAAGACGTTGCGCGGCGCCTGTTCGACCGCCTCGCCCTCCATGATGCAATCGGCGGGGACCCAGGCGACCTCGGGTTTCCATGGCAATTGGATCACGGCGGAGGCGTCCGGCACGGCCAGCATATCGGGGTGCGCCGGCGTCATGTCGAACCATGTGGCAAAGCCCGCAAACCCCGCCCCGTCTTCTTCCATATCCGCAATCGCCTGCGCCGGTACCAGTTTGGCACGCTGGCCGCCGAAGAGATCGGTGTAGGAGATCATGAAATATTTCACGCCGGTCTTTGCGGCGAAATCTGCAAGAACGCTCATCGTCTTGTCCTTTTTCTGTCCCTGTTGGTCGAATTCGTCAGGATGAGAGGGGCGCGCGGCCCCTCCCCCCCTTTCTCTCAAATGGCGCTCAAAAGCCCGGCTTGCCCGGATACCAATTGGTGCCCGCCAGCGGCACCTGCGCCATGGCGGCGGCCTCCATGGTCAGGGCGCAGAGGTCTTCGGGCTCCAAATTGTGGACATGGTTGTGACCACAGGCCCGCGCCAAAGTCTGGCATTCCAGCGTCAGCACATTGAGGTAGTTGCGCAGCTTGCGGCCCGCCGCTTCGGGATCGAGGCGTTTCATCAGCTCCGCATCCTGCGTGGTGATCCCCGCCGGATCGCGGCCCTCGTGCCAGTCGTCATAGGCCCCCGCCGTCGTGCCGAGCTTGTTGTACTCGGCCTCCCATTTCGGGTCATTGTCGCCCAGCGCCACAAGTGCCGCCGTGCCGATCGACACCGCATCCGCCCCCAGTGCCAGCGCTTTCGCCACATCCGCGCCGGTGCGAATGCCGCCGGAGACAACGAGTTGAACTTCGCGGTGCAACCCCAGATCCTGCAGCGCCTGAACGGCGGGGCGAATGCACGCCAGCGTCGGCTGACCGACATGTTCGATGAACACGTCCTGGGTCGCCGCCGTGCCGCCCTGCATCCCGTCCAACACGATCACATCCGCGCCCGCCTTACAGGCCAGCGCCACGTCGTAATAGGGCCGCGCGCCGCCGACCTTGATGTAGATCGGCTTTTCCCAATTGGTGATTTCACGCAGTTCGAGGATCTTGATCTCCAGATCATCCGGGCCGGTCCAGTCGGGGTGGCGACAGGCGGAGCGCTGGTCGATCCCCACCGGCAAATCGCGCATCCCCGCGACCCGTTCGGTGATCTTCTGCCCCAAAAGCATCCCGCCGCCACCGGGTTTCGCGCCTTGACCGACCACGATCTCGATCGCATCGGCCCGGCGCAGATCGTCGGGGTTCATGCCGTAGCGCGAGGGCAGATATTGATAGACCAGCTTGTCTGAATGGCCGCGTTCCTCTTCGGTCATGCCGCCATCGCCCGTGGTGGTCGAAGTGCCCGCCATGGAGGCGCCGCGGCCCAAGGCCTCTTTTGCAGGACCGGACAGGGACCCAAAGGACATGCCCGCAATGGTGATCGGGATTTTCAGCTCGATCGGCTTTTTCGCAAACCGCATGCCGAGCGTGACAGAGGTTTCGCATTTCTCACGGTAGCCTTCGAGCGGGTAACGCGACATCGAGGCGCCCAGGAACAGCAGATCGTCGAAATGCGGCACACGCCGTTTCGCGCCCCCGCCCCGGATGTCGTAGATACCGGTGTCGGCGGCGCGGCGAATTTCCGAGTTGATCGAATTGGAGAAGGTCCAGCTTTGACGCGGCTCCGTTTGCGGTGTCTTGTCCATATCGCGCTCCTCAGTATGCGTCGGCGTGATCGATGTTGAAATTATAGAGCTTGCGGGCGGAGCCGTAGCGTTTGAACTCTTCGGGCCGGGCGTCGGCGCCCGCTTTCTCCAAAAGCTCCTTGAGGATCTCGATATGCTCCGGGCGCATCTCCTTCTCGACACAATCCGCGCCCAGAGATTTCACCGTGCCGCGCACGAAAAGCCGTGCCTCATAAAGACTGTCGCCCAGCGCGTCGCCCGCGTCCCCCAGCACGACCAGATTGCCCTTTTGTGCCATGAACGCCGACATATGGCCGATGTTGCCATGCACCACGATGTCGATGCCCTTCATCGAAATGCCGCAACGCGAGGAGGCGTTGCCCTTGATGTTCAAGAGGCCGCCATGGCCGGTCGCGCCGGCATATTGCGAGGCATCGCCTTCGATGGTCACGACGCCGGACATCATGTTTTCCGCGACACCCGGCCCGGCGGAGCCTTCGACGATGATCGTGGCGTCCTTGTTCATCCCGGCGCAGTAATAGCCCGTCGAACCTTTGACGTTCACGGTGAGCGGACCGTCGAGACCACAGGCCATGGCATGGCTGCCCCGGGCGTTGGTGATGATATAGTTTTCATTCGCATGGGCCTTGGCGGCCGTCTGAAGCATGGTGTTGACCTCGCGCAATTCGGTCGTGGCCATATCGAGAGTGGTGCTCATGTCTCAGCGCTCCCAGAAGTAAACAGTTGCGGGTTCCGGTTCCCAGACCCGCGCCGCCTCGATCCCCGGAAGGTCGGCAAAGGCGCGGTATTCCGAGGCGAAGGCGACGTAATCGTCGGTCTCGGCCATGACGGCGGGTTTGCAGGCGATCGGGTCACGCACGACGCCAAAGCCGTTTCTGGTGCCCATCACAAAGGTGAAAAAACCGTCGATATCCGTGAGCGTACCTTCCAGGGCCTCGCCCAAAGAGGCCCCCTCCGCGATCCGGCTTGAGATATAGGCCGCGCCCACTTCCGTGTCGTTTTCCGAGCGGGTGAACACGCCCTTTTTGGCGAGTTTGCGGCGCATCTGGTTGTGGTTGGACAGCGAGCCATTGTGCACGAGACACTGGTCGTCGGCGGTCGAAAACGGGTGCGCCCCCATGGTGGTCACCGCAGATTCGGTGGCCATGCGGGTGTGACCGATGCCGTGGGAGCCGCCCATTTCGCGCAGACCAAAGCGGCGCGCGACGTCTTTCGGCAGGCCGACCTCCTTGTAAATCTCCATCGACGCGCCGGAGCCCATGATCCGCAGGCCGCGCTCTTCGAGAAAGGCGACGGCGGCTTTTTCGACCGTCTCCGGCAGGGTGAGAACCGCATGGGTGTCCAGAACCCTGATCGTCACCGGCGCATCCACGACGGCACAGACGGCGGCGTCGAGATCGGCGAACGCCGTCTCCGGCGTGTCCGATTGCACGGTGATTTTCACGCTGCCTTCCGCCTCATCGCCATAGATCGCGATCCCGGCACTGTCCGGGCCACGGTCGGTCATGGTGATGAGCATATCGGTCAGCAGGTCGCCCAGCTGCGGGCGCAATTCATCCTTTTTCAGGAAGAGGCCAACAATGCCACACATAGGTTCCTCCATTGCGGTGTTCATCGGCGTCACGCGCCGTTGATCCATAGCTAGGGGGAACTTATTTTCCCTTCAAGAAAGTTTTTCTCCTCATTGGAAAATTCATGAGCGTTCGGCCCCTTCGCCCAAAAACCGACCACATCCGCCGTAAAATCGGACGATGCGGTGAAATTTTACGCGGAATGCGAACAGGTCAACGCTGTTGCGGGTAGGTGATGATCGACAGATAGCGCGCCGGCAGCTCGACGATGACCTCCGGCCCATGCGGCGCATCCGAATCGAACAGCAGCGTGTCCCCCGGCTCCAGCGCATAGATTTTGTCGCCATGCCGGTAATCGACCCGGCCTTCGAGCATGTACAAAAGCTCGATCCCCTCGTGCTGAAACATCGGGAAACGATCCGAGGCGTCGGTCAGCTCGATCAGGTAAGGCTCGACCACCACGCCCGAATTGTTCGATCCGATATGACCCAAAAGACTGTATTGATGCCCGGCCCGTGTGCCCTCACGCTCGATCTCGACCCCCTCGCCCGCTTTCACATGCATACACCCGCGCTCCTCCTCATAGCCGGAGAAAAGCTGCACCAAGGGCACTTTCAAAGCATGGGCCAGCACGGAGATCGTATTCAGAGAGGGCGAAATCACCCCGTTCTCGATCTTGGACAACATCCCCACCGACAGCCCCGTCTGCGCGGCGAGATCGGCCCCGGTCATCCGCTGACGTTTGCGCAACTCACGCACCTGCCGCCCGATGGCGGCCTCAAGGTTCTTTTCCCGTGGCTCTTTCACCGCATGGGGGTTCTGGCGCAACGCTGTGTCTTCCCGCTTCAAATCCGTCTCTCCTGTCACATGTCTCTCGTTCATCCCGGTCACTCCTGCGCCAGCGCCCGTTCCAGATCGGGCTTGTCGCGCTGATGCCAGAGCTGACCCAAGTCGCCAAGCTCCTCCATCAGCCGCCCGCCATGGGCCTCAAGCCAGCCAAGGACAGAGCCGAATTCCTGAATCTGCGCCTTGCCATCCCGGATCGCCACCACCGGCCAATCGCCCACCAGCGCGTTGTCGATACCGTAGACATCGGTGCCCCACCAAGTCGCCAGCCCGAAAGCATGCGGCATCCGCCGCCCGCGTTTGAGCGCGGCCAGAACCGATACGGTGCCAAGGCTCTCCGCCGTTTCCACCGCCTCATGCCACAGATCCAGAATCGCGGCATATTCCCAGCTCACCGCCGACCATTGCCCCGGGAACCGCGCCAGATAGGTGTCGAAAAACGCCTTGGGGCGGCGAAAGAAAAACCCCGTATCCGTGAGCGCCGGGTCATCGAAATCGGGAAACTGAAAGGTGAACCGCTCCATGAAGGCGGGCGAGGTGCGCGCGATCAGCGCCTGATAATTGTCACAGGTACAGGCCAAAATCTCGCCCTCGAACCCGGCGTGATAGGCGGCTTCGGTCAATTGCTCGATCATCGGCGGGGCAGAGGAGCACCAGCACAGCACATCCGGGTTTGCCGACATCATCCGGGCCACAATCTGCGTCGCATCCCCGGCCTCGGCCCTGTAATGCACTTCGCGTACCACCTCGCGCCCGGCCACGTCAAAGGCCGCGCGGTAGGTCGCCAGAGATGGCAGCCCCATCAGGTCCGTTTGCGCGCAGAGCGCCACGCGTGTCGCCTCGGGCCGGGTCCGGGCCAGCCAATCGACCCCCGTGACGTTGAAGAACGGGTGCACCTCGGCCGGGGCGATGAGATAGGGGAAATCCGGCGACAGATCCGAGGGCAACAGCGTCGCGGTCAGGATACGCCGCCGCATCAGATAAGGCAGGGCCAGCGCCATATCGCCGCCGCCCAGCGTCAGGACGAGCCGCACCCGCTGTGTCTCGACCATCTGGCGCGCGACCTCCAACGTCGCCTCGGGCCCCTCCGCACTGTCATGTACGGCCAGTTCCACAAGATGGCGCCGCCCGCCGAGCATCATGCCGCCATGGGCATTGATCCAATCGACCCAGATCTGACAGCCCTCGATGCCTGGCCGCCCCCAGGATTCCTCCGGCCCGGACATTGGCACAAGCGCGCCGATCCGGATCGGTGCGCGATCCTGCACGCTCAACCGCGGCAGGGGCCCCGCGACAGCCAGTCTTTGTGCCAGGGAACCGGCGCTCATTTTTTCACCTCGCGCTCAAAAATAGGCCAAATGACCCGTAAGCCTTCTGAATCTCATATTCCTCTAAAGAAAATTCATTGACCACCAGAAAATTTTTGGGCCAAACCAAAGCAATCCAATAGAACCAATTGGCAATATTGGTCCATACCAGCATAAAAGCCCAACAGGGAGAATGTTCATGACCAAACGAGTCGCCGTCATCGGTGCCGGCCCCTCCGGCCTCGCCCAGCTTCGCGCCTTCCAATCCGCCGCCGCAAAAAGCGCCGAGATCCCCGAAGTCGTCTGTTTCGAGAAACAAAGCAACTGGGGCGGGCTGTGGAACTACACCTGGCGCACCGGCGTCGATGAAAAC